>DFWY01000101.1:18909-58568 GCA_002381615.1 Polaromonas sp. UBA4122 | reverse complement strand
CGCCACATCGTGACCATTCAGTGCCGCCGCAACAGCACGCAGGGTGTCACTCTGAATCAGGGGCAAATCACCCGGCAGAATCAGCCAGGCAGTGGCCTGCGGTGTGGACTGCAATGTCGTCCGCACCGCGGCTGCAATCGAGTCGCCCATGCCGGGATGGCCGCCGTCTTCAAGATGCCACGGCAGGCCACTGGCTCGCACGGCATCCAGCGTGTGTTGCAGCACCGTCTTGCCCGCCAGCCGTGCCTGCAGTTTGTGGGTGGTGCCGCCCGACGCTGCAAAACGCTCGCCGCGCCCGGAGGCCAGAACAATGACGGTGGGCAAACTCAAATCAGCGCACCGCCCGCAGTGGTCGTTGCCGCTGCCGCAGCCACCACATTTTTGACCTGCACGATCTCGGCCATGATGGAGATCGCAATCTCGGCCGGCGTTTTGGCACCCAGCGCCAGACCCACCGGGCCGTGCAATCGGACCAGCTCTTCAGCGCTCAAATCGAAGTGCTTCGCCAGTCGCTCCTTGCGGGCGTCCTGGTTGCGTCGCGACCCCAAGGCGCCTACATAGAAAGCACTTGACTGGAGCGCTTCGAGCAATGCCATGTCGTCGAGTTTTGGGTCGTGCGTGAGGGCCACTATTGCCGTGTGGGCATCGGGCACCAGCTCGCGCACCACATCGTCGGGCATGCCTTCGACGCGCCGAATGCCAGGCACACCGGTCGCCAGGGTGGCAGCATATTCCTCCCGCGGGTCGCACACCAGCACTTCAAAATCGAGCATGAGCGCCATCTGCGCCACGGCCTGCGACAACTGGCCGGCGCCAATCAACAGCAAGCGCCATTTTGGGCCAAACACGGTGGTCAGCGTGCTGCCGTCGAAGTGCATGGACTGACCCCGCACCGCATCCGACAGCTGCACCGCGCCAGTGGCCAAGGTGAGCGTGCGCGCCACCAGCTGATGGTCCGCCGTGCGCGCCAGCAATTGCGCCACCCAGGTGGTGTCCAGCAAGGGCTCCTGCACCAGCCGCAGGGTACCGCCGCAGGGCAAGCCGAAACGGGTCGCTTCCTCCTTGCTGACACCGTAGGCGATCATGGCAGGCTTATCCAATGCGGGCATGCCACCGCCGACAGATTTGAAGCCCGCCTTGATGCGGGCAATCAAATCGTCTTCGACGCAGCCACCTGATACTGAACCACTCACCACCCCGTCGTCACGCACCGCAAGCAGGGCGCCCGGTGGCCGCGGCGCGCTACCCCAGGTTTGGACGACGGTGACCAGCGTGACCGCGTGCCCAGCGCTTTGCCAGTTCAGCGCATCACCCAGGACTCTGAGATCAAGACTTTCCATCAATCCACCTTTGTCTCTTGAGTTTATTGCTCCAATTTATGTACAGTTCCCTTGGATCGGTTCTTTCCGGTCAAATCGTCAACTATTTATATGGCGATATGGGTTTTAATTATTGACCAAATGGTGATTGCGTGCCGCAATTAGCAGCAAGATGCCAAGAGTCGCGTATATGGCAACGATCAACTCGAGGTGCTCGGATCGACCACTGTGCCAAGACCAACGTGACTGCCAAAGGACCGTAAGGTGATAGATGCCGAAGATGCAGATAACACCGGTCATACGAAGAGTCAACGGTTCTGTCATTAACCGGAATTCGAAAAAATTGACCCCTACAGGTAGTAGTGTGCTCCCGCCGATCGTGATTTGACCATCCAAAGTAGATTGCGCCGATTCAGAACTGACCAGGGGTACTCAATAGTCAACTGGCGCCAACAGCCCCTGGACGTCCTGACAAGTATCAAATTTCAATCTTCGAGCCCAATTCAACGACTGCATTGTTTGGCAAGTGCAGGAAGCTGGCGGCACCACTTGCGCTGTGGTGCATTTGGGCAAATATCTTTTCCCGCCATGGCGCCATTTCATCGCCAATGGTCGGAACTACGATATCGCGCGACAGGAAATAGCTCGTTTTCATGGGATCCAGCTCGCAACCCTGACTGGTAATTTGCTGAAGCGCTCGCGGCACATCGGGATCGTCCATGAAACCAAAGTTCAGGATGACCTGCCAGCAATCGTGTCCCAGTGGGGTGATCTCGACTTGCCTGTTCGCGGGGATTCGCGGGACCTCTTGGCTTTGAACCGTGAGAAACAAATTGTTCTCGTGGAGCACCTTGTTGTGCTTGAGGTTGTGCAGCAATGCGTTTGGCACGACACCCGCTTCTGCCGTCATGAACACGGCAGTACCTGGAACGCGCACTGGAGGGTAAGCCAAAACACTTTCAAGAAATGGCTTGAGATCCAGAGCATCCTTGCGCAATTTGGCCGAAAGAAGGCTCCGTCCGTCTTTCCAGGTGACGAGAATCACAAACAGGGCGGCCGCCATCAGCAGAGGAAACCAGCCACCGTCTGCAATCTTGAGCAGATTGGATGCAAAAAACGAAACATCGACAACAAAAAAGAAGCCCGTCGCGGCAAGGCATAGATAGAGCGGCATACCCCAGCCGTAGCGGATGACGAAGAACGTCAGGACCGTGGTGATCACCATCACCAAACTCACCGAAATCCCGTAAGCCGCAGCAAGCGCGGTAGACGAGCCGAAGATGCCAACGGCCAAGACCACGCCAAGGAGTAATGCAAAATTCACGGCCGGAACATAAATCTGGCCGGTGTCGTACTCGGAGGTGTGAAGAATGGACAGTCGCGGCAAGTATCCGAGCTGGATCGTCTGCTTGGCGGCGGAAAAAGCCCCGGAAATCAGTGCTTGGGACGCAATCACCGTGGCGGCAGTTGCAAGGACAACCATCGGGATGGTTGCCCAGTCAGGCATCATCAAGAAAAACGGGTTCCCGACGGACTTCGAATTGACCAACACAAGGGCACCCTGCCCGAAGTAGTTCAATATTAATGACGGCATCACCAGAGTAAACCAAGCCACACGAATAGGCGATTTGCCAAAGTGGCCCATATCTGCATAGAGCGCTTCTGCCCCAGTTACGCAAAGAAATACGGCACCCAGGGTGACGAACGCAACTTGGTAATGCTCTACACCAAAATGCAATGCGTAGTAAGGTGAGGCTGCCTTGAGCACTGCGGGATGGTTGATGATGGGCACCAGCCCCATCAGGCCAATAGCGACAAACCAGACAACCATGATCGGTCCGAAAAACTTTCCAAGTTGATCTGTCCCGCGCCTTTGAACCATGAAAAGCAGGACCAACACAGTCAAGGTTATCGGCAGGACATAGGGCTTGGCTGTCGGGGTCACGATCTCCAGGCCTTCCACTGCGGACAACACGGATATGGCGGGTGTGATCACGCCATCCCCAAAGAACAGCGCCACGCCAAACACCCCGCAAATCATGAGTGTCCGCCTGAGTCTGGGGTTGTCCTTGACCGACTGGGAAGCCAGTGCAAGGAGCGCCATCAACCCTCCTTCGCCATGGTTGTCCGCTCGCATAATGAGGACGACGTATTTGATCGATACGATCACTGTCAGCGTCCAGAAGAACAGGGACAGGACGCCTAAGACGTTATCCGGGGTGACGGGAACGTGCCCGCTGGCAAAAACCTCTTTGAATGCATAGAGCGGTGAGGTGCCAATATCGCCATAAACGACCCCTACGGCGCCAAGGGTGAGGGCGGCAAGCGATGACTGAGTATTCTTCATCGGAGGATCTGGTTCAAATAATTGTTGAGGAGAAGTGGGGCGCAAATCTGATCCGCGCGACAAAGGCAGGCCCCTGGCATTATGCTGTGCTGATGACGTTCGAGGTGGGTGAGCAGTACCGGCGCAACATGTAGCGTCCTGCGCGGCAAGACCATGAAGCAGCGCGAGGCTTGCGGGTCATCGGCTCAGGCTGGCGCGACGGTTACCTCGTTGTGGAGCCGTTCCACATCCGCCGCCTGGCCCAGCGCGGTTCCCGCAGTGAGCATGGCGGCTGCGCCTGCCGCCATGCCATAGCGGAACGCCTGCTCAAGATCGGCATTTCGATTCAACGCCCAGATCAGGCCGCCGACAAAGCTGTCGCCGGCACCAATGGAACTTTCCACCTTCACCGGCACGCTCTGGGCACGTAGCGTTCTGTCCGCGGTGACAAGCAGTGCGCCGTCCTCGCCCAGAGACAGTGCCACGACCTGCGCCTGTCCATCCTTGATGATCTGCCGTGCAGCCTCGCGCCACTGCGGCTCGGTGGTCAGCGGCCGGCCGGTCAGGTCGCGCAACTCCCGCAGGCTTGGCTTCACCAGATACACCCCTTCTGCCAGCGCTGCTGCCAGCGCCGGACCTGACGTATCCACCACCACAAGGCTGCCGCGCGCGCGCGCCAGCCTTGCCAGTCGCGCGTAAAAGTCGTCAGGCACACCGGGCGGCAGGCTGCCACTGGCCACCAGATAACGGGGAGGCACTTCGAGTACGCTCACGTACTCCAGGCAGGCCTCCCACTCCAGTGGCGTCAATGCAGGCCCGGGCAACACAAAGCGAAAGTCACGCCCGCTAGACACTTCGTGGACAGAAAAGCTCTCACGCGTCTCATCTGCAATAGCGACACAATGGCTGCGCACCTGCTCCTGGTCGAGCATCTGTCGCAGCAACTGCCCTTTCGCTCCCCCAGCCGGGTAAAGCGCGAGACAGTCGCCGCCCAGCCGCTGCACGACGCGGGCCACGTTGATCCCGCCACCCCCAGGGTGAAGTTTCGCGGCAGTGCATCTGAGTTTGTGCGTGTCCGTTACCTTGTCGGTCGACGTTGACACGTCCAGGGCTGGATTCATGGTGACGGTCAGGATGTCGGTCTTGGTCATGGTCGGATCTCGTTTGCCCTACATCGTACTGCCTGGCGGCAGATTGAGCACCCCGCCTCAAACCATTAGAGATGTCTATATAACGGCCAGAAGCCGACATTCAGCAAAAGGCCCGATAGCGGCAAACTACAACGGCACCCCAATTCATCGCCCGCCCGATGAGGTAGAAATCACCGCGATCCGTGCGCAAGGTGCTGGCGGCCGCCTAAGCCCTCGCACTGCATGGGGGCATGCCGAGTAAGGCGCCGATGCGAGATAATCACAAGCTTCACCTCAGTCCGGGCGCCGTCGTCCCCGGTTGCCGACCCCGCATCACCGATAACGAACTGCCGATATCGACCACCACGGGGTCGCCAAGCCACCGGCGGCCCTTTACGGGTAAACGTCCCCAGCGGCGCTGGCAGGCATTTCTCTCCCCATACAGCACTCAGCAGGACTACCCATGCAATCAGAAAGCTTCATCGTCGGCAAGGATGCCTCGCTTGAATCCTCGATCAACACCATGCAGGCCAAGCTGGAGGCCCTTGGCTTTCACGTTGAGGAACGTTCGTGGCTCAACCCCATCGATGGCATCTGGTCGGTGCACGTGCGCGACCGGGACTGCCCGCTGATGTTCACCAACGGCAAGGGCGCCTCCAAACTGGCGTCGCTGGCCAGCGCGCTCGGCGAATTTTTTGAACGCCTGTCTTGCAACTACTTCTGGAACCACTACTACCTCGGCCAGCCATACGCCGAGGGCGGCGCGGGTCGCAGTTTCGTGCACTATCCGCAGGAGCAGTGGTTTGCGCCCGGGGCGGGCGGCGCATGGCCGCGCGCCCTGCTAACGCCCGAACTGCAGCAGTTCTACAACCCCAAGGGCAGCATCCACGCCAGCACCCTGGTCGATTTCAACTCGGGCAACATGGAGCGCGGAATCTGCGCCCTTCCCTACGTGCGCCAGCGTGACGAGGCCGTGATCCACTTCCCGGTCAACGTCATTGGCAACCTGTATGTCAGCAACGGCATGTCGGCCGGCAATACGCAGGCTGAGGCGCGAACGCAGGCGCTGTCGGAAATTTTTGAGCGCCACATCAAGTTCCGCATCATCAGCGAGGGGCTTTGCCTGCCTGACGTGCCGCAAGACGTCATCAATCGTTATCCGCGCATCGCGGCCGGCATCCAAGGCCTGCGTGACGCCGGCTTCGGCATTCTGGTGAAAGACGCCTCGCTGGGCGGCCAATACCCGGTGATGAACGTGACCCTGCTCAATTCACAGGACCAGGGCTGCTTCTCCAGCTTCGGTGCCCATCCGCGCTTCGAAATTGCACTGGAACGCGCGCTGACCGAGTTGCTGCAGGGGCGGGCGCTTGACGCGCTGGCTGGCTTTCCGGAACCCGGTTTCGACCTCGAAGAAATCGCCAGTTCGCCGAACATCGAAATCCACTTTGTGGACTCCAGCGGCATCATCAGCTGGAACTTCCTCGGCGACAAACCGGATTTCGCATTCCACGACTGGAACTTCAGCACCACCACCGCCGAAGACTATGCCTGGCTGGTCGAATGCATTCACGCCAGCGGCCACGACATCTACGTTGCAGACTTCACCCATCTGGGCGTCTATGCCTGCCGCATTATTGTTCCCGGCATGTCGGAGATCTACCCGATCGACGAACTCGAATGGGAGAACAACAGCGTTGCCAACAGCATCCGCGAAGCCATCCTGCACCTGCCCGAACTCGACAACGAAGAATGCAGCGATCTACTCGACACGCTCAATGAAAGCGGCCTCACCGACGAGCGCCTGGTCGCGGCCCTGATCGGCCTAGCACCCGGCGACGACGCGTTCTGGAAAGACCTGCGCGTGGGCGAACTGAAAACCCTGCTGGCGTTGGCGTTCGATAACGAAGAAGCCATCGGCGAAGGATGCGAATGGATTCGCCATTTCGGACAAATCAATGCCGATCGCCGCCGCGTGTACCGCTGCATCGAAAGCCTGCGGAAGCTCGACGATGCTGCGCCTTACGCCGCCACCCTGCAAAACCTCTACGGTGCCGAAACGCTGCGCCAGGCCAAAGCCCTTCTCAAAGGCGAGCTGCGCTTTTTCGGCCAGCCCGCGCTCGGGCTGAACCTGGCCGACTGCGACATGCACCAACGCCTTCTCACCGCCTATGGCAAGCTGCACAAGAGCGAACAGAAGGCATGAAAACCCCGAGCAGAATCGAGCCACTGGTGGCCGATGGCCTGGTCGACAAGGTCATCCGTCAGCTCATGAGCGGCAAGGAAGCCATGGTGTATGTCGTCCAGTGTGGCGATGAGGTGCTTTGCGCCAAGGTTTACAAAGAAGCCAACAAGCGAAGCTTCCGTCAGGCCGTCGATTACACCGAAGGCCGCAAGATCAAGAACAGCCGCCAGGCCCGCGCCATGGCCAAGGGCTCACGCTACGGGCGCCAGGAGCAGGAGGCCGCCTGGCAGCATGCCGAGGTCGATGCGCTGCACCGCCTTGCGGCCGCAGGCGTTCGCGTGCCAACGCCGTACAACTTCCACGAAGGCGTGCTGCTGATGGAGCTGGTGACCGATGAAAACGGCTCACCTGCGCCGCGGCTCAACGACGTCGTCCTGAGCGGAGACGAAGCCCGGCGCTACCACGCTGTTCTGATCCGGCAGGTCGTCCGCATGCTCTGCGCCGGCATCGTGCATGGTGATCTCTCCGAGTACAACGTGCTGATTGACAGCGATGGGCCGGTGATCATCGACCTGCCGCAGGCGATCGACGCAGCAGCCAACAACAATGCCAGCCGAATGCTCGAGCGCGACGTTGATAACCTCGCCACTTACTTCGGCCAGTTCGCCCCGGAACTTCTGCGCACCGACTACGGCAAGGAAATCTGGTCGCTTTACGAAACCGGTGCGCTGCAGCCGGAGAGCGAACTTACCGGGCACTTCAAGCGTAACGAAAAGCTCGCCGACCTCAACGGCGTGATGCGGGTCATCGACGCAGCGCGCGACGAAGACGCCGCACGGCGGGCGCGCAAGGATGGCGTCAACGCCGAAGGCAAATGGCCGAAAGCGAAATAGTCGGGCCTCCTTGGACGGCGTACGATAAAGCTGCGCAGCGCCCATGAACTTCGACGTTTGAGCATCTGCTCCGTGGAAAATAGAAGGACGGTTTTGGGTCGTGAGGTGCCACCCCGACTGCCTATTTTTCGAGCATGATCGGCAAGCCCACGGCTGGCACCAAATTTCTGAGTTATTCAGGCATTTATCCACAGCGTAGGCCACCGTGCGTGGGTGCAACCTTTTGCCGCAGGGTAAGCTCGCAGACCGATACCTCATGCGATGCGTTGCGCGCAATCGCTGCTGGGGACATCACCCGTCGATCGGGCCGGTGTCTCAGACTGAGGCTTGCAACATGACGATCAATGCTCTATCAAGCTATCAAGATGCCGTCCTACGAGCGCTCATGAGGCTTTACGCTAATGTCGCCATACCAGCAGCAGCTGGATGGATTCATTCAATATGGAGAGGCCAGATGCCTGAATTTGCTCGGCGCGCTTCCGCGTCCAGGACGATGCACCGGACGCTTGGCGCGCTCTTGATGATGTGCGGGATAGGCAGCGCCTTCGCGCTGGATGTTCCTATGAGCATGGCTCAAACCATAGCGACGAAAGGGACGACCCAAGGTGTCCCCGCATGCGTCGCCTGCCACGGCGCCAAGGGCGAAGGGAACGGCGCGGCAGGCTTCCCCCGTCTCGCCGGTCTCGGCCAAAGCTATCTTCTCGAACAGTTGAATGCGTTCGCCGCCAGCACTCGGCAGAACGCTGTGATGCAGCCAATCGCAAAGGCGCTCACGGATGCCCAGCGACAAGCAATGGCTGCGTTCTTTAGCGCCTTGCCGTCGACGGTCACGGCCGCTCGCGTCCCCGAGGCCAGCCATGCGGACACGGGTGCTTGGCTTGCCACGCGTGGGCGCTGGACCGATGGCCTTCCCGCTTGCATCCAGTGCCACGGACCCGCCGGTCTTGGCGTCGGAGAAAGCTTCCCTCCGCTGGCAGGACAGCCCGCCGCCTATATCGCCGGTCAACTCAGGGGATGGAAACACGGCCTGCGACCGCCGGGGCCATTGACGCTCATGGTACTGATTGCCGACAAGCTCTCTGACGCCGAGATCAGCGCGCTGGCCGACTATTTCGCCAGCCTGCCAACCGCCGGCAGTCGGCGTCCCAAGACCGAAGGAGCCAAGCCATGAACTACCCCCGGCTCCGTCTCCCATTCGCCATGCTTTCCCTCGTCTTCCTGATGGCCTCCATCGGAGGCGCCGCCGAGACAGCAGCAGCGGCGCAGCCAGCGACGCCTGTGGACGCAACAGTGACATCGGCTGCGAAGCCTTTCAAGCCGCCCCCCGAAGCCAGCCTTGCTGACGACGAGTTTGGCAAAGTAGTTCTACAAGGTGAGCGAATATTCACACGCACCCGTGAATTTGCTGGCAAGTTCGTCGGCAACTCTCTCAGGTGTGCAAATTGCCACTTGGATGCGGGCCGGCGCGCCGACTCGGCCCCTCTGTGGGGGGCATTCATTTCATACCCGGCCTACCGCGCCAAGGACGGCAAGATCAGCACGTTGGCCGAACGAATCCAGGGGTGCTTTCGCTACAGCATGAACGGCAAGGCTCCGCCTCTGGGCGATCCGGTGCTGGTCGCGCTTGAGTCATATTCCTACTGGCTCGCCAAAGGAGCGCCGGTCGGAACCAAAGTGCCAGGAAGTGGTTATCCCAAATTGCCCAAGCCGCCGCTGTCAGCAGACTATGCACGAGGTGAGCGTGTCTACACAGCCAATTGCGCCCTTTGCCACGGCGCAGACGGGCAAGGCCAGAGCAGCGCGGGACAGGTGACATTTCCACCGCTATGGGGCAAGAACTCTTTCAACTGGGGAGCTGGCATGCACCAGGTGGGCAACGCGGCCGGGTTCATCAAAGCGAACATGCCTTTGAGTCGCGGTGGAATGCTCAGCGATCAGGACGCGTGGGATGTTGCCATGTTCATGAACAGCCAGGACCGCCCTCAGGACCCGCGTTTTACCGGCTCCGTCGAAGCCACGCGAAAGAAATTCCACGACTCTCCCGATTCGATGTACGGGCAGATGGTCAACGGCCGGCTCCTGGGTGGTCACTAGTGTGGCGCTGCGAGATCTGAGGCACGGCGTGAGGCGGCGTCCAAGCTCCGATCAACACGGACCCCCCGCTCTGCGCGGGCCGGTTATGCGGCACGTTAAAAGCTGCTTTCGGTCAATCTGAAGACGTATCAGGGTCGCCTGAACCGGTCGACGGTCGAATCGCCGACGCCTAGAGCCAATTCCATGCCTGGTCCAAAATGCCAAGCGCATCATCGAGATAAAAATTCTCTTTTGTCTGGACCGAAACTCGTCGATCAGCTCAGGTCACTTCATCTTCGACGGCAGCTTGATCGTCTCGCCGGCCACGATGAAAACGCCCCGCCCCCGGTGATGAAGCGTGCGCGGTTCTTTGCAGGCCGGGTCGATCCACGCTTTGAGCACCTCGAGCACGAAGAAATTGTAGCGATTCATCAGCCGCGTATCGACCACCCGGCATTCCAGGTTGGCGTAGCACTCGGCGATCAGCGGCGCGCCGACCAGCGACGCCGGTTCCGGCGTCAGGCCGAAGGACTTGAACTTGTCCACGCGGCGGCCGGAGGTGTTGCCGCAGCCCACTACCTTCGCCGCCAGTTCCACCGTGGGAATGTTGAGTACGCATTGACGCGTCGCCTTGAGCGCATCGAAGCTGAAGTCGCGGTTGCTGACGACGCAACCCACCAGCGGCGGCTCGAACTCCATCATTGTGTGCCACGACATCGTCATGACGTTGGCCGCGCCTTTGTGCGCGGTGGTGAGCAGCACCACCGGTCCCGGCTCGAGCAGACCGTAGACCTTGGACAGGGGAAACGAGCGCTTAGCCATTCTGAAGCCTCCATTCGCTGCGTTGCAACGGATTTGCCTCTGCGGCCTTGACCGCCCGGCAGTTTCCAGTTTCTGTACCCAACATTGTGACATGTTCGCACGACCCTGTATGGACCTGGTCACTATAAAATCAATAGCTACTTACATCCGTCCCATAAGGGCTATCGTCACTTTTAACCCTTAAACAGCGACAAACTCAAGCGCCAAACATCAAATCTGCGCCGCCCAGATACGCTGAATCTGCGCAGAAAGCTCCATCGGGTCAAAGGGCTTGGGAATCACTTCCAGCGCGCCCAGGCCCTTGTATACCGTCACTTCTGCGGCCTGCACCTTGGCCGTCATGAAGATCACCGGCGTCTGGGCTGTGGCAGGTAGCGCACGCAAAGCCTTGAGCGTGTTGGGCCCGTCCATGCCGGGCATCATGACGTCCAGTAGCAACAGATCGGCCTGGGCCTGCGGTGCGGCACTCAGCGCTTCCTGACCGGAGGCGCAGGCGATCACGACGAAACCTCCCACGGCTTCCAGGGCCATCTGCGCCACGGCGCGGATGTCCGGTTCGTCTTCAACATAAAGAATGCGATTCAAGGGTGCGGGCATGGGTCAACTCAGGGTTTGGGGACGGGTGGGGCCAGGGTCTCCGGGAATCTGAAGAATCCGCTGGATGGTATTTAACAGCTCGGTATTGGAAGTATGGGCTTTGAGCAGGACCGCTTCGGCCCGCTGGCCGTCGGCCGGATCCACATCGCTGGCCGAAAACACGATCACCGGCGGCCGTGGATCGAGCGCATCGATATCAGCCACGAGATCCCAGCCCGAATCCTCGCCCAACGCGAGGTCCAGCAGCACCAGGTCAAACCGGTGCTCGCGCAGCCGGGCTCGGGCTTGGTCCAGCGTGGCCGCAAATTCGAAGTCTGCAAAATCCTGGACAATCGCTTCGGTGATACGCTGGATGTCTGGATCGTCTTCCACATGCAGGATGCGCGGCTTGCCTGAATGCAGGCCGGCGACGGCCCGGCGAACGCTGAGGATCAGCAGGTTTTCGTCGATCGGCTTTTCAAGCCAGTCCGAGACTGTCAGCGGTTTGTGGTTGAACTGCAACCGCCCTGCTTCGGCCATGGCCGAGATCACCACGACGGGCAGGTGGCGTGTTCTTTCTTCGCCGCGCAGCGCACTGATGAAGGCGGCGCCGTGTTGGCCTGGCAGCTTCAGGTCCACCGTCACGGCATCGTAGTTGTTGCGCGTAAGGCATGTCAAAGCTTGAGCTGCACTATGCGCGATATCGACTTCAAACCCGGCTTTGCCCAGCATCATGCTGATGAGTCTCGCAACGTCGAGGTCGCCCTCGCAAATCAGGATGCGATGCCTGGGGGATGCAGCCCGCGCCCTGAAAGGCTGGCGCAGCGGCGCCGGGTCCCGCCATTCTGGCAACTCAAAGAAGAAGGTGGTGCCTGCACCCGCCTCGCTGCTAAAGCCGATCTGGCCGCCCATCTTCTCGATGAGGGCTCTGGAAATGTTGAGCCCGAGACCGGTCCCGCCTTTCTGCCGGCTATCGGAAGAATCCGCTTGAGAAAATTTCTGAAAGATCCTGCCGCGAAATTCCTCCGGAATACCGGGGCCGTGGTCCGCGACTTCGACTCGCACCTGTTGGCCCACGCGGGACACCTTCACCTCCACCGCACTCTCCGGCGGTGAAAACTTCACAGCATTGGACAGCAGATTGGTCAGCACCTGGGTCATGCGGTCGCTGTCAATGCGCACCTGCAGCGACGCATCGGGCGCCTGCAACAGCATCTTCACGCGGTGTTGGCCCGCGAAACCTTCATTGGCGGCCAGCGTCTGCTGGACCAGCTGCCTGATGTTGACGACCTGCAGGTCCAGGCGCATCTTGCCAGACTCGATTTTTTCGCTGTCCAGGATGTCGTTGATCAGCCGGATCAGGCGCTCGCAGTTGTTCTTGGCAATGCCCACCAGGCTCTTCACGGCCTCAGGCAGTTCACCGGCCACACCGCCCGCGATCAGTCCCAGCGAACCGCGGATCGAGGTCAGCGGTGTTCGCAACTCGTGGCTGACTGTTGAGACGAATTCTGTTTTCATGCGGTCAATGCGCTTGAGCTCGGTGATGTCGGTGCCCATCGAGAAAAAGCCGATGACCTTGCCTTCGTCCGCGCCCTCGCCATAGCGCGGGAAAAACTGAAAGGCGTAGCTTCTGAGCTTGCCCTGCGACGTCATCTGGTCGCGCTCGTAGTGCACGGCATAGCCGCTCAGCACTTCTTCAACCTTGTCCTGGACACCCCCGTAGGTTTGCGGGCCGAGCACTTCGACCAGGGTGTGGCCATTGATCTGCCCGAAGCTCAGGCCAAGAACCTCTTCGTAGGCCTTGTTGTGAAAGCGGAATCGTTGTTCCAGATCCAGGTAGGCAATCAGGGCCGGTACGGTGTCGGTGATCTGGCGCAACTGCAATTCACTGGCACGCAACGCCTCGGTAATGCGCTTGCGCTCGGTGATGTCGCGTATGCTGGCAATGAACTGACGACGCCCTCCCAGGAAAAACTCCGAAATTCGCAGGTCCATAGGAAAAACGCCGCCGTCACTGCGCAGCCCCTTCACCTCGCGACCGATTCCGATGATTTTCGCCTGACCGGTTTGAAGATAGCGCCCCAGGTAGCCATCGTGCTCGCTGTGGTAAGGCTCCGGCATCAGCATGGATACGTTCTTGCCGACGACTTCCTCGCTGCGGTAGCCGAACATGTGCTCGGCAGCCGGGTTGAACAGTTCAATCATGCCGACATCGGAGATGCTCACTAGGCCTTCATCCACATTGTCCAGCAGCGCCCGTTCGTGGCGTTCGCTGTCGCGCAAACTTGCACTCATCTTTTGGGCTTGCGCTTCCGAGCGAACCAGCCCGACCACCAGCGGAGTGAGCAGCCAACGCAGCAACAACAGCGCGAGGGCAAGCAGGCCGGCCAGAAGCGGAATCAGATAGCGCAGCTGGCTCCACACGGGCGCATACAGTTCGGCGCTGTCCATTTTCAGCACCATCCCCAGCCCAAGATCGCCAACCGGCGCGTAAGCCGCCGCCACCTCCTGGTTGCGATAATCGTGGGCGGTAATGAATCCGGTGTCGCCCTCCAAGGCATGCGTCATCGGCAATGACACGCCTTGTGGTGACCTTTTGGATAGCGTGAAGCTCTTGGGGTTGAGCGTCGTTGGGAAGCACTGCATGTTGAGGCCGAAGGGCGCGCACAGCGCCAGCTCTCCCGTTTCGCCCAGAAGGCTGGCATCCTTGAGCGCGCCCGTGGTGGCAGGCAGCGATGTTTCCGTAATGACCTTGCCAACAACACGTCCTGCCTGTTTCATGTCGGCCTCGGCATGCAGCAACAGTTGCCCATCCGACATTAATTGCACGCGCCCAGGCAGATTAAGCAGGACGGTCAGCACTGACTTTTGTGCAAAGGAGCCGGCATGCGCCAGCTCGCGTCCGTCTTTGTCAAGCAGCACAATGCCCGTAAGTCCGGTCTGGAGAAACGATTGAGCGATCGTGTTTAGCGCGCCCCGGGCAGGGCCCTCTTCCGCGTCTGCATTCACCCGTTGCATCTGATCCATCAGCGTAGGACGAGTGGCAATGAGCATCGTTCTGTCAAAACCGGCTCCAATTTCAGTCTGGCTTAGTTGCACGCGATTTTTCAGGGACATCTGCAGGCTTTTACCCAGAAGCTCCTTGGCATGACGCTCCATGACGAAAAAGACTGTTACGCCCGCCAGCAGAGTCACGACAATCAGAATCGCTCCAGCAACCAGACCAATTCGATGTTGATGAATTTTTGGATGTGGCATGTTTTTCAGGGTCGTATCGGTAGAGGACATGAGACGGTCTTGTTACAGGGTTAGGGGCTAGATGCCCTGAATTCCAGTCTCGCCAGACAGGCTGCGCTGGAGCGCTTCAACAGCCCGGCTCACTTCGCTCTGTGCCGTGGACGTCAAGGCGTGTGTAGTGCCCAGCAGCGGACTGACGGCCAGTTCCAGCACCCGTGCGGCGTCGCCCAGAGCGGCAAAGCCGAAGGTTGCGCCCGAGCCCGCCAGGCTGTGCGCACAGCGCTCCAGGCTTGCCAGCGCTTGCGCTGGCGCTTCGTCGTTCAGCACCTGGCGCCAGAGCGACTCAATTTGTACCAGCCGCTGGGGCAGCGAACTGCGGTAATCCGCACGCTGCGCTTCCAGAAATGCGAGAAAAGCCGGGTCTGTGGTGCTCATGACGGCAGGACGGTCGCTGCGGATTTCACACCGGGCGAGGCAACGCCGCCGCCGAAACGGATAGGGAATTTGTCGTCGGCCACTGGGGACGTAATCCTTGCAAAGGGCATATTGTTTTCCCCCCAGAAAACGGGGTAACACATGGCCCATCTTAAGGTGCAGGCACCACCGCGTGACAGTGTAGCGGTGCCAGCGATTCCGTGTGCTCCTTTTCAGCGTCACACGGCCGGGTCAGCGGCCCGCCCCAGTGCGGTCACCAAGTCGGACTGCGTAATCATGCCAACCAGGCGCTCGCCCTCCCCAATGATGGGAATGTGGTGATGGCCGGTGCTGCCAAACAGCGGCACCAGGTCCACGAGGTGGCGCTGCATGCCTGCCACGCGCACATTGCGCGTCATGATCTGGCCCACCACCTTGGGCTTGCTCGAGTAGGCGCTGCGGGTGCTGCGGAGCAGCTTTCGCAGCTTGTCGTCGAAGCCGTCGTACACATCGAGTTCGGCGGCACGCATGAAATCCGCCAGCGTGATGATGCCGGCAATGCGAAAGCTGCTGTCCACCACCGGCAGCGCCTTGATGGCGCGACCCCGCAGCAGCGCCCAGGCTTCCTGCAGGGTCGTGCCAAACTCCACGGTCACCAGATCACGCGACATGATGTCGGCACAGCGCACTTCGGCCAGCTTGCGGTCGTAGGCACGCAGCTGGGTCCCCGCCAGCAGGGTTTGAAGGTCGTCCCGGCTGACGTCCAGCACCTGGTTGTAACGCGCCAGTATGGCGTCCAGGTCCGCGTCCAGCTGCCGGGCCTTGCCGGATAACACCCCACTGGCAAGCGGCAGCTGAGTATGCGGATAGGACCTGCGTGTGGCGTTGTTGTAAGCGATGCCGGCGGCCACCAGCAACACTGAATTGAGCATCACGGGATAGAAGGCAAAAGCCGGATCTGATATGCCCCCCAGCACCATCATCAGTGCGGTTGCGCCGCCCGGCGGGTGCAGGCAGCGCAGGGCCAGCATCAGGGCAATGGCGGTGGCCACCGCGAGCCCGGCCGCCAAGTCAGGAAAGCCCAGCAAATGCGTGCCATGGACAACGGCAATGCCCACCAATGCCGACACGGTGTTGCCGCCCACAACGGACCAGGGTTGCGCCAGCGGGCTGGCAGGCACGGCAAACACCAGCACGGCACTGGCACCCAGCGGGGCCACCAGCCAGGGCAGGTTCAAGACCCCCGTGCCGCCAGCGAGGTGGCACAACAGTCCGGTCAGGAAGATGCCGATCAGCGAGCCCGTCACCAGACGCAGTCGCTCGCGGCTGTTGATGCCGGTCCGGGCGGGCCGGAAAGCGCGCCACCACGCCCGGCTGAAGAAGGCCGGCATGCGGCCACGATCGGTATTGCGGGAGTCGGGCCGGGAAGGAGTGGTCATAAGCGCGCGGGTTGCGGGAAACAATGCAGGCGGCCGCAAAAGCAGCACTTGTATTGTCCGCTATGCTGGCGGGAAACACCCCTACCCGGGTGTGGTGCCCCGACGCGGCTTCAGCTGCGTGCGCGCTGGTACAAGCCCTGGACCTTGGGAACGTTGGCCTGCAGCTGCTGGATGCGGTCGGGGCCGGAGGGGTGCGTGGACAGAAAGCTGGGGCCGTTGGCGCCCGCACCCGCCTGTTCCATTTTTTGCCACAGGCTGACCGAGGCCTGGGGGTTGTAGCCGCCGCGTGCGGCCAGCTCCAGCCCCACCAGGTCGGCGTCGGTTTCGTCTTCGCGGCTGAAGCGCAGCGTCAACAATTGCGTGCCGATACTGGCCGCCATATCGCCCAACTGACCCAGGCCCAGCAACTGCGCACCCAGCGACAGCAAGGTACCCGTACCCTGGCTTTTGGCGATGCGGGCGCGTGCATGCTCGCGCAGGGCATGCGCCATCTCGTGGCCCATGATCATGGCCGCTTCGTCGTCGGTGAGCTTGAGCTGCTCCAGAATGCCGGTGTAAAAAGCAATTTTTCCGCCCGGCATGCAAAAAGCGTTGATTTGCTTGCTGCCAATCAGGTTGACTTCCCAGTGCCATTGCCGGGCACGGTCATTCCATTGCGCGGTTTGGGGTATTAGCCGCGTGGCAATGCGGCGCAGCCGCTGCAACTGCGAGTTGCTTTGCGGCGCAAGTGCGCCCTTGGCCCGGGCCTGCGCCAGCAGCTTGGAATATTCCTGCGTGGCCGCGCCTTCGACCTCTTCAGCCGGCACCAGATTGCGCAATCCCGACGACCCGCCCACGTCGACTTGCGCCCGCAAAGGCATGGCCACGGCAGCAGCCGCCGCGCCGCCAGCCGCCAGCAGAAATGCGCGGCGGCCTGACCAGGCTGCGTGTTTGCCTTCGCATAAAAAGCACATGCGTGAATAATAGTCACAAATTGAAATGCCCATGTCAGACAAACCCCCCTCCTCCGAATTGCCGACCCCTGGCGCTGCCGGCGCCGCCAGCACCTCCTTGAGCCCTGCATCCAGCGCCAGGAAGAACCCCTGGCGCGATGTCTGGCATGTGTATACCGAGGCCGCAACACTGCGCATGCTGCTGCTGGGTTTTTCGGCTGGACTGCCGCTGCTGCTGGTGTTCGGCACGCTGAGCTTCTGGTTGCGCGAGGCCGGCATTGACCGCACCACCATTGGCTATCTGAGCTGGGTCGGCCTGGCCTACGGCTTCAAGTGGGTGTGGGCGCCGCTGGTCGACCGCTTGCCCATCCCGCTGCTCACACGCTGGCTCGGGCGTCGGCGCAGCTGGTTGCTGCTGTCGCAGACCATCATCATGACGGCACTGGTGGCCATGGCCCTGACCGACCCCAAGCTGGCCCTGCAACCCGTGGTGTGGTGTGCGCTGGCGGTGGCGTTTGGCTCGGCCACGCAAGACATTGCACTGGATGCCTACCGCATTGAATCGGCCGACCCGCAACGCCAGGCCGCACTCGCCGCCACCTATCAAACCGGTTACCGCATCGCGATGATCTGGGCGGGCGCCGGTGCCCTGTGGATTGCAGCGCGCTCCGAAGTGGTCGATGGCGCCGTATACCAGCACGGCGCGTGGCAAACCGCCTATCTGGTGATGGCCGCCTCCATGCTGCTCGGTATGGCGACGGTGCTCTTTTCGCCAGAACCCCTACGCCGCGAACTGCCACCGAGCAAAAATGCGGCCGACTGGCTCAAGAGTGCACTGATAGACCCGTTTGCCGATTTTTTGCGCCGCTATGGCAAGCAGGCCCTGCTGATCCTGGCGCTGATTGCGGTTTACCGCATCAGCGATGTCGTCATGGGCATCATGGCCAATCCGTTTTATGTGGACATGGGCTACACCAAGGATGAAGTGGCGGCCGTGACCAAGATCTTTGGCGTCATCATGACGCTGGTCGGCGCCTTTATGGGGGGTGCGCTGGCCATGCGCTTCGGCGTGATGCGCGTCCTGATGCTGGGCGCCGTACTCAGCGCTGCCAGCAACCTGCTGTTTGCCTGGCTGGGGACACGCGGGCATGATGTCAACGCGCTGATTCTGGTTATTTCAGCGGACAACCTTTCCAGCGGCATCGCCTCGGCGGCCTTCATTGCCTACTTGTCGAGCCTGACCAACGTCAACTATTCGGCCACCCAATACGCCCTCTTCAGTTCCATGATGCTGCTCTTGCCCAAGTTCCTGGCGGGTTATTCGGGCAAGTATGTGGACGCCTTTGGCTATAGCCACTTTTTCACTGCGACTGCCTTGCTGGGTTTGCCGGTGCTGCTGTTGGTATGGCTTGCTTCAAGGACAAAAGTGCCTCAAACCCAATAGATACGGGTGTGAACGGCTATCAATTAAATAGCGTTATTTAAACCTTGGCGGCCCAGCTCAAAAGAGTATGCTGCGACAAAACCACTGCGATTTACCGTAACTTTACGGTGGCTTCAAGCGGGATTATTGCGCTGCGCGCACCATGAATTTCATTGTGACTTTCCCAAAGGGACATCCCTGCAACCGAGGACCCGCCCATGACCCAACAGCTTTTAATGATCGAAGACGACGCCCGCCTGGCCGCCATGGTGGGTGAATATCTGCGCCAGTCAGGTTATGGCTTCACTCACGCTGGCGATGGCGCCAGCGGCCTCGCTGCGTTGGAGGCCAGTCCCCCCGATCTGGTCATTTTGGACCTGATGCTGCCCGACATGGATGGCCTGGAAATCTGCCGCCGCATCAAGGGCCAGGCCAGCGACTCCGCGCGCCCCGCCGTGCTGATGCTCACCGCCAAGGGCGACCCGATGGACCGCATCGTGGGTCTGGAAATTGGCGCGGACGATTACCTGCCCAAACCCTTTGAGCCGCGCGAACTGTTGGCACGCATTCGCGCGGTACTGCGCCGCGGCGGTGAAGCCGGTGGCGGCGACGCAGCAGGAGGTACCCACAAGGTCATGCGCTTTGGCTCGCTCGAAATCGATCGCGATGCGCGCACCGTGTCCGTCTCTGGCAACCCCTGCGAGCTAACCTCGTACCAGTTTGACCTGCTGGTGACACTGGCCGAGCGCGCGGGCCGGGTGCTCACCCGCGACCAGATCATGGAAGCCGTGCGCGGGCGCGAGCTTGAAGCGTTTGACCGCTCGATTGACGTGCACATGGGCCGCATCCGCAGCGCCATTGAGCTGGATGCCAAAGACCCCAAACGCATTCTCACGGTGCGTGGTGTGGGCTATGTTTTTGCGAAGCAGCAAGACTGACTCTCTTTATGTGGGCACGCTTTACCTCGCACCTGTACGTCCGCATCTGGCTCGCTGTGGTGGCGACCGTGATGGTGCTGACTTTTCTGGTGGGTGCTGCGTGGCGGCTGACCAGCGACCCGCCGCAACTGCCGATACGTGAAGTACTGATTCACAATGCCACGGGCGAAATCATCGGTATGGCGCAAACCAGGCCCGACCGCCAGATGGGCGAGGACCTGGAATTTGATGTTGTCACCCAAGACGGCCAGACCCTGAACCTGCTGCTGCCGCGGCCCAAACGTCCCCCCGGCAATCCCTGGATGCGGCCGCCGTTTGGTTTCAGTTTTGGCTGGATGCTGGGTCTTGTGGGGTTCGCCGTGGCGCTGGGGGCTTACCCCGTCATGCGTCGCCTGACGCTGCGGCTGGAGGCCCTGCAACGAGGCGTGGAACGCTGGGGTGCCGGCGACCTGTCTGCGCGTATCAATGCCGAGGGCCACGATGAGGTGGCTTTTCTGGCCAGGCGTTTCAACCACGCTGCCGAGCGGATTGAGACCCTGATGGAATCGCACAAATCCCTGCTGGCCAATGCCTCGCACGAGTTGCGCTCGCCGCTGGCCCGCATTCGCATGGGGCTTGAACTGATGGAGAACGATGCCCCCACGCTTGTCGCTTCGCGTACTGCGCTGGCCCCCGCTATTAACCGGCGAGTTGAAATTTTGCGGAGTATCAACGAGCTCGACCAGTTGATCGATGAAATTCTGCTGGCCAGCCGGCTCGATGCCCGGCAGGCTGACGCCGAGCCTTTTGAAACGCTGGACCTGACCGGGCTGGCCGCCGAGGAATGCTCGCGCGTCAATGCCGAACTGCAAGCCGAGCTGGGCATCGCCAGTACTGGCCACAGCCTGATGGTGCAAGGCTCTCCGCGGCTGCTGCGCCGGCTGATCCGCAACCTGCTGGAAAACGCCAGGCGCTACAGCAGCGGCGACATCAGCCTGGAGCTGGCGCAAATTCATGTGGGCATGAAGCAACTGGCCGTGATCAAGGTGCATGACCGCGGCCCGGGCGTCCCAGCCGGGCAGCGTGAGCGCATTTTTCAACCGTTTTACCGCTTGCCGGGCGCCAGCGAGCGTGAGGGCGGCGTCGGCTTGGGGCTGGCCCTGGTCAAATCCATCAGCCAGCGCCATGGCGGCACCGTCCGCTGCGAAGCCCGCCCCGGCGGCGGCGCCACCTTTATTGTCGAATTGCCGGCTGCAGATCAAAAATCGTAAGACAAATCAAGAAATTCTGCGATTTGGGCCAAAAAAACTCGACGACTCCTCCATTTAGGGGATGGTCAGAACAGAAGCCGTGCGCCACAGTCCTTACGTTGCTGTCACAACCATCGAAGCGTGAGGGAATAGAAAAAACGTTGGTAACCCATTGAGTTGATCTCCCAATGATGTCCTCCACGCCAGGAGGGCTTTCAAAAGGCCACCGCGAGGTGGTCTTTTTTTGCGCTGCTGCGCTACCCCTAAATCCACCGACTTTTAAAAACGGCTACTCGAACGCTTTATCGACCCCGGCGAAATGCTGAAGCTCTTGATGGCGGGTTCAGCCTCGCTGGAACCACAACGGCCGCAGCTTCCGCAACCATCCGAGCATGAAGGTGCCGGCGGCTTTTCCGTTTCGAACTTGCTCGCTATACCCATCCATCCCAACCGCCTTGCAGCTCGCGCCATATGAATACGCGCAAACCGCTGTACCGATTGCGGCACATAACGTTTCGCAACCAAGCAGAACGCGTAAACGACAATGATAACGGCGATAGATTCCTGCATTAAGCCCCTCCTGACAAGGCGCGGCTGATTTGATAGGTTGCGAACGATCCAAGATAGGCCAACGCAAACATATAACCCGCCATGGCCAGCGCCGGTTTCCAGGAATTGGTCTCACGCTTGACAATCGAGAGGGTCGAAATACATTGCGGCGCGAATACATACCAGGCCAGCAAAGACAGCGCGGTCGGCAGAGTCCATGTCGCTGCAATCATTGGCGTCAATGTGGTCGCCAGCTGGTCGCCGGTGGCGGATAGTGCATAGACGGTGCCGAGCGCGCCGACCGCGACTTCACGCGCAGCCAGGCCTGGAATTAGCGCAATTGCGATCTGCCAGTTAAACCCAATCGGCGCGAACACCACTTCCAGCAAATGCCCGAGCCGTCCGGCCAGGCTGTATTGGATCGCCGGACCGATCGCACCCACTGGCGGTGCCGGAAAACTGGACAGAAACCACAACAGAATCATCAGCGCCAGAATGATGGTACCGACACGGGTGATGAATATCCTGGTACGTTCCCACAGACCGATGATCAGATTGCGCAGATTCGGCCAATGGTAATTCGGCAGCTCCAGCATCAGCGGCTGGTACTGCCCCTTGCTCATTGTGCGCTTGAGTACATAGGCAACGGCCATTGCGGATACGATGCCGGCAATATACAAGCCAAACAGCACCAGCCCCTGCAAATTGAAAATGCCGACGGAGCGATCGGGAATGAATGCTCCGATGATCAAGGCGTACACCGGCAGCCGCGCCGAACAGGTCATCAGCGGCGCGATCATGATGGTTGCCAGGCGGTCACGCGGATTTTGAATGGTCCGCGTTGCCATGATGCCCGGGATGGCGCAGGCAAAACTCGACAATAGCGGAATAAAGGCCCGGCCTGACAGTCCGACGCTGCCCATCAGCCGGTCCAGCAGGAAAGCAGCGCGTGGCAGATAGCCGGAGTCCTCGAGCGACAGGATGAACAGAAAAAGAATCAGTATCTGCGGCAGGAATACCAGCACGCTGCCGACGCCGGACAGAATGCCGTCGACAACCAGACTGCGCAGGACACCTTCAGGCATGGCGGCGTGCACGGCCTGAGCGAGCCCGTCCACAGCGCTCTTCATCAGGTCCATGGGCAATTTCGACCAGCTGAACACGGCCTGAAAAATCAGGAACAGGAGGACTCCCAGGAGGACGTAGCCGAGCACAGGATGAAGCACAATGGCGTCGATTTTGTCGCCCGTGGTTTGCTCCCTGCCTGCCTTCTTGATGACCGCGTCCAGAATACGGCGGACCTCTCGTTGCGTGGCTTCCAGGCTTGCGGTGTTATCGGTGTTGAATCGCGCTACGCCGTCAGCCGGCATGTCATGCCGCTGAGGCTGCGGTGACATGGTGTCCAGCTGCGCGATCAGCGCCGATCCTCCTCCCGGTTTGACGGCAACGGTTTCAATGACGGGAATGCCCAGCTCGGCCTGCAGCCTGGCCGTGTCAATCACCAGGCCGCGCTTTTGGGCAACGTCGACCATGTTCAAGGCCAATACGGTCGGGCGCTTCAGGCGCAAGACTTCCAGCACAAGACGCAAGTTCAATCGCAAATTCGTGGCGTCTGCAACCAGCACGATCACGTCTGGCGGCGTCTCATCTGCACGGCTGCCGAACAATACGTCGCGCGTGATGGCCTCGTCGGGCGTCATCGCGTTCAGACTGTATGCGCCAGGAAGATCGACGATTTGATAAGAACACGCTGCGGCGGATGTGAACTGCCCCTCTTTGCGTTCGACGGTCACACCGGCATAATTCGCAACTTTTTGCCGGGCGCCGGTTAGACGGTTGAACAATGCGGTTTTACCGCAATTGGGGTTGCCCACTAATGCAAGACGCAGTGGCTGGGTGGTACTCATGTGGCGCCAGTGGAGGTACTGTTACGCAGCATGGAGGTCGGAACGGACCACGTGAATCATCGCGGCTTCGTGTCGCCGCAGCGCGAAGGTAGTGTTGCCCAGTCGCACAGCCATCGGGTCGCCACCAGGAAATGACTCAGCCACGACCCGGACCTTTTCACCTGCGGCAAAACCGAGTTCCCATAGACGCGTTTTAATCGCCAACGCCTCCGCCCCTTCGGTTGACGCCAAGCCAGTCACGGTGGCGCAATCGCCTTTTTTCATTAAAGCAAGGTCAAGCACTTTGTGCTGCATCAAGTTTTCAGGGCGGGTCGAAGTCATCGTTTCTCTTTCAGGATGAACGGCAGCTGCACCGTTTAATGTGATTTTTTGCGGCTTATCGTAAACATGACTATAGCATGTTAATGCTAATGATTCTCAATTGATGCACCATTTGACGCGCGTGTTTGCCGGCCTGTGGGTCTTGCCTGCGCGCTGAAAATTTGCGCCATGACGTCTTTGCAGGTAGCAAGTTCACAGTTATTGCGGACCCGCCACAGCACGTTCGGGTGACTGGGCTGGGAGGCCTGCCGCAGAGCTTCCCTAAAGCGCCTGCAAAACCCGCAACACCCGCGCAGCACTGATGTCATTGAGGCAGCGGGTATGGCCGAGCGGGCATTCGCGCGCAAAGCACGGCGCGCAATCCAGCGGCGGCTGGTAGGAGGGGTCGGTTTTCAGCCACAGCACGGTGGCCTGCTCGTTTAAGGGCGGTGTGTGCAAGGGACTCGACGAGCCAAAAAGGGCCACCTGCGGCACGCCGAACGCGGCGGCCACATGCATCAAACCGGAGTCATTGCTGACCGTGCTTTTGCCGGCGGCAATCAGGCACAGTGCTTGAGGCAGCGAGGTTTTTCCGGCCAGGTTGAGGCATTTTCCTGCCAGCGCCACGTTGACAGGCGCTGCAATCTCGTCGCACAGCGCGGCCTCCTTGCCCGAGCCGAGCAGCACCACCGGCAGGTCGAGCCTGGCGGCCAGTTCTGAAAAATAACGGGCGGGCCAGCGCTTGGCTGGGCCGTATTCGGCACCGGGCGCAAACACGACGTATGCGCCCTGCTGCAAGCCTAAGCCAAGCAGCGTTTGCTCGATCTCCGCTGCGTCCATTTTTAGCTGCGGCCGGTCGTTTTCCAGATCATGCTCGCCGCTGAGGGCGGAATAAAACGCCACCATGGGCGGCTTGTTTTTGGGGTTTTTGAGCCGGTGCGTGAGCAAGCCCACGCGCGCCTCGCCGAGGTAGCCGATGCGGTTTGGAATACTGGCCAAAAACGGCAGCAGCGCGCTTTTCAGCGAGTTGGGGAGTACGTAGGCGTTGTCAAACTTGCCTTCGATGCGCTGGGCTATTGCGCGACGCGCCTTGAATTGCAGTCCGCCATGCGCAAACGGAAATTCAATGACATCGGCCACTTGCGGCATGGCGCGGTACACCGGCGCCACCCACGGCAAGGCCCCTACTGTAATGCGTTCGCCACGCGCGTGCAGCCGGCGCAGCAAGGGCTCGGTCATCACCGCGTCGCCTATCCATTGCGGCGCGATGATTAAAGAATTTGGGCTGGATCCCGATTCAGGACGATGCTTCATCCGGCGTGAGCCGCATCAAACGAAATTGGGCCCTGACCCCGATTCTTTAATGCCCATGAAAATGTTCGCCGTCCTTGAGCTTGTACAGCGTGCCGCAATAAGGGCATTTGGCTTGGCCGGTGTGCGCCACATCCAGGTAGACCTTGGGGTGGCTGTTCCACAGCTTCATGTCGGCTTTGGGGTTGGGGCAAAACACGCCGCCTTGGGGGTTGAGGTCGGAGGCTAATAGCTCAACGGTGAATGATGTACTCATAAATTCCTTAAGAAGTTGCGTGCAGCGCCGCCGGGCCGTCCCAAGGCGACTGCAGCCCCTCGGGGGGCAGCGCAATACACGAAGTGACAAGCGTGGGGGCCATATTTAAACCTTGCTCAGCCAGGAGGCGTATTTCGGGTTGCGCCCGTTCACAATATCAAAGTATGCGCTCTGGATTTTTTCGGTGATCGGCCCGCGTGAGCCAGCGCCAATCTCGATGCGATCCAGCTCGCGGATTGGCGTGACCTCAGCGGCCGTGCCGGTGAAGAAAGCTTCGTCGGCGATGTACACCTCATCGCGCGTGATGCGCTTTTGCACCAATTCCAACCCCAGGTCTTGGCAGATGTGCAGGACGGTGTTGCGCGTGATGCCGTTGAGCGCGCCAGCCGACAGATCGGGCGTATAGACCACGCCGCCCTTGACCACAAAAATGTTTTCGCCAGACCCTTCGCTGACAAAGCCCGATGCGTCGAGCAGCAAGGCTTCGTCGTAGCCGTCATCCAGCGCTTCCATATTGGCCAGAATGGAGTTGGTGTAGTTGCTCACCGCCTTGGCCTGCGTCATGGTGATGTTGACGTGGTGGCGCGTGAAGCTGGAAATCTTGACGCGGATGCCGCGCTTCATGCCTTCCTCGCCCAGGTAAGCGCCCCAGGCCCAGGCCGCCACCATCAGGTGAATCTTGTTGCCTTTGGGGCTGACGCCGAGTTTTTCCGAGCCGATCCAGGCGAGCGGGCGCACGTAGCAGCTCTCCAGATGGTTCTCGCGCACCACGGCCTTCTGGGCTTCGTTGACCTCTTCCTTGCTGAAAGGAATCTTCATGCGCAGGATTTTGGCGCTGTTGAACAGACGCTCGGTGTGCTCTTCCAGCCGAAAAATAGCCGTGCCCTCGGCCGTTTTGTAGGCGCGCACGCCTTCAAAAGCGCCACAGCCGTAATGCAGGGTGTGGCTCAGCACGTGAATTTTGGCGTCACGCCAGTCGACCATCTGGCCGTCCATCCAGATTTTGCCGTCGCGGTCTTCCATGGAGGGTGCTACTGGGGACATGATGCGGATCCTGTGGTGATTGTGATGAAGTGATTCTTGAAAATCGGGAGTGCCCGCCCGCAGGCAACCCAGGGAGCCGGTACAAAACCCGAAACATTGATTTTACGGGGCGGGCGGCGGGCCGTCTTGAGCGGGCCTGAAAAGCGCGTGGTGCGACAGTTTACCGCCCACAAAGGTGCAGGTCACATGCGACTGCGTGCCGTCGGTCCAGCGAAACACCTCGGGCTGCTCGCTCTTGGCGGACTTGAGTTCGCCTAGCGCCCGCGTCATGGCCACCACATGCAGCAGCGTCATGCCGGGCAAGAGCTTGGCATTGAGCATGACGGCGCTGTCGACATAGCCGATGGGCCGGTTGGCAGCGCGCTTCAAGACCTGCATCATGCGGGTGAAGTGCAGCAGCACCCACATCACCAAACCCGCGGCAGCCGCAGCCACGCCAGCCCAGCCGTAAAACCGGTAAGCCAGCACCACGACCGCAACGCCGGCGACAGGAACAAAAATTTTCTGGAAGTTCATGCCCGCTATTTTCGCAGGCACGGCGCGCAGGCGGCGTTGTGGGGAGTGCGTACCGGACTGAAAACCGTTTCCCTGCATTTTTTAAAGACATTTCAGCCTCTGGCCCATATGGCACGGTCGTAGTCAGCTACCATTTTTATAGCGAACGATATCAGCCTATGACAGACCGTGCGCTTCATGGTGTGTTCTGACTGCCTGACTCAGTTCAGTTCAGTTCAGTTCAGTTCAGGCTGCGCACGAGTTCCATCGCCTGCTCGATGCGCTCGACGGCGTGGATGGTCAAACCCTCAAAGGCCTTGTCATTCTTTTTCGGTGCATTGGCCTTGGGCACCACCGCCACGCTAAAGCCAAGCTTGGCGGCCTCTTTCAGCCGCTCCTGGCCGCGCGGGGCGGGGCGCACCTCGCCGGCCAGCCCGACCTCGCCAAATGCGATAAACCCCTTGGGCAGCGGCTTGCCGCGCAGGCTGGAGGTGATCGCCAGCATCACGGCCAGGTCGGCCGCCGGCTCGCTGATGCGCACGCCGCCCACTGCATTCACAAACACGTCTTGGTCCGCGCAGGCTACGCCGGCGTGGCGGTGCAGCACGGCTAGCAACATGGCCAGCCGGTCGCGGTCCAGGCCCACCGACAAACGCCGCGGACTCGGGCCGCCGCCATCGACCAGCGCCTGAATTTCCACCAGCATGGGCCGCGTGCCCTCCAGCGTGACCAGCACGCAGCTGCCGGGCACCGGCTCGCTGTGCTGGCTCAGAAAGATGGCGCTCGGATTCGTCACGCCCTTCAAACCTTTTTCGGTCATGGCGAACACGCCGATTTCATTGACTGCGCCAAAGCGGTTTTTGATGGCGCGCACCAGGCGAAAACTCGAATGCGTGTCACCTTCAAAATACAGCACGGTATCGACCATGTGCTCCAGCACGCGCGGGCCGGCCAGCGCACCGTCCTTGGTGACATGGCCGACCAGCACGATGCAGACACCGCTGGACTTGGCCGCGCGCGTCAGGTGCGCCGCGCATTCGCGCACTTGCGCGACCGAGCCGGGCGCCGAAGTAAGCTGCTCGGAATACACCGTCTGGATGGAGTCGATCACGGCAATCGCCGGCTGGGTGGCCTCCAGTGTGGCGAGGATTTTCTCGAGCTGGGTTTCGGCCAGCACCTTGACCTGCGAACCGTGCAGCCCCAGCCGCCGCGAGCGCAGCGCCACTTGCGCGCCACTTTCTTCGCCGGTGACATAAAGCGTGTTCAGGCCGGTGCGCTGCAGCGAGTCCAGCGCCTGCAGCAGCAGGGTGGATTTGCCAATGCCCGGATCGCCGCCAATCAGCACCACGCCGCCCTCCACAATGCCGCCGCCCAGCACGCGGTCCAGCTCCTCATGGCCGGTGGGGGTGCGCGTCATGTCGGTGGCGTCAATGTCGGCCAGCGCGGTGACTTCCGAGGCCTTGGCCAGCGACTGGAACGGGGTGCTGTAGCGGTTTTTGACCGGCGAAGTGCTTTCAGCGACCGATTCAATCAGCGTGTTCCACGCGTTGCAATGCGGGCATTTGCCCAGCCACTTGGGGCTGGTGCCACCGCATTCGGTGCAGGTGTAGATGGTTTTTTCCTTGGCCATGCGCCCGATGATACTGTATGTACTTACAGTTTTTTTGTTGTCACAATTCAACTCACCTTCCCATTGAAAACGACCATGCACACTCCCATCAACACCTTCAAGCAAGCCCTGCACAACAAGCAGCCGCAAATCGGCCTGTGGATCGATCTGGCCGATGGCTATTGCGCCGAAATCATGGCCGGCACCGGCTACGACTGGCTGCTGATTGATGGCGAGCACGGACCCAACGACTTGCGTACCGTGCTCGCGCAGTTGCAGGGCATCGCCAGCGCCAGGGCTTCCTTCCCGGGCCTGGCCACACACCCGATCGCGCGTGTGCCGGTCGGGGAAGCCGCGATCATCAAACAATACCTCGACCTCGGCGCGCAAACCCTGCTCGTGCCCATGGTGGACAGCGCCGAGCAGGCCGCGCAGCTGGTGCAGGCCATGCGCTATCCGCCCGATGGCATCCGCGGCATGGGCAGCGCCGTGGCCCGCTCCTCGCGCTGGCAGGGCTATCCCAATTACATCCATGAAGCCAACGCCCAGGTCTGCCTGCTGGTGCAGGCGGAAACCGTCGAGTCGCTGCGCAACCTCGATGCCATTGCCGCCACCCCAGGCGTGGACGGCGTATTCATCGGTCCGGCCGACCTGTCGGCCTCGATGGGCTTTCCCGGCAACCCGGATCACCCCGCGGTGCAGGCCGCCATGGCCGACGCCATCGCGCGCATTCTCCAGGCCGGCAAGGCGCCGGGCATACTCTCCACCTCCGAGGCGCAGGCGCGCAAATGGCTTGATGCCGGCGCGCTGTTCGTCGCCGTGGGTGTGGACACCATGCTGCTGACCGGCGCAGCGCGCGAGTTGCTCGCGAAATTCAAGGCCCCCGGGCACAGGACGGAAGCGGCCCGTGGCTACTGAAACCGGCGCAGCCGCTGCTCATTTCCACCGGGTTTGCATTTACGGCGCGGGCGCCATCGGCGGCTGGATAGGCAGCGGGCTGGCTCGGGCGGGCTGTAACGTCAGCGTGGTCGCGCGCGGCGCGACGCTGGACGCCCTGCAGCTGCACGGCCTGCGCCTGCATCAGGGCGGGCGCGTGACCTCGCAAGCGGTGGCATCCAGCGCCGCGCCGACTGACCTGGGCGTGCAGGACCTGGTGGTGCTGGCCGTCAAGGCGCCTTCGCTGCCCGAAGTTGTTCGGCAGATGGCACCGCTGATGGGCCCGAACACCATGGTCCTGACCGCCATGAACGGCGTTCCGTGGTGGTTTTTGCAGGGCTTTGGCGGCATGCTGGCGGGCCAACGCCTGACGTCAGTGGACCCCACCGGCGCACTGGCCCAGGCTATTGAAGGGCAGCACATCATCGGCTGCGTGGTGCATGCGAGCTGCTCGCTGGATGGCCCCGGTCTGGTGCGCCACCACTTTGGCAACAAGCTCATTCTGGGTGAGCCTTCGGGCAAGAAAACCGCCCGGGTGCAACAGCTCGCCGCGCTGCTGGGAAAAGCCGGTTTCGAAGCCCCGGTGTCCGACCAGATCCAGAAAGACATCTGGTTCAAGCTCTGGGGCAACATGAGCGTCAACCCGATCAGCGCCCTGACCGGCGCCACCACCGACCGCATCCTGGGCGACGAGCTGGTGCGCGGTTTTATCTCCAGCGTGATGCTGGAAGCCAAGGAAATAGGCGCACGCATAGGCATTCCTATCGACCAGCAACCCGAAGACAGGCACCAGGTCACCCGCAAGCTGGGCGCCTTCAAGACGTCGATGCTGCAGGATGTAGAGGCCGGCAAGGCCGTCGAGCTGGACGCGCTGGTGACCGTGGTAAAGGAGCTGGGCGAGCTGACGAAGGTGCCCACCCCCTTCACCGATGCGCTGCTGGGCCTGGCGCGGCTGCACGCCAGCGTACGCGGGCTCTACTGATGGCAGGCCCAGGCAAGGCCATCAGTGGCACTGCCTTCGCCACGCTGCTGCTCATCGCGCTGATGATGGGTGCCAACCATGTGGCGGCACGCATCGCCTTCAACAACGGGGTGGATGTGGCCACTGCGGTGGTGTTCCGCAGCGGCATCACGGCCTTGGTGATTGTGGCCATCCTGAGCCTGCAGCGTGTACGGGTGCGCTTCAGCGCGCGCCACAAGCGCATGCTGCCAGTGATCGGGCTGTTGATCGGCATCCAGAGCCTGTGCCTGTATTCGTCGGTGGCACGGCTGCCGGTGGCGCTGGCGCTGCTGGCGTTTAACACCTATCCGATCTGGACCGCGCTATGGGCCTGGCTGATTTACCGACAGCGGCCGGAGCGCGCCATGCTGGTCGCCATGCCCGTGATCCTGCTGGGACTGGCGCTGGCGCTGGATGTGCTGGGCGCAGCATCAGGCCTGGGCGCGTCGGGCCAGTGGGCGCGCATCGGCGCGGGCGTGGCCTTCGCGCTGGCGGCAGCCGGCACTTTCGGGCTGGCCCTGGTCATCACGCAGCATGAAGCCGCCGATGTCGATGGCCGGGTGCGCACGGCCACCACCATGACGATGGCCAGCCTCCTGGCCCTGACCATGGTGGCCAGCCAGGGCGGCTTTCACCTGCCTCAGGCCACAGCCGGCTGGTGGGGACTGGCCATGCTCACTTTTCTCTACGGCACGGCGTTCACCATCATGTTCACCGTGTTGCCCAAGCTCGGCGTGGTCGGCAACGCGGCCATCATGAACGTGGAGCCCGTGTTCGCACTGGTGCTGGCCTGGCTGATTCTTGGCCAAGCCATTGCGCCGGTGCAAGTGGCGGGGGCTTTGCTTGTTGTTGGGGCGGTGATGGCGCTGGGCCTGCGCAAGCGCTGATCAGCCGGGTCTTGCCCCGACCTCAACAAAACTCAATCAGCAAGAACCGGCACCCGCAGCGCCAGCGCGCACATCAACTCGTAGCCGACGGTCCCGCCCGCCTGCGCCACCTCGTCAATGGGCAGCGCGGCGCCACCTGAAGACTGGCCCCACAAGGTCACCTCCGCGCCCATCCCGGCATCAGGCACAGGTGTCAGGTCCACCGTGATCATGTCCATGCTCACCCGGGCCACCATGCGCGTGCGCACGCCGTTCACCAGCACGGGCGTGCCGGTGCTGCAGTGCCTGGGATAACCGTCGGCATAACCGCAGGCGACCACGCCGATGCGCAGCGGCCCATCGGCGGTGAAACCGGAGCCGTAGCCCACGGTGTCACCGGCCACCAGGTGCTGCACGCCGATGATTCGGGAGGCCAGCGTCATCGTGGGCTGCAGGCCCCAGTCGGCGGCGCTGTGATCGGGAAAGTCGGGTGCGCTGCCGTACACCGCGATGCCGGGCCGTACCCAGTCGGATCGCCCGGCCAGCACCTCACCATGGCGCAGCGTGGCGGCGCTGTTGCTGAGCGTGCGCTCGCCGGGCAGGTCATGGGTCACGGCGTCAAAGGCCTTGAGTTGCACGGCGATGCCTTTGGGGCCGTCGGCGTCGGAGAAATGTGTCATCAGCGAAATCTCATCGACCTGCGGCAAGGCGTTCAGGCGCGTCCAGGCGGCGCGGTAGCGCTCGGGCGTGAAACCCAGACGGTTCATGCCTGAGTTCATTTTGAGAAAAACGCGGTGCGGCAACCGGGTCTTGTGGGCGGCGAGCCAATCGATTTGCTCGTTGCAGTGGATGGCGTGCCAAAGGCCAAGGCGCGAACACAACTCCAGGTCGCGTGCGTCAAAGCAGCCTTCCAGCAGCAGGATGGGGCCACGCCAGTCGAGTGCACGCAGGCGCTGCGCCTCGGCCAGATCGAGCAGGGCAAAACCGTCGGCGCTGCGCAACGCGTCAAAAACACGCTCAATGCCGTGGCCGTAGGCATTGGCCTTGACGACAGCCCAGACCCGCGCGTCAGGCGCGGCCGCACGGGCGCGCGCGAGGTTGTGGCTCAGCGCTGCAGTGTGAATGGTGGCAAAAATGGGACGTGGCATGGCGCAATGGTGTGGTGGGTTTATGGCGGCGAGTCGGCGTTGGCGCAATCCTGTTAAGGGTCTTTATGGATTCTGACACCGGCCCCCATGCTATAAACCTGCATCGTTTGGAGACATTCACCCTTATCTTGCGGCATCAGATCAGCTGATGCATTTAATGCGGTAATCAATACAGTTTAATGAAGCGCGGTTTTTACACCATCATGGCGGCCCAATTTTTCAGCTCGCTGGCTGATAACGCGCTGTTTGTATCCGCCGTGGAACTGCTCAAAACCAGCGGGGCGCCGAAGTGGCAGCCTGCCGCGCTGGTGCCGATGTTTGCGCTGTTTTACGTGGTTTTGGCGCCTTTTGTTGGGGCTTTTGCAGATGCGCGGCCCAAGGGCCAGGTCATGTTTGCGAGCAATGCCATCAAGATCGTCGGTTGCCTGATGATGCTGTTTGGCTCGCATCCTTTGATGTCATATGCCATTGTCGGGCTGGGCGCTGCCGCTTATTCGCCCGCCAAATACGGCATCCTGACCGAATTGCTGCCGGCCTCGCAACTGGTCAAGGCCAATGGCTGGATTGAGGGACTGACGATTTCATCGATCATTCTCGGGGTGCTGCTGGGCGGCCAGCTGGTCGGCCATTCGGTGTCCCGCCTACTGCTGTCGTTTGACTTTCCGATGATCGACACCGGCATTGACACCGCACCCGAAGCGGCAATTTCGGCGCTGATACTGCTGTACATCATTGCCGCATGGTTCAACACGCGCATCCCGAACACCGGCGTTGAAATGCGGCCCATGCCGCGCAACAAGCTGGAGCTGCTACCCGATTTCTGGAACTGCAACGCGGCGCTGTGGCGCGACAAGCTGGGACAGATCTCGCTGGCCACGACCACGCTGTTCTGGGGTGTCTCAGGCAACCTGCGCTACATCGTGCTGGCGTGGAGTGCGGCGGCCCTGGGCTATAGCACCACGCAAGCGTCTTCACTGGTGGGCGTGGTGGCGATTGGCACGGCGGTGGGGGCCGTGCTGGCCTCGATGCGCATGCGTCTGGACCAGGCGGCCAAGGTCATGCCCCTGGGCATTGCCATGGGTGTGCTGGTCATTTTGATGAACTTCATTAGCAACGTCTGGGTGGCTGCACCTTTCCTGATTCTGCTGGGCGGCCTGGGCGGGTTTCTGGTGGTTCCGATGAATGCGCTGCTGCAGCACCGCGGGCACAACCTCATGGGCTCGGGACGCTCGATTGCCGTGCAGAATTTCAACGAGCAGGCTTGCATTTTGAGTCTGGGGGCTTTCTACAGTCTCTCAACCGGCATGGGCCTGTCAGCCTTTGGCGCCATTACCGCCTTTGGTGTGGTCGTCGTCAGTTTCATGTGGCTGATCCAGCGCTGGCACAAAAGCAACTGCCTCAAATACAAAGAGCAGCTTGACCACTTGTTGAGCATCGCCCGCAGCGACAACCATCACGGTTGATGGCGACGGCGCGGGCGCATGCAAAACTCCCTGCTTCCTGCTCTGGCCCTGGTGCTCAACGCGCTGGTCTGGGGCGTGTCCTGGTGGCCATTTCGCGAACTCCAGCGCCATGGACTGCACCCCTTGTGGGCCACGGCCATCATCTTTGTCTTCTCACTGCTGTGCCTGTTGCTGGTCAGGCCCGGCGCCTGGCGCGGCCTGCTGCGGCACCCGATGCTGTGGCTGCTGATGGCCGCCTCAGGGCTGACCAATGTTGGGTTCAATTGGGCCGTGACGATGGGCGACGTAGTGCGCGTGGTGTTGCTGTTTTACCTGATGCCGGCCTGGGTGGTGCTGCTGGCCTGGCCACTGCTGGGTGAGCGGCCGGGCGCCGGCTCGCTCTTGCGGCTCGCGCTGGCCCTGACCGGCCTGGTCATTGTGCTCAAGACACCGGCGTCCCCCTGGCCCGTGCCTGAGAGTCTGGCCGACTGGCTGGCACTCATGGGCGGCTTCAGCTTTGCCCTGACCAACATCCTGCTGCGCCGGCTCAACCAGACCCCCGGCGAGTCGCGCATCCTGGCCATGTTTGGCGGCGGCGCGCTCATGGCCACAGGGGCTGCAGTCAGCGGTATGGGGTTGGGCCTGATGGCTGCACCGCCAGCACCCAGTAGCGCCTGGATCGGCGTGGCCATACTCATCAGCCTGGCGTTTCTCGCCGGCAATCTGGCGCTGCAGTATGGCGCCTCGCGCCTGAGCGCGAGCACCACCTCGCTCATCATGCTTTCGGAGGTGGTGTTTGCCAGCGCCTCATCGGTCATGCTCGGCGCGGGCGAACTGTCGGCGCGCACGCTGTTCGGCGGCGGCCTGATCCTTCTGGCCGTCCTGCTCGCAGCCGGCTCATCGCAGACGACCTGAACCCAGGCCCTCCCCTCAGGAGACGCTGCGCAGATAGCTGCGCCATCCGCCGAAGTGGGTGATGTCCTGTGCCTGGGCGCTTGCATACGCCTCACAGACAAAGCCCTGCACCTGGGTGCCGTCTTCCAGCGCCACGGTGCCCATCCCCAAGGGGGCCGGAATGCCAGCCACAAAAGAACCAAATTCGCGCGCTGGCAGTTCCCACACCTCCATCTCGATGGCAGCACCACCCTCGTCAACCCGCAGCATGCCGGGGCGCCTGGGTGGCCCGCCCGGTAGCGCGAACAGCTTGTAGCAGGGTGCGCTACGCACCAGCCGCACCAGCCGTGCGCCGCGCTGCGTCAATTGCCCATTCAAGGGCAAGCCGCTCAAATGTGCGCCGCAAACGGCCACCTGGACCTGACCCGAGGGAAACGGTGAACCATCCGGCGTGGCACTGGCCAGGCGGTGCGGGGCGTGCGGCGTTGCGCCCACTGTGGGCACCGTGCGCGCGTGCAGGCGCGAGGCTAGCGTAAGCAGGGGTAGGTCCTGTCCGGCAGGCGCCACCAGCGTCACACCCCAGGGCAGGCCCGCCAGCGCGCCACTCATGAAACCGGTGGGCACCGCGACCGCCGAAAGGTCCAGCAGATTCACGTAGTTGGTGTAGTGGCCCAGATTGGAATTAAGCCGGATCGGGTCGGCCTGCACCGCGTCGATGGTGTAAATGGTGCCGGCTGTGGGCGTGATCAGGCAGTCTATGTCTTCCCATACCGGCCGGGTCTGCCGCTCCAGCTCTTTGAGACGGTACAACGCTGCAAAGGTATCCGGAGCGGAAATCTGCGCCCCTTTTTCAGTGATCGCGCGCGTGACGGGGTGCAGCGCCTGCGGCTGTGCCTCGATGAACGGCCGGATGGCCTGATACCGCTCGGCCACCCAAGGGCCTTCATAAAGCAAGGTGGCCACCGCGCGAAATGGCGTGAGGTCCACCTCCACGGGCGTGCCGCCCAGCACACGCAAGTGCGCTACGGCCTGGGCAAACTGCGCGGGGCCTTCGGGGTTGCCATGGAATTCAAGGTCGGCCTCGCGCGGAATGCCGAAGCGAAAGCTGCTGGCCGCACCGAAGTTGTAGCCATGCGGGGGCATGGTCCGCGAGTATGCATCCAGCGGATCCTCACCTTGTGCCGCACCCAGCACCGTGGCCGCATCAGCCGCAGTGAGCGCAAACACCGACACTGCGTCGAGCGTGCGACAGGCAGGCACCACGCCCGTGGCAGGAATTCGGCCGCAGGTGGGTTTCAGACCCACCAGGTTATTGAACATTGCCGGCACACGGCCTGAACCAGCGGTATCCGTGCCCAGTGAAAAGCTGGCCAGCCCAAGTGCGACCGCGACGGCCGAGCCTGCGGATGAACCGCCTGACACGTAGTCCGGGTTGATGCTGTTGCGGCAGGCCCCATACGGCGAGCGCACCCCTACCAGGCCGGTCGCAAACTGATCGAGATTGGTCTTGCCCACGGGGATCGCTCCGGCCGCGATCAGCCGCTGCACCACGGTAGCGCTGGCCTCCGGCGTGTAGGCAAACTCCGGGCAAGCGGCCGTGGTGGGGATGCCTGCCAGGTCGATGTTGTCCTTGATGGCAAACGGAATGCCGTACAGGGGCAGAGTCTTCGCGTCAGCCTTCTCCAGTGCGACAGCATAGGCGTGCATTTCATCGAGCATCAGGCGGCGGATCCACAGGTGGCGATCCAGGGCAGCATCTTCCGCCAGCATCTGTTCATGCAGCAGTTTCACCAGCAGTGCCGGCGTCAGACTGCCATCGAGGTAGCGGGCCCGCAGGGCGGGAATTGAAAGATCCAGTCGCATCATCACCTCCTTGTTTAACGCATCAGCACGAGCGGTTGCCCAGCTGTCACGGACTGGCCTTCGGCGCACAGAAGCTGCTCGATACGGCCATCGCAATGGGCGTGCACGGTGATTTCCATCTTCATGGACTCGATCACCAGCAGCGTCTGCCCAGCCTTCACTTCGGCCCCCACCTCAACCTGCACGGACCAGACGCCGCCCGAAACCTGTGAGGCAACGACTTCGCCGTCAAAAGCCTGGGCCGCAGCGGCGTGGGCATCCGCGTCGTCGGAGGTAGCGGTATCGGTCGCCTCGGACACGCCCGCCAGGCGCCAGCGTTCACGCTCGGCCTCAAAGGCGGCCTGCTGGCCCTGTTTGAAATCCTTGATCGAAGCGTCGTTGTCACGCAAGAAGCGCTGGTAATTCGACAGGCGAAAAACCCCTTCCTCAATGCGCAGGGAAGCACGCCCGGCAATGAAGTCCTTGCGATAGGCCAGCAACTCCTCGGCACCCATCGGGTAGAAGCGAATCTGGTCGAAAAAGCGCAGCAGCCAGGGCTTGCCCTCAGGGAACTCGCGCGTCTCCCGCCAGCGGTTCCACATTTGCACCGTACGACCGACGAACTGGTAGCCGCCCGGGCCTTCCATGCCATACACGCACAGGTAGGCCCCCCCGATTCCCACGGCGTTTTCAGGGGTCCAGGTGCGTGCCGGGTTGTACTTGGTGGTCACGAGCCGGTGCCTTGGGTCCAGCGGCGTGGCTACAGGCGCGCCGAGGTACACGTCACCGAGACCGAGCACCATGTAGCTGGCGTCGAACAGGATGTCATAGACCGCCTGGATATCGGGCAGACCGTTGATGCGGCGGATGAACTCGATATTGCTCGGGCACCAGGGCGCATCGGCGCTGACCGACTGCATGTATTTTTCGATGGCCAGCTTCGTGGCAGGGTCGTCCCACGACAGCGGCAGCCAGACCGTGCGGCTCGGCACCTCAATGTCATCGGCAGCAACCAGTCCGGCCTGCGCTTGCAGCAGCCTGTCCATCAGGTGCGGCAGCGGCAGACGTAACGGATCGTAATGAACCTGCAGCGAGCGGATGCCCGGGGTCAAGTCAATGACGCCATTCAAGCGGCCCTCGTCGCGCCAGGTCTGCAAGCGCGTCATCAGGGCGTGTACCAAAAAGCGCAATGTCAGGTCCAGCTTGAGCTCACCAAATTCGATCAGCACATAGGCGTCACCCGCGCGTCGGTAAACCACCTCGACGCCATTGCCCTGGGCGGGTGAGCGGTGCAGCACGGCGGCATCCAGCGGCTGGCTCTGCGCCGGGCCAAGCACGGGTGGCAGATCGATATCCGACTCCGCAGGCGCCGGCACGGCCAGTGCTATGTGTTGGGCCCTCGCCAGCTCGGCCGCCTCTTCCTGCTGCAAAGGCTTGAAGCGCACCGTATTGCCGGGTGAAAGCTGGCCCAGCTTCCACAACTCAGCCTGTACCACGGTGGCCGGGCACACGAAACCGCCCAGGCTAGGGCCGTCAGGCCCAAGGATCACCGGCATGTCTCCAGTGAAGTCGATGGCGCCGATGGCATAGGCGTTGTCGTGGATGTTCGAGGGGTGCAGACCGGCCTCGCCACCATCGCGTCTGGCCCACGTTGGCTTGGGGCCGATCAGCCGCACACCGGTGCGGCTCGAGTTGTAGTGCACCTGCCAATCGGTGGCAAAAAACATCTCGATGTCACCTGGCGTGAAGAAGTCGGGGGCGGCATGCGGCCCGATCAGCACGCCGATGTCCCAGTGCGGGCCATAAATCGGCGCCAAGGTCGCCGCCGTCTCGGCATCCATGGCCGGCAAGGCAGCCGTCTGGCCCACATGCAGCACATCGCCGGCACGCAGCACCCGGCCGCCATGGCCGCCAAACTGGCCGAGGGTAAAGGTCGAGCCGCTGCCCAGATAGCTGGGCACGTCGATACTGCCGCTCACAGACAAATAGGCACGGCTGCCCGCACCCGTCACGCGGCCAATGCGCAGCGTCTGCCCGGCAACCACCGAAAGCGCCTTGCCCATGGGCACTGGCGCACCGTCCAGCGTCAGCTCGATGGGAGCGCCCGTGACAGCCACCTGCTGCGCACTGCGAAAGCTCAGGATCGGGCCGGCGACCGTGATCTCGAGCGCCGCATCACCCTCGCGGTTACCCACGAGCCGGTTGGCCAGGCGCAGCGCCAGCCCGTCCATTGGGCCCGAGGGCGGCACCCCCACGTCCCAATAGCCGAGCCGGCCCGGCCAGTCCTGCACCGAGGTTTGCACGCCCGGGCTGAGCACGTCGATGGCATGGCTGGGCGCCGCGAATGTGGCAAGGCTTCGCGTGGTGTGGAGCCCTTCGCAAAATGGCACAAAAGATATCAGCCCGCGCAGGTAATCGAGATTGGACTCCAGCCCCGCGATGCGGGTCTCGCTCAAGGCCTGGCCCAAGCGCGCAAGGGCCTGCTCGCGGTTGTCGCCATGCGCGATCAGTTTGGCCAGCATCGGGTCGTAATGCGCACTGACCTCGGTGCCGCGTTCGATCCAGGTATCCACCCGCAGATCGCGCGGAAAATGCACCTCGGTCAGCAGGCCGGTCGACGGCTGAAAATTTTTCGCCGGGTCCTCGGCGTACAGGCGTGCCTGCACCGCATGTCCGCGCGGCACAACCTGCAGCGTATGCAAAGGCGGCATATCCCCGGCCGCCAGACGAACCATCCACTCCACCAGATCCACACCGGTGACGGCCTCGGTCACACCGTGCTCGACCTGCAGGCGCGCATTGACTTCGAGAAAAAAGAACTCTTGCGTTGTCGCATCGACCACAAACTCGACCGTGCCGGCCGAACGGTAGGACGCCGTCCGGGCCAGCTTGCGTGCAGTCTCCAGCAGGGCCTGACGGACCTCTTCGCGCAGGTTCGGCGCCGGTGTTTCCTCGACTACTTTTTGGTTGCGCCGCTGCAGCGAACAATCACGCTCGCCAAGCGCCAGCACCTCGCCCGCGCCATCCCCGAAGATCTGCACTTCAATATGGCGGGGGGCGGGGGTGTTGCGCTCCAGAAAAACCCCGGCCCCGGGAAAAGCTGGCTCTTTTTCACATCTCCCACCCC
>DFWY01000101.1:0-18847 GCA_002381615.1 Polaromonas sp. UBA4122 | reverse complement strand
TCTGCACTTCAATATGGCGGGCGTCGGTGATGTAGCGCTCCAGAAACACGCCGGCATCGGAAAAGTTGGATTGCGCCAGGCGCCGCACTGACTCGAACGCTGCGCGCAGGTCGTCGGCATGGCGGCACATCTGCATGCCGATTCCGCCGCCACCCGCACTGCTCTTGAGCATCACCGGATAGCCGATGGATTCAGCCTGCGCCAGTGCGTCGTCCAGATCGGCCAGCAGGCCCGTGCCGGGCAACAAGGGCACACCGGCTTCGGTGGCCAGCGCCCGCGCCGTGTGCTTGAGGCCAAAGACACGCATTTGCTGCGGCGTGGGGCCGATAAAGGCCAGTCCGGCCGCTTCACAGGCCTCGACAAACTGGGCGTTTTCCGAGAGGAAACCGTAACCCGGATGGATGGCCTGCGCGCCGCTGGCAAGAGCAGCCTCGATGATGCGCTGCATCGCCAGGTAGCTTCGGGCCACGGCCGCCGGGCCCACGCAGACCGCCTCATCGGCCATGGCCACATGCGCGGAGTCAGCATCGGCTTCGGAATAGATCGCCACGGCGCCCACACCCATGAGGCGCAGCGTGCGGATGATGCGACAGGCAATCACACCCCGGTTGGCAACAAGAACTTTTTTAAACATGATCGACTCAGTGCAAGCAGCAGGTCGTCCTGCCAGTCAAGAACAGGTACCGGTCGTCCGGCACCTTGATATTTGTTACGCTGGGTCCCAGACCAGGCAGCGCACGGGCGTGGGGTTGTAGGCGTTGCACGGGTTGTTGAGCTGCGGACAGTTCGACACCAGCACGATCAGGTTCATCTCGGCGCGCATCTCGACATACTTGCCCGGCGCGGAGATGCCGTCCTCGAAGGTCAGGCCGCCTTGCGGCGTGACCGGCACGTTCATGAAAAAGTTGATGTTGGAGGCGATGTCGCGCTTATGCAGGCCGTGCGTGTCGTGCGCAATGGCGGCCATGAAGTTGTCGCGGCAGCTGTGCATGAAGCGCTTTTCCAGTGCGTAGCGCACCGTATTGCTTTCGCAGGAGCAGGCCCCCCCCAGTGTGTCGTGAAGGCCACAGGTGTCGGCAACGATGCTCAGCATCGGGCGGCCCTCGCTCGACATGAGCTTTGTGCCCAGCCCCAGGTACAAGGCCCCCTGTGCCTGGATGGTGTGCGTCAGGCTGTAGTGCTCCTCGGGATCATCGGCGTTGAAGAAAAGCGTGTCGACGGCCTGATTGCCCTCGAGATCGACGATGCGGAAGATCTGGCCCTTGGCGAGCCGCTTCATCCATGGCTCGCCGGCTAGAACGGTTTCGTCCAGGGTTGCCTGCGCTGGTTCGAGTGCGCTGGCCTGAATGGTGGCAGACATGATGGGTTTCCTTGGAATGATGGAGTCGGAGGGATGAAGCGATGGGCTGCGTTCTGATTTACAGAAACCAGCGCTCGGTGTTGATGAAGCCCCGCTCGTTTTCGGGACACGACCGACGACACACATCGTCGGCACCGGCTGTGCCCGAACGCCAGGCCGTGAGCTTTACCGCCCCCGGGGCGTATTTCGGTGCCGGATCAAGCGGATGCGGTGCCGTGGAAAGCACCACCAGCACATTCATCTCGAAACGCACATCGACATGCTGGGCCGCCTGCCGGTGGACCACATCGAAATGCAGCTTGCCTTCCAGATCGGCGCTCACCTTGCTGAAGAAGTTGACATTGGCGGCCACATCACGCCGACCCAGGCCCCATTTGTTGAGCTCGACCAGGAAACCATCGAGGCCGCTGCGGTACATGCCGTTGCGGTGTTCCTGGTAGCGCGCTTCACCATACTTCGCCCGGACACCTGCGGCGTCAATCACACCACAGAGCGCGTCATGCCAGCCGCAGCCATCTTCCGGGATGGAGCACAGCACACGCCCCATGTCCGAGTAACAGACATGCCCGCTGGTGAGAAAAGCCGTGTGCTGCGCCTTGAGCGTGTCGGGCATGTTGTAGCGCTCGGTCTTTTCTTCCTGGTTGAAGAACAGGGCCGAGACATTGGCAGCACCGTGCAGGTCTGTCAGCCGCAGCGTATTACCACGACGCAGCACACCCGACCAGTGGGCGCCCCCGGGCATGGTTTCTTCCCACAGCACCCGCTCGGGGGCAAAGGTGGACGAGGTCTCCGACACTGTGGCGCGGGCCAGCGGAGGCAAATTGGCAAAAGTGGTTGGCATGGCTTGGTCGCTTGTGATTGAGGTTGGATGACTGGGCGCTACGGCGTCAGACCGCAGCGCTTTGCAGGTTGAGTTGGTCGAGCATGTCTAGGTCGGTGGTGATGCCCGTGCTTTGCCGGATGCGCGCCAGGATCTCTGCGCGCAGTTCGCGAAACGGCGCCGAGTGCTTCATATCCTGGGTGCGTTGTGCAGGCAGAGGCACCGCAAACGTGCTGTGGATACGGCCTGGACGAGGCTGCATGAGCACCACGCGCTGGCCCAGGTAGATGGCCTCCTCCACATCGTGGGTTACGAAGATGATGGTGGTTTTTTCAACGCGGTGAATATGCAGGATCAGGTCATGCATGACCTCGCGCGTCTGCGCATCAAGCGCGCCAAAAGGCTCATCCATCAGCAGGATCGAGGGGCGACCCATCAGCGCACGCGCAATCGCCACGCGCTGCTGCATGCCGCCCGAGAGCTGGTTCGGATAAGCCAAGCGCACCTTGTTCAGGCCGATCAGGTTCAGCAGGGCATCGGCGCGGCCCGAAGCCGCTTCCACATCGGAGGAAGTCAGGTTTTCGCGGTTGACCTTGAGCTGGCGACTGAACTTGATGTTGTCGATGACACTGAGCCAGGGATATAGGCTGTAGTGCTGGAACACCATGGCCCGGTCAGCGCCCGGGCTGTTGATCGTTCGGCCATCGCACAGCACATCACCGCTGGTGCGGTACTCCAGCCCTGCAAGGATCCGCAACAAGGTTGATTTGCCACAACCGGAGGCACCAACGAGCGTCACGAACTCGTTGTCCTCGATCGTGAGATTGACGTCCTGCAGGGCAGGGACCTGGCCGGCAGCGGCGTCGAATATCTTGCCGACATTCTGGATGATGACTTTGGACATGGCTTTACCCTCTCGCATGCGACCAGGGGAACAGACGGCGATGTAACCAGCGGAAGCCCTGGTCCATCAACAGGCCGATCACCCCGATCAGGATGATTCCGCCGAAAATCGTGTCGGTCTTGAGGTAGCGCTGCGCCTTCAGGATGGCGTAGCCCAGCCCGGAATTGGCGGCCACGAGCTCGGCCACCACCAAGTAGGTCCAGGCCCAGCCCATCGTGATGCGCAGCGTGTCCAGAATCGCCGGTTTGGCCGATTGCGAGAGCACCAGGCGGATCATTTCGTAGCGGGTCGCGCCCATCGTGAGTGCTGCTTCGACCTGCGCCAGCGGAACGAGCCGGACGTTCTCGGCGACCATCAGCACCATCTGGAAAAAAGTGCCAATGAAGATGATGGAAATCTTGGCGCTTTCCCCAATTCCCAGCCACAGCATCACCAGAGGAATGAACGCCACGGCCGGCATGTAACGGATGAAATCGGTCAGGGGCTCGAGCAGCGCCTCAATCGGGCGGAATGCACCGATCAACAGGCCCAACGGCAAGGCCAATGCGGCAGACAGCGCAAAACCGGCCGCAACCCGGTAGATGCTGATGGCGGCATCCCCCATCAGGTCATCCTCGAACAGCCAGGACACCACTCGGGTAAACACCTTTACAGGCCCCGGCAGAAAAACCGGATCAACCCAGCCCGAGGCAGAGGTGGCAGCCCAGGCGGCGAACGGAATGAACAGCCCCAGCGCGGCAAACAACCAGTACTGCCGACGGGATAAATGTCCCGCAATGCGCCAGATGCCTGGGCGTGCGGGTGGCGATACTTTTTCGGACAATGCGGGCTCCAGAAGTTGAAGGATCAAAGCAAGAGAGGACGGCGATACACACCATCTCCTCCCGGGCTTTTGTCCCTCCGTGGAGCCGCATCGAATGCGGCCGACAGCTCTCGGACCAGACAGCTCAATTCAACATGGAGCCCGGAACCCTAGCGGTCTTGCAAGTCAAGCGGTGTGCCGTCAGCACAATGCCTCTCTTGCATTTAGATTAGCAACTTCAATGCCAGATCTGTGACGTGGCGTCGAGGGCATCGTTGCACCTAAATGTTGCACTACGTCCAGCGTCATGCCACCATCCGGTGCCTTGGCCAGTGGCACGCACCAAAACAGGATGAAACCGCACTCTTATGGGGTATCTGTGTGGTGGTTACAGGTCATCATCACGCGCGTGCAGACTCAAGCGCTTGGCGCGGTGCAGTTCCACTCCATGATTCGCCAGGGTCCGCATGAGAAATCACCCATGATGTGCGCCCGGGATTCAAGCTCACGCTGCAACACGCAGGACAGGCTGCGTCCCTCCAGTTCGGGCAGGGTGGAATGTTCAATCGTCCAGCGGCCGGCATTCAGGGTGCCAAAGGAAATTTCAAAATCCAGCATCTCCCATGCGATCTCAGGATGACGAGCGACAAGATCGGCCAGCGACTGCCCGGCCTCCCTGTCATGAGGCCAGCTCAGGCACCGTGGGCGAACATGCATCAAATAGCGGCCAGCCACAAGCACCCTTTCCTGGTTGTCCTTGCCCGACCCGTCCATCCCAGCCAAAACAATGTAGCGGCCGGTGGAGTCAGGCAGTCTTTCCCAAATCTCAAGATAAGGAGCGTGGATTCCCGTCTCGATCACGCGATCAGGCGTTTCAAACACCATCACACCCGCATCCGCGTCCTGCCGTGCCGGCTGGAAGTCACTGAGGCGTTGCCAGGTGCAGACCTCCCCTTCGGCCTGTTGCCGGACCTGCGTGACACCGCAAAAGCCCTGCTGACTGGCGAGCCGAATCGTCTGTTGCAGGTCAGGTTCCGCACAAGGTTGCTGCGTGGCATCTGGCCGGGCCGTCAGGGGGATGCGGAGATCGGCATGCCACACACGGGCCTGCAGCCAGCGCACAAAGCTGCGCTCATCGCGCTGCCCCGGCGTCTCCAGCAGAGTGCGGGCCCAAACGCCACGATAGCGCTCCGGCACGGCAGACCCGTCAGAGTCTGGTGATAGCCCGATCTGAATAGCGCTCATTCGTAAGCCATTGGAAAGGGTTGCAGCGAACGGTAAAATGCCATGTCGTGGTTGGGCCATATCCGGGCACCGGTCTTATGTGCAAGCGCCTTGAGTTTGCGGATGCTGTCCACGGCCTGACTCTCACGCCCCTGCCACAAGGTGCCGGGCGCCACTTCATCATCGAGATTTTCCTGCAAATCCGCGGCATCGCCAGCCAGCAAGACCGGCGGGCCCTTGGGCAACTCGATCAACATCGACATGTGTCCCAGGGTATGCCCCGGACTTGCCACGGCATGCACGCCGGGCAGCAGCGTGTACTCGCCCTGTTGCAGTCTGAACTGCAGAGGCGTGCCGGCATCGTCCTCCAGGTCATCGGCAAAGACGGCCGCATCGGCACCGCTGCGCGCCACCGTCATTTCATCGTGCTGCACATGAATCTCCGCGCCACAGCCACAGCGGCGCAAGTCCTTGAGACCGCCGGCATGGTCAAAATGCAGATGACCGATGAAGATCACATCCACATCGGCCGGCGTAAGCCCCAGACGCGCCAGATGAGGAGGGATGCGCTGTTCATCGCTCATTTCGGGCGCCCCGAACTCGAACACTGCAGGGTCGTAATAACGAGCCCGTGCCAGTGGGTCGTTGATCTTTGCATGGTCACAGCCCACATCGTAAAGAATGCGGCCATTGACGGTCTCAATCAGATAAGCCAGTATGGGTGCCTCGATTTGCTGGCCGCGGCCGCGGTTGAAGGTCGAGATCGACTTGTCGTAGCGATGGGTCGCCGTCAGCAAAGGCCATAATTTTTTGACTTGTGTCATGGAATGTCTCGATGGACATGAGCGCCTTGGAGCGCCACGAGCAGTTGGTCGGTCGTTGCCACGCGGCCAAAAATACCGCCTTCGACGCCGATCATCGCGAGCGCTGGCGCCTGCAATGCGGGGTCGAAGGCCGCTGTGGCGTCTGCAACGGTCAGGCAGGCGTAGCCACGATCAACCGCTTCGCGCAGCGTGGAGTGCACGCACACCTCGGTCGTGACGCCACAAAGAATCAATTGGCTGATGCGGCGATTCGAAAGCACCAAGGCCAGATCGGTCTGGTAAAACGCACCGTAGCCCGGCTTGTCAATGACGACTTCACCCGCTGCCGGCTGCAGCGCATCAATGAAGTCATGCCCATATTCGCCGCGTACCAGCAAGCGGCCCATGGGCCCTGCACTGCCTATGGGAGCGCCTGCTTGCAAGCTGCGCCGCATTTTTTCGGTCGTGCAATCGGACAGGTCGGGGCTATGGCCTTCGCGCGTATGCACCACCAGCATCCCCGCACGGCGCGCCGCGTCAAGCAGCCGGCGGATGTGGGTGATGGGCTCGGCGAGCCGTGCAACATCCAGTCCGGCGCGCGCCGCGTAGCCTTGCGGACTGCAGAAGTCACGCTGCATGTCGATGACCAGCAGCGCCGTGTCTACGGGTTCAATCTGCCAGGCTGGCTGTCCCATGAACCTTCCCCTTCAGCGAAAGCCGGTGTTGATGGCCAGCGCGATGCGCTCTGAGACTTCCTGCGCCAACAGCCGGCCCTTGGCAGCATCAGAGCCGCGCGCGGACGACAGGACGCCCGAAGGTGGAACCCAGTCGCTACGGATCGGGTAGATGTCGTAGGGTGGGAAGTCGGCGGGTCCATCGTCGGGAATCAGATCGAGCCGCACCAGCGACGGGGGTAGTGCAGCATCATGGAGGTTTCCAGCACAGCCGCATGTTCGAGCGCGAAGCCGGGGAAACCATCGGTGAAAACATGCGCCAGGGTTTCGGGGGTCATGAAGTCCCAGTATTCCAGCCGCATGACTTCAAGCCTGGCTCCCGGACCGACATCCCGCAAGCCCAGGTCGATGCCTTCGATGAGGAACCACTGGTTTTCATAGTGACCGTTGAGGATAACGAGCTTGGTGACCCCATGGCGGGCAAACTCGCGCACGGCATCACGCACCGAGCCGATCAGCGTAGCCGCATCCACGCTGGTGGTGCCGCAAAAATGCTGACCGCCACCGCACTTGGGCTGGGACTTGTAGCCATACGACAGCGTGGGTGCCACCAGACCGCCCACGCGGGCAGCGGCATCGGCGGCCACGGCCGCTGACAGCAGACCGTCCGTGCCCAACGGCAAATGCGGGCCGTGCTGCTCCAGCGCGCCGACGGGCAGCAGGATGGGAGGCTTGTCATTGGCCATGCGGGCCTGGTAATCGACCCAGGACAATTCGTTCATCCAGACTGTGCTCATGCAGACTCCTTGCTAACAGTGGTTTGGTGCAGGGCGGATTCGCCCGCATCCGTGGCTTCGATCAGGGCTGCGAGTGCGATCAATGCGCCGCCCATCCATTCGACCGGTGAAAGGTGCTCGTCGCCCAGCCAGGTGGCGCTGAGCACGGCCACCAGCAACTCGGCCACCATCACCACGCCGGCACGGCCGCTCTCCATATGGGTCACACCGTACTGCCAGGTGGCGGTCGCCAGCAGTAGCCAGACAAATCCATAGGCCAGCACGGCCAAAAAGACCGGGGCAGACAAGGTAGGGACAGCGACGCCCTGCCAAACGACAGTGACGCACGAGAGCACACTGCAGCCCAGAAATACGGCTACCGTCTTGGAGCGTATCGGAATCGCCTGCCCGGCGCGCGCAATGATGTTGTTGCCGGCAAACGCCAGGCCGGCAGACAGCGCCAGCAGATCGGCAGCACTCAAGGGTGATTCCAGCGCGCTGGTGCCACCTATCACCAGCCATAACCCGAATACCGCCAAAACCACAGCCATCGCACGGCGGGCACGCACTTGCTCGCCCAGAAATAGCCAGCCGCCGAGCACCGACCAGACGGGCGAGAGGTAAAACAGGAACATGACGCGCACCACATCACCGAGCATCAGCGCGTTGACGAAAGACGTGTTGGCCCAACCGCCCACCAGCGCCAGGGCCAGCAGCAAACCCCTCTGCGAACGCCATGCTGTCCGCTCGCGCAAGAGCAGTACGAAGGTGCCCAGGCCGACCAGACCATACGCCAGCAGCGAGAGCACCGGGCCGGACAGGCCCATCGCAACAAACTGCTTTAGCGGCCACCACGACAGCCCCCACAGCGACGAAGAGAACAGCAACACCGCCACGGGCAACGCGGATGATCGGACGGGAATGGGCAGTGCTTGCATGAAGGCTTCGTCGATCCAGATTCAGGTCATCACGGAGCCGCCATTGGGCCCGAGCACCTGCCCGCAATAAAAGCGCGACAAATCAGAGGCCAGGAACAGGGCTGTGGCGGCGATCTCCTGCGGTTCGGCGATGCGCCGCTGCGGGATGTCCAGCTCCTTGGCCATACATTCCGGGCTCATGGCATCAAGCGACACCATGGCCGTGTTGACCGGCCCCGGTGCAATGGCGTTGACACGGATCGCAGGCGCGAATTCGCGCGCCAGGGATCGCGTCAGGCCAAGCACCCCCGCCTTGGCAGCGCAGTAGGGTGCATAGTGCTCGCGACCCAGCACGGCGAGGTCTGATGCGATATTGATGATGATGCCCCGCCCGCGCGCCACCATGCCGGGCAGGAACGCGCGCGATGTCAGGAAAACCGATTTCAGATCAGTGACCAGCATCCGGTCCCAATCGTCCTCAGTGGTCTCCAGAAATGGCTTTTCCTGGATGATGCCCGCGTTGTTGACCAGCACATCAACCGTGCCACAAACCAGCGCAGCCTGTGCCGCCAGCCTGGCCACATCCGCGGACAAGCTCACATCGGCTTCGATGGCCCAGGCCTGAGCGCCCAGGCTTTGAATCTCGTGCACCAGCGCGGCGCCCTCGGCGGTGCGCCCGAGGTGGTTAACCACCACGGCAGCACCGGCCTGCGCAAATGCCAGGGCGATGGCGTGGCCGATACCTGTGCTTGCGCCAGTCACCAGCGCCGTGCGCCCCGACAGCGATAACTCGTACGCCGCAGCCATCAGCTCATCACCTCGCCGTTGCTCACCACAATGGCCTGCCCGGTCAGGGGCGCCGCATCCACGCTGGCCAGAAAGAGATAGATGCCGGCAATGTCGGCTGGCGTGAGCATGGCCGGCAGAGCCTGCTGCGACAGCCGTTCGCGCTCGATCTCGGCTTCGCTGCGACCTTGCTGCTGGGCCATGCTGGCCAGTGAGCGCATGGCCGCGTCGGTGCGAATCCAGCCCGGGCAGACCGCATTGACGCGGATGCCACGCGCTGCGAGTTCGAAGGCCAGCGAGCGCGTCAAACCAATCACGGCGTGCTTGCTGGCCACATAGGCCGAGAAGTCGGCCACACCGGTCTTGCCCCAAATAGAAGACTGGTTGATGACGCTAGCGCCCGCAGGCATCAGTGGCAGCAGGGCACGTGTCAGGCGCACCATGCTGACCACATTGTTGTCAAGCAGACTGGCCCAGCGCGCCATCGCATCGGGAGCACTGCTGTCGATCGGTGTGGGGTATTCGCTGCCAGCATTGTTGATGAGGACATCCAGTGTTCCCCATTGCGCCTGCAGCCGTGAGGCCAACGAGGCGACCTGCGCGTCGTCACTCAAGTCACACACGGCCGTGCTGACTTCGGTTGGCGATGCCAGCTCCTCGGCGAGGCGCTGCAGGTGTGCAGCATCCCGGTCGAGCAGCAGCAAGCGCGCACCCTGTGCTGCGAACGCGTGCGCCAGCGCACGGCCAATGCCGCCACCCGCGCCGGTCAGCACCACTGCTTTTCCTCGCAGCGCATAGCTTGGCTTCACGCTACACCGCTGTCAGGAAAGACACACCCACGGCACCCAGAAAACCGTCAGTGCGTCCGCTCACGCCCGGGGCCTGAACCTGGCCGTAGTCGCTGGCCAGCACGCGCTTGACGCGGTTGATGTGAAAGCTGCGCAGCAGCTCAGGCACGGGAGTGACTTGGGCGTGATCAGCTGGATATAGCTCGCGGTGGAATGTGGGCAAGCGATGCCAGGGCGCCGTGGGACGCTCGTGGTGCGCGTTGTGATAGCCAAAATTCAGCCAAAGCAGGTTGAGCCAGGTGTTGTCCAGGCTCACAACGTTGCTGTAGGTGTTGGCCTGCTCGTAAGCGCGGTCGCGCAGCTTGTCAGCCGGGATGGCTTGGTCATCAAGAATGGGATAGGCGTCGTAGGTGTGCTGAAAGCAGTCGGCAAAGCGCAGCACGGTGATAAACACCAGATAGGCCGCAAAGTACAGCAGCAGCGCCTTGAGCGACCACCAGCCCAGTGCTGCCAACAGCGTGAAGCGAACTGCGGCAACGGCCAGAATGCGCCCTCTTGCCGCACGCTTGCGCTCATCGCGAAAAGGCAGTATCACCACAAAGGCCCGCATCAGGAACTCCACGGCGGGGAAGTAGGTCCACTCCAGCGCCAGCACCGTGTTGCGCACCCAGGCCGGGGAGCGTAGCAGGAAGCCGCGAACATCAAAGGTGATCACATCGGCCCGCTCCACATGGTGCCGCATGTGCTTGCGCCGCATGTCGAAAAAGGTGGCGTAGCAGCTGCCGTTGATCCAGCTCATCAGCGTGCCCCAGCGCTCGTTGGCGGCCGCAGTCTTGAAGATGGCCTGGTGGGCAAATTCATGGATGAAATAAGCGGACCAGATCAGGGTCTGCGCGACCAGCGCAAAGCCCAGGGCATTCAAGGCCCAGTGCATCGAGCCCAGCAGGGCCACACCGGCGCCATAGCCCAGCAGCGTGAAGCTCAGCGCGACCACATTCGGCCATACGCCATCGGGGTAGCGAAAAATCTGCTTCATCATGAGACCTTCATTTCATGCACCTGGCCGCAGCGCCGGTCAACTCTTGCGTCACCGGCGCTGCAGGCATCCGGGTGGAGTTACTTCTTGGCGAGGGCGCCGACGAATTGCGCGTCAAACGTGGTTTCAGTCGCCGGCACGGTGGTGATCTGGCCCTTGGCCTTGAGCAGCTGGCCGATGATTTCGCCGCTGGCGTAGTACGAGGTGGTTTCCTTGGCTTTCACAAAAGCCTTGGGCATCTCGGCCAGCGGAATGTTGTATACGCCAGAGAGCTGTTCCTTGACTTCCTTGGGCGTAACACCCATGAATTTGCCAATGATCTTGGCAGCCTCATCAGGCTTGGACTTCATGTAGGCCATGCCTTCTAGGTAGGCTTTCATGATGCCGGATATTTCTCCTGGCTTGGCCTTGATGGCCTTGTCGTCAAACACCAGCACGTCGGCAATCAGGCCGGGCGCATTCCTGGAAGAGAACACCACCTTGAACTTCTTGCCGCCGCCCTGGCTGAGAATCTGCGAGAGGCTGGGCTCGTAAGTCACGCCGATAGGCATCTGGCCCGAGGCCATGGCGGCCGGTACCGCCTCGGGCGTCATGCTGACCGCCGTGATGTCCTTGTCACTCAGGCCGTTCGTCTTGAGCGCATAAGACAGCAGAAAATCCGATGGCGACAACGGGTTGAAGCCTACCTTCTTGCCCTTGAAGTCAGTCACCTTGGTGATGCTGCTGTCAGCCACGATGGCGTCGCCGCCGTTGGAGTAATCAATCGGCATCACCACCTTTTGCGCCTGGCCACCGGCGACCTGACCAACCACCTGGTCATAGGTCAACATGCCGCCATCAATCGCGCCCGAGGCCATCGCAGGCGGAATCAGGGCCGGGTCGGTGAAGACCTGCAAGGACACCTTGAGGTTGTATTTCTTGTACAGATTTAGCGCGTCCGCCACATAGAACGGGCCGTAGCCGATCCAGACCACCGTGCCAATTTTCATGGACGTCGGGCTGGCGGCAAAGGTAGACGCAGCCACCAGGGACACGGCCAGGCCCAGGGCTGGCTTGAACAGACGGCTCAGCAGCGACGCAGCGCCGGTACGCGAAGAAGAAAAACCAGATGATTTCATGAGGAGGCTCCTAAAGTGAATGACGGACGCAGGAAGATACGACTGGTACATCGTTCTCCCGGGCTTTTGTCCCTCCGTGGAGCCTCTTGCGAGGCCGGGGCACTCTCGGACCAGACATCGCTCGAATTCATCGTTCGGCGACCGGAACCCTAGTGCCCCTACGCTAGTAGCATTTGCGCCTAATCTGCACAAATCGCTCTTCTTGCAATAACACTGCAAGCAATACGCGTGCCATCGTCTTTGGCCTGAGGACCGTCTGCCAGCCCCCTCATTCCGCACCAACATGATCAACCAAGCATCGCCTGCCCCCCCCTTGATGTAACGGCGCCCTGAATTGGTGCAAGAAATGCCCTGCGCACCTTGTGCCCTTGTAGCTGCTAGGATCTTCCTAGCAAAGCCCCCATTTTGGAATTTCCCATGCCCAGCGTTTATGACTTTGAAGCCCGGTACATTGACGGTAAGACCGCCCCTTTAAGCAAGTTCAGGGGCCAGGTGATGCTGATCGTGAACACGGCCAGCCAGTGCGGCTTCACCCCGCAGTTTGGCGGCCTTGAAGCGCTGCACACAAGCTACGCCGGCAAAGGCCTGGCGCTGCTGGGTTTTCCGTGCAACCAGTTTGGCGCGCAAGACCCGGGCAACGACAGCGAAATCGCCGAGTTCTGCCAGGTCAACTATGGGGTGAGTTTTACTATGATGTCCAAGATTGATGTCAATGGCCCTGCGGCCCATCCGCTATACAAGTGGCTGTCCGCCGAAGCGCCGGGGCTTCTGGGCAGCAAGGCCATTAAATGGAACTTCACCAAGTTTCTGGTCGGCAAGGACGGCCAGGTGATTAAGCGCTATGCGCCGCTGGACAAACCCGCCGACTTGGCGAAAGACATCGAGGCTGCGCTGGCCGCCTGATTTTCTTAAGGAATAAATGGCTATAACGCTTAATTGACGGGCGCTGTCAGCTATTTATTTGATAGTGCATCGTCCAGCACTTCAAGCCAGTGCTGCACCGGCGTGGCGGTGCCATTTTTCAGATATGGCGTTACCGAATTCAGTTCTTGAAACCATCAGAGGACTTGGGGTAAGTTTTCACCGTGATTGAGGCGCTCACTTCCATGGGCGAAACATCATTCACGAATTTGTAACATGGACCGAATAAACTGCCATGTTTTCCCAAATTACGGACCATCACCATGCGTTTCAAGCCCTCCTTTCTAACTTTGGCATTGTGTGCTGCAGTGCTTTCAACGACGTGTGCCGCACAGACCATCTTCCCGTTGAGTCGCGCCGACATCCTGGCGGGATCGCACTTTGACTTCAAGATCGAGTTCGACAGCGTTGTAGATCCTGCGCAAGTCAAAGTCACGATCAATGGACAAGATTACGCCAAACTTCTGGGCCAGTCGGCCGAACTGATTGCCAGGGAGGACGGTAAAGAAGTCTCCAGCCTGATGCTGCGCGATGCGAGCATCAGCAAGCCTGGTCACTACACCGTGACGGCCACCGATGGCAAGACCAGCAGCTCCGCCACCTGGAGCGTGTACGGCACGCCCGCCAAGCGGGTGGCCAAAAACGTGATCCTTTTTATTGGTGACGGGTTTTCCATCGGCCACCGCACCGCAGCCCGCATCTTGTCCAAAACCATTGAGGGCGGCAAGTACACCAGCAAGCTCGCCATGGACGACATGCCCTACATGGCCTTACTTTCCACCCAAGGCACGGACTCCATCATCACCGACTCCGCCAATGCAGCGCATGCCTACACCACCGGGCACAAATCCTGTGTCAATGCGCTGGGTGTCTATTGCTCGCGTGCGGCGAGCACGCTGGAGCATCCCAAGGTTGAAACCATCACCGCCATCGCCAAGCGCCGCGGCATGGCGATCGGCGCCGTCACCAACTCCGAAATTGAAGATGCCACACCGGCCGCGATGGTGGCGCACACCCGGCGTCGTTCGGACTACAACGACATCGTCCAGATGTTTTACGACAGCAAAATCGACGTGATGATGGGTGGGGGTTCCCCTAACTTTTTGCCCAAGTCCACCCCGGGCTCCAAGCGCAGTGACGACGTCGATTACATCGAGCGTTTCAAGCAGGCCGACTACAAGTTGGCGATCACCAAGTCCGAAATGTTGGCGGCCGCGCAGGATGTCAAAACCACCAAGCTGCTGGGCCTCTACAACACCGGCAATGTGGATGGGGCGCTGGACCTGAAGTTTCTCAAGAAAGGCTCGGTCGCCAAATTCCCGGACCAGCCTGATGTGCCTGAAGAAATGCGTGCCGCGCTGCAGGTGCTGTCGCGCAACAAAAATGGCTTCGTGCTGATGGTGGAGAGCGCCCGCATCGACAAGTATTCGCACTCGATGGACGCGGAGCGCGCCATTTACGACACCATCATGCTCGACAGCGCGGTCAAGCAGGCGAAAGAATGGGCCAAGGCCCATGGCGACAATACCTTGATTCTCGTTACCGCGGACCATGCGCACGCCGTCAGTGTGATTGGCACGGTCAACGACGACGAGCCCGGCACCGAGATGCGCAACAAAGTCGGCACCTACGCCGAGGCCGGTTTCCCCAACTATCCCGCGCCGGACGCCGAGGGTTATCCGGGCAAAGTCGATGTGTCGCGCCGTCTGCGTTTAACCTTTGGCGCTTTCCCTGACTACTACGACACCTTCCGCCCGTTCATGGACGGCGAGTTTGTCCCCACCCTGCGCAATGCAGAGGGCGTGATGGTCGCCAACGAAAAATACAAGGACGTTCCCGGTGCGGTGCTGCGCGAAGGCAACCTGCCCAACAAGGGTTCGCGCGGCGCCAACAGTGGCGTCCATTCGGGCGACGACGTGGTGCTGACCGCCATGGGCCCAGGCGCCGACAAGGTGCATGGCCAGATGGAAAATACCGACCTGTTCCGCGTCATGGCCGAGGCCCTGGCGCTGGCGCCCAAGGCTAAAGCGGTCGCCGCCCAAGCCCCGAAAAAGTGATCTCCCGGAACAGTCCAAGGTCCGGCGCATGGCCTCGCCGGTCTTTTTTGTTGTTGCCACTGGCCAGCGTCGTACCCTTGGCAAGGGCGGTGGACGCCATTAGCATGGACACGCTGCTGACCTTTGACTCCCTCTACAAATCGGTCGGGGTGTTGGGCATTCAGTATTCGGAGCAGGCCAAAGCCCTCAAGGGCAAAGAAGTGCGCCTGCGCGGCTACATGGCGCCGCCGCTCAAGCCCGAGAGCAAGTTCTTTGTACTCACGCGTGAGCCGGTGGCGGTGTGTCCGTTTTGTGCATCGGATGCCCAGTGGCCGGTCGACATCGTGGTGATTTATCTGCGCGATACGCTGGCGCCGGTTGACTTTTCGCGCCGCATCGAAGTCACTGGCACGCTGGAAATGGGCTCATGGACCGATCCCCAAACGGGTTTTGTCAGTCAGGTTCGCATGGTCAATGCCAAGGTCGCCAAGCTGTGAGCGATGCGGGCTCGTTGCAGGTGCAAGACCTGGTTTTTCGTTTTCCGCAGCAGACGCCATTGTTGAACGTGCCTTCGCTGCAGCTGGCGTCGGGCCACAGCCTGGGCATTCGCGGCGTGTCGGGTGCGGGCAAGACCACGCTCTTTCACTGCCTGGCGGGCATCAGCACAGCAACGGCAGGACATATCGTCTGGGGCAGCACTGACCTCTGTGCTCTGAAAGCCGATGCCCTGGGCCGCTGGCGTCACCAGCATCTGGGCTTGATCTTCCAGGACTTTCATTTGGTGGACGGACTCTCGGCGCTGGACAATGTGCTGCTTCCCGCTTACTTTGACAGCTGGAAGCCCGCGCAGCCCCTGCGTGAGCGGGCGCGTGACTTGCTGGCGGCCGTTGGCATTGCCACGCTGGATCGCCTGGCCGCGGTTTTGTCGCGGGGCGAACGCCAGCGCGTTGCATTTGCCCGGGCCTTGCTGATGCGCCCGGCCATCGTGATGGCCGATGAACCGACGGCCAGTCTGGACCCCGAGCAGCGCGCCCAGGTCGGCGACCTGCTGGTGACGCTCACGCGTGCGCAAGGCGCGACCCTGATTGTCATCTCCCACGAACAGGAATTGCTGGCGCGCATGGATCGCTGCCTGACGCTGCAAGCCGGGCATTTACATGCGTGTAGCAACCCTGAAAGCCGGCCCGCACCATGAGGGTCCCCGGGCGACCACCATTTCACCCCATGTCATGATGCACAGCTTCAATCCCTTCCCCATGGTTCGTGCCGACCTGCGTCGCAACCAGTTGCTCGTGTGGGTGACTGTGCTTCTGGTTGCCATTTCGGTGGCCACGGGCATTGCGGTGATTTCCCAGGAGCGAGCGCTGCGTCAAGGCAGTGCGCGTGCGGCCGATGACTTTGATGTGCTGGTAGGCGCGCCGGGCAGCGCCACCCAACTGGTATTGACTTCGGTGTACTTGCGCGCCCAAGCCATCCCCTTGCTTGACGGCGACATACTGGCACAGGCCAGCACCGCCGCCGGCGTGAAATACGCCGCGCCGATCGCCTTCGGGGACAACTGGGCGGGCTATCCGATCATCGGAACCATCGCCGATTTCGCCAGCCGCGGCGGCACGCTGCCCCCGATTCAGGGGCGGCTGTTTCGCCAGCGCGGCGAAGCCGTGGTGGGCGCGGGCGTCAAGCTGGCGCTCGGTGCCACCTTCAGTCCGGCGCATGGACGCCACCATGAGCCGGACGATGAGGCGGAACACGCCGATGCCGCGCATAGCGAGCTCCACTACACCGTGGTCGGGCGCTTGCCGGCCCGACACACGATCTGGGATAGCGCCATCTTGGTGCCGGTCGAAGATGTCTGGCAGGTGCACGGCCTGTCCTCCGGGCACGATGCCACTGACGTCGCGCGCATTGGCCCGCCCTGGAATTCAAAGCAGCTCCCGGGTGTGCCGGCGATTGCGATCAAACCCGTCTCGATTGCTGCTGCCTATGGCCTGCGTGGGCAGTTTCGCACGCCACGCAGCCTGGCCTTGTTTCCTGCTGAGGTGCTCAACGACTTGTACCTGACACTGGGTAATGTGCGTGACCTGATGTCACTGCTGGTTATCACCACCCAGGTGCTGGTGGTGGCTGCGGTACTGATGGCTTTGCTGGTCGGTTTTTTGGCACGCAGGCGTCAGTTCGCCGTGTTGCGGGCCATGGGTGCCAGCCGCCTTTATGTCTTCAGTGTGGTTTGGATCGAAGTGCTGCTGCTGATCGTGGGCGGTGCCGCCATCGGTGCGTTGTTGGGGTGGGGCAGTTCAATCGCTTTGTCGTCCTGGATGCAGACCCAAATCGGGTTTGAGATGCCGGTGCGTCTGGGGGCTGCGGAGGCGGTGCTGGTGGGCGGACTCGTCCTCGCCGGTGCGGTGATCGGCACCTTGCCCGCCTGGTTGGTGTTCAGACGCCCTATCGCCGAAGGGCTGGTGGCGGGATGACGCGCCCTGGCATAAGGCGGAATATGGTTATAGCGCCCGTGGATAGGGTGCTATAAGCTATTAATTTTATAGCGCTTTGAGGAGCGCATCGTCCAGCAGTTCAATCCAGTGCCGCACCGGCGTGCTGGTGCCGCTTTGCAGATGTGTGATGCAGCCGATGTTGGCCGAGACGATCACCTCAGGCGCCATCTCGCCCAAATTGGCCAGCTTGCGGTCGCGTAACTCATACGCAATTTTTGGGTTGAGCACCGAGTAGGTTCCCGCAGAGCCGCAGCACAAATGCGCTTCACTGCTGGCCACCTTGATGTCAAAGCCCAGTTCGCCCAAATGCTTTTCAACGCCGCCGCGCAGCTGCTGGCCATGCTGCAGGCTGCAGGGCGGGTGAAAGGCGATCTGGCCTGCTCTGGCGGACACCTTGTCACGCAGCTGATCCACCAGTTCGGGCAGCAGCTCACTCAGGTCGCGGGTCAGCTCGCTGATGCGCGCGGCTTTCACCGCATAAGCCGGGTCTTCCTTGAGGATGTCGCCATATTCCTTCACCGTGACGCCGCAGCCCGAGGCGTTCATCACGATGGCCTCGATACCGGCCTCAACATGCGGCCACCAGGCGTCGATGTTATTGCGCATCTCGACCTTGCCGCCTTCCTGGTCGTTCAGGTGAAACTTGACGGCGCCGCAGCAACCGGCCTTGGGCGCGATGACGGTCTGGATGCCGGCCGCATCGAACACGCGGGCGGTGGCGCGGTTGATGTTGGGCGCCATGGCCGGTTGCGCGCAGCCCGCCAGCAGCAACACCTTGCGGGCGTGCACCGCTGTCGGCCAGAGGCCCGCGTCCTGCTTGGGCGGCACCTTGTTTTTCAGTGCCGCCGGCAGCAGCGGGCGCACCCGTTGGCCCAGCTTCATGGCCGGGGCAAACAGGGGCGAGGGCAGGCCTTCTTTCAAGGCCCAACGCAGCGCGCGTTCCCCGAGCGGTCGCGGCACCTGGGCGTCCACCAGTTTGCGCCCGATGTCCAGCAGATGACCATAGTCGACGCCCGAGGGGCAGGTGGTCTCGCAGTTGCGGCAAGTCAGGCAGCGGTCCAGGTGCAACTGGGTTTTGCGCGTCGGCGTTTCGCCTTCGAGCACCTGCTTCATCAGGTAGATGCGCCCGCGCGGCCCGTCCAGCTCGTCACCGAGCAGTTGGTAGGTTGGGCAGGTGGCGGTGCAAAAACCGCAGTGCACGCACTTGCGCAGAATGGCTTCGGCAGTAACGCCGTCAGACGTGCCTTGGTATTGCGGGGCTAGCTTGGTTTGCATAGGAATTTGTCAATGTGATGGCCGCGTCGCTGGCGCTCTTGGCCATGGCAGCGGCGTGGGGCAAACCGGGAACTTGTCATCGCGAGCGCAGCGTGGCGATCCATGACCCCTGGAT
>DFWY01000022.1:35026-35407 GCA_002381615.1 Polaromonas sp. UBA4122 | reverse complement strand
GATTGAACCAACTGTGCGCGACTTCGACAACCCAGCGTCTTGCCTTCTTCTCTGGGTCGCGCTTAAGTTCACTGGCCTCTTGCCCACGGCCCTTGACATGAGGGATATAGCCATGCGCCTCAATGACCGCCAGCGCAGGTGCACCGGTGTAGCCTGCGTCGGCACACAAATGTTTGTGCCGCCTGATGGGTGGACTGGGTCTCTGGACGACGATGGAATCGAGCACAGCCCCCAACTGCGAAACATCATGCCGATTGGCTCCGGTCACGACGAGCGACAACGGGACGCCACGACCGTCCACCAGCAAATGGCGCTGGCTCCCATTTTTTCCCCCGATCAGTGGGGTTGGGTCCAACAGTTGACTGAGCCAGTGGCGCTTTC
>DFWY01000022.1:3137-34892 GCA_002381615.1 Polaromonas sp. UBA4122 | reverse complement strand
TTTATTTACGGATAAGTTCTTAGGCATGACCAGGGTTTTTCGAGCGGTAACGCTGGTCATTTTGAATCGGCCCAATCAGCTTTAGATGGTCAATACGAGGTCGGCAGCAACAAACAGTGACATGCCGTGGTTAATGCATTCAGATCTGAGGTCGGGGTGTGACAAGAATTGGAGCCAGTGCTCGAACGAACTTCTATCCGTGCAGGGTGTGTTCACCCTGCACCCAATGCAGCATACGTGTTGGCGTTGATCCGATTTTGACCCATGCGCAGGGATTCCGCTGACCTATGAATCATCCTCGCGAACCGTTGCTGGCAGAGGGATTGCGAAGATGTTATCTGGGTCAGTCCAGTGTCGGCACCTGGGTCAATTTTGGACTGGCCGCAACAGGCCGTCAACTAACATCAGGGTGCTGCGGTAATGCCCGTCATCCTCGATGTGGGCGTCGGGAGTTGAAGCTGGTCGTCAGATCGGCCGGCAAGAGCAGACTCAGTCGGTCCTGGCGAAGCGCCTGAACGGTCGGTTTTTAAACAGTTGCAATATTGAGCATGCTGTTTAGTTTTCTTTACCCGGGCCAATTCAGCAGGCTTGGGTGTGACGTCCGGTAGCGGGGGTTAAAAAGAGGCGAACCAGACCTACACAGACCCCCTCAGTCCCCTGCGCATAATGGGTTCACTGTTCAATTAGAGGAGACTTCAATGCTCTACAAATTCAAATCAAAAGATGCTGGCGACGTTATCATGCTGGAACCCAATGGTCGCCGGATACTGGAAGTCATTGGCAAGGAAGCGGGCCCCAAGGGCATCATCCTGCCCGAGCAGATGCCCATAGCCATCAAGGCGCTTGAGGCCGCCATTGCACTTGAGGAATCAGGCGACGAACAGGCGGGCGTTGTGCCCGGTGATGGGCTGGGTTTGCGCCAGCGCGCGATGCCTTTCATTGACATGTTGAAGCGCAACTACAAGGCGGGCCACGAGGTGGTCTGGGGCGTTTAGTTTCCGTCTCCTCCGAGGGGCTTAATTTTCCTTAGGAAGCGGCCCGGCGGAAAATTGCCTCCCCTTACGCTACCTGGCCCACCCGTGATGGTCCTGCTGTTTCAGCAATTGCGCACCTGATGTTAAAAAGCCCTGGTGACGGGGCTTTTTTGCGGGCTGCTGCAAGGCAACGCGAGCGGGCGTGCTGTCAGTCGACTTTGGCGCCTGACGCTTTCACCACCAGGGCCCACTTCTTGTGCTCGGCGTTGATGAAGGTGGAGAACTGCTGTGGCGTGTTGCCGCCTGGAACGGCACCCTGTGCCAGCAGTTTTTCCTTGATGGCAGGGGTGTTCAGTATCCTGGAAACTTCCTGCTGGATACGGTTGACGATGTCCGGTGGCGTGCCGGCTGGTGCTAGTAGGCCAAACCATGAACTGGCCTCGAAGCCTTTGAGCGCAGGGCCGCCTGCCTGTTCCACGGTGGGCACGTCCGGCAAGGCCGGAGAGCGCTCCGCACTGGTCACGGCCAGTGCCTTGAGCTTGCCTGATTTGATCAGTTGCATCGATGACGGCAGGTTGTCGAACATCACATCCATATCGCCGCCCACCAGCCCCATCAGCGCGGGGCCCGAGCCACTGTATGGGAAATGGATCATGTAGGTGCCACTCATGGTCTTGAACAGTTCCCCGGCAAGATGAATGGAGGTGCCATTGCCGCTGGAGGCCATGTTGAACTTCCCGGGGTTCGCCTTGGCGACACGGATGAAGTCAGCCACGGTATTGATGCCCGCAGCCTTGGCCTTTTCGGTGTTGACCACCATCACATTCGGCACCGCAGCGACCAGGGTGATGGGCGCAAAGTCTTTTTGTGGGTCGTAAGCCATCTTTCTATAGAGCGACTTGTTGATACCGTGGGTTCCGACCGTTCCCATCAGCAGGGTATAGCCATCGGGTGCCGACTTGGCCACCATGTCGGCACCGATGTTGCCGCCTGCCCCGCCGCGGTTGTCAACGATAAACTGCTGGCCGAAGGCCTTGGACAGTTCGGGCGCCACCGCACGGGCCAGAATGTCGGTGGTGCCGCCAGGTGCAAAAGGAACTACGATCTTGACCGACCTGGTCGGCCAGCTGCTTTGGGCCGCAGCCGGAAGCGCTATAAAAACAATAGCTAACAGCGCACAATTTATAAGGGCCAAGCGGCGATTTTGTTCGAAAGAAAAGTTCAAGGTGGTCTCCGGTGAGTTATGGGGCGTTACTTAAGTGGAACGATAGCGTGCTCCCGCGGGAGGTTCAACAGGGTAAATCCGGAGCATGGAAAAAGCCGCCTGATGATGCCCCGGCGGCTTTGCGTAAAAAAATGGAATGGTTCAATCGGCAAATTTTCCGCCAGCCTCGATCACGGGCTTGAGTTTGGCGATCTCGGCCGCCACGAAAGCCTTGTGTGCTGCGGGCTCGACCCGCTTGTCGGTGATGACCACGGCGCCCAAGCCTTCCTCCTTCTTGATGAAATCGGGATCTTTCAGCGCCAGCTTGAGCGCGGCATTGAGTTGGGCCAGCACGGCCGGTGGCGTTCCCTTGGGCGCGTACAAGCCATGCCAGATCGTCAGGTTAAACCCCTTCAGGCCCATTTCCTGAAGCGTAGGGTAGTCAGTGAGCTGCTTGTTGCTGGACAGCCGCCGGGTGCTCGTCACCGCAAAGGCTTTGACGCGGCCGGCTTCGATCTGACTGGTGGTGTTGGTGGTCTGGTCGCACATCAGGTCGACCTGGCCGCCGACCAGTGCATTCATGGCCGGCGCAGTACCGCCGAAAGGAATGGTCGTCATGGCTTCGTTGGCCTTGATGGCCGATTGCCACATCAGGCCGCACAGGTGGGACGCTGAACCCAGTCCGGCGTGCGCAATATTAAGTTTTCCGGCGTTGGCGCGAATATAGTTTTCGAAGTCGCGGTAGTTGTTGGCCTGCAACTGGGGTTTGCCGATCAGCATCATGGATGCTTCATTGATCAAGCCCAGATACTCGAAGTCTTCGAGCGGTTTGTACGGCAGCTTGCGGTACAGGGTGGGCGTTGAGGCCATGCCAATGTGGTACAGCAGCAGGGTGCGGCCGTCGGGCGCCGCCTTGGCGACTTTGCTGGCGCCAATGGTGCCACCGGCCCCGTTGACGTTCTCCACCACAAAATTGGCACCCCCGCCCATGGATTCGCGCATGGTTTCGGCCAAGTCGCGTGCCACGCGGTCGGTACGGCCGCCGGCCGCAAAAGGCACCACAATTGAGATGGGTTTGGACCCCGGAAAGGTTTGAGCGTTGGCAAATAGGGCCGTCGCAGCGGCAGCCAGGACGAACAGGCGCTTCATGCATGTCTCCTTGTAATGGACCCATGAAGTCTACGGGCCGATCATCCTGCCCAGCTCGCGGGAACTACGTAAGAGTAAGTCCGCTCATTTATAACTTCGAGCGTCCTCAATCACCTTGCCATCGTTGGGCAGACTCCCGGGGGCCAGCAACTGCACCGTGCCGCGCAGTTTGGTGACATCGCGGATGGCTTCGCTGATTCGTTGCACCAGCCCCGCATGGGCTAATCCTGAATTTGTCGATGCTAGCGCTTCGACCTGAAAGGTCATGCTGTCATTGGCCATCTCGCCGCTGACCACCAGCCGGGCCTTCATCACTTCGGGGAAACGTCGGGCGATGTCTGCCACCTGCCCTGGATGCACAAACATCCCGCGCACCTTGACGGTCTGGTCCGCACGGCCCATCCAGCCCTTGATGCGCGCATTGGTGCGCCCGGACGGGCAGGTGCCCGGCAGCACCGCCGACAGATCGCCTGTGCCAAACCGGATCAGGGGGTAGTCGGGATTCAGCGTGGTCACCACGAGCTCACCCACTTCGCCCTCGGCAACCGGGTCGCCCGTGCCGGGACGGACAATTTCCACGATCACGCCTTCATCCAGAACCAGTCCTTCGCGCGCTTCGGTTTCGTAGGCAATCAAGCCCAGGTCGGCCGACGCATAACACTGGTAGCCGGAAATTCCGCGCTCGCCAAGCCAGTCGCGCAGGCTGGGCGGAAAGGCTTCGCCAGAAACCAGGGCCCGGGTCACGGTGGGCAGCGCCACCTTCATCTCGGCCGCTTTTTCCACGATGATTTTCAGAAAGCTCGGCGTGCCGATGTAGCCCGCAGGCTTGAGCTCCGCCATGGCTTGCACCTGCTGCTCGGTCTGCCCGGTGCCGCCCGGAAACACCGTGCAGCCCAGGGCATGCGCGCCAGTTTCCATCATGGAGCCGGCGGGCACGAAGTGATAGCTGAAACTGTTATGAATCAGCTGGCCGGGGCGAAACCCTGCTGCATGCATTGCCCGTGCCATGCGCCAGTAGTCCTTGCGCGTGCCTTCAGGCTCGTAAATGGTGCCGGGGCTGGCAAACACATGCGGCATGTGGGCACCGTAACGCAGCGCACTGAAGCCGCCAAACACGTCACCGCTACCACCACCGTTGCCGCCAGCCTGGCGTGCGGCCTGCTGGCGCTCCAGCAATTCATGCTTGCGGGTAACCGGCAGGCGCGCCAGCACGGCGCGGGAGTTGATGGCGGTGCCGTCTACCCCTTTGAGGATGGCGGCGAATGCGGGCGAATGCGTTTGCGCGTGGGAAATCTGCTGCGGCAGGGCGGCCATCAGGGCTGCTTCGCGCTCAGCGTGCGGACGTGTCTCAAGCGGGTCAAAAAATTCAGTCATGGCGGTGTCCTAAAAACTGATCAAGCCAACCAGCGCTTGCGACGCTTGTAGCTCTTCACGTCCTTGAAGCTCTTGCGTTCGCCGCCGCCCACACCCAGGTAAAACTCTTTGACATCCTCGTTGCTGGCCAGGTCGCTGGCAGCGCCGTCCATGACGACGCGGCCGCTTTCCATGATGTAGCCGTAGTCGGCGTATTTCAGGGCCATGTTGGTGTTTTGCTCGGCGATCAGGAAGGTGACCTTTTCTTTCTGGTTCAGGTCCTGCACGATGTTGAAGACCTCTTCAACAATCTGCGGCGCCAGGCCCATGGAAGGCTCGTCCAGCAACACCATGGAGGGATTGGCCATGAGCGCACGGCCAATCGCGCACATCTGCTGCTCGCCGCCGGAGGTGTACGCCGCCTGAGAGGTGCGCCGGGTTTTCAGGCGCGGGAAATAGTTGTAGACCTTTTCCAGATTGGCGGCGACCTCGGCCTTGCTCTTGCGCGTGTAGGCGCCCGTGAGCAGGTTTTCTTCAATGGTCAGGTGGGCAAAACAATGCCGGCCTTCCATCACCTGCACCACACCGCGCTGCACCAGGTCGGCCGGCGACAGATTCTCGATGCGCTCGCCGCGCAGTTCGATGGAGCCTTTGGTGACTTCTCCACGCTCACCCTTGAGCAGGTTGGAGATGGCGCGCAGCGTGGTGGTTTTACCGGCACCATTGCCCCCCAGAAGGGCCACGATGCGGCCCTCGGGAACCTGCAGGGAAACGCCCTTGAGCACGAGGATCACATGGTTGTAGATGACCTCGATGCCGTTGATGTTGAGAACAATGTTTGAATCACTCATGGTGGTGTATCCGTTTGAATCAATTGAAAGACCAGCGCTGCGGCCCTTTCAATTGGCGGCTCGTGAGAGCCGCCTTTCTGGCCTTCAGTTTCTGCCTTCAACGCAGGGCGAACCCACGCTGAAGGCAGCGAACTTTGGCCCAAAACTCAAGACTGGCAATCTGCCGCAGTGCGGCGCGTCATCTTCTTGTCGGCCAGGTACTTGTCAGCGCCGGCCTTCACCATGGGCTTGATGATCTGCTCATCCGCCGCGATGTACTCCGGGCTGACGTTCCACTTCTTGCCGTCCCAGGTCTCGATGCGCGCGGTGGTCGAGCCCATGTGGTCGGCGCACGAGGTGCTGAGGGGGCGCATCACGCCGCCAAAGCCGAGGGCGTCAAGCCGCTTCTGGTCAAGTGCCAGATTTTCAAGACCCCAGCGAACCTGCTCGCCGGTCATGACCTTGCCTTTGCCGAAACGCTCCTGGGCACGGCGCACCGCCTCAATGCTCAGCATCTGGATGATCACGCCGCGGGTATACAGCACCGAGCCGACCTCATCTTTCGGGCCTGTGCCCTGGCCTTTGTCATGCACATATTTCAGAATGTCCTGAATCACTTTGGGCTGTTGGCCGGCGGTATTGAGGGCCAGCGCGTGATAGCCTTTGGCACCTTCGCCCACATCCTTGACGTCCGGCTCGGCACCGGACCACCACACGCCGTACATCTTGTCGCGCGGATAGCCGGTCGCCTGCGCTTCCTTGAGCGCGGTAGAGTTCATGACGCCCCAGCCCCACAGCAGCACATAGTCCGGACGGGCCTGGCGAATCTGCAGCCAGGTGGCTTTTTGATCCACGCCGGGTGCGGTTACCGGCAGCAGCTGCAGGTCAAAGCCGTGCATTTTTGCGCGCTCTTGCAGCAGCGGAATGGGTTCCTTGCCAAACGGTGAATCATGGTAGACTAGTGCAATTTTCTTGCCCTTGAGCTTGTCCAGGCCGCCTTCTACTTTGCCAAGATGCTGGATCAGGATGTCGGCACCGGTCCAGTAGCTGCCCATCAGCGGGAAGTTCCATTTGAAGGCCATGCCGTCCTGTGCGACGGAAAGGCCATAGCCCAGCGTGATCAGGGGGACTTTGTCGGTGGGCACTTTTTCGGTCAGCGCGAAGGTAATGCCTGTGGCCTGCGGGTCAAAAAGGGCCACGCCCGGGCGGCTTTTGAGGCGCTCGTAGCATTCCACGCCCCGGTCGGTGGCGTAGCCGGTTTCGCATTCCTCGTAAGTCAGCTTCACGCCGTTGACGCCTCCATCACGGGCGTTGATCATCTTGAGATAGTCCTGTTTGCCGTTGGCCCAGGGCACACCGTTGGGTGCATAAGGACCCGTTCGGTAGGACAGCAGTGGGAAAAACTGCTCCTTGGCTTGCGCCCATGCGCTGGTCGTCACCATCGACGAAGCGCTGGCGGCCACTGCAGCCACTGCCAGAATCAGATTACGAATTTTCATTGTTGTCTCCTGTAAAAATAAAAAGCAGAACACCCAAAAAATAGGACCCTTAATGCGGGAACGGCCAAAGGCGCAATTTTTGTTTACCCGTAGACCAGAGCTTGGCCAATCCGTGCGGCTCCACAATCAGGAACCAGACGATCAGGCCGCCGAAAATCATCAACTCGGCATGTGAAGTGCCCGCGGTAGAAATTCTGATGCCGAAGATGCCAAGAAGCGCCGGCAGGAACTGATTCAAGGCGATCGGCAGCACCACGATGAACGCCGCACCGAAGAAGCTGCCCATGATGGAGCCCAGGCCGCCGATGATGACCATGAAGAGCAGTCGAAACGATTGATCAACCGAGAACGCCGCCGGCTCCCAGGCACCCAGGTAGACGAAGGCCCATAGCGCGCCCGAGACGCCAATAATGAACGAGCTGACCGCAAACGCGCTGAGCTTGGCGTACATCGGGCGAATGCCTATCACCGCTGCCGCCACATCCATGTCGCGGATGGCCATCCACTCGCGGCCGATCGCGCTGCGCACCAGGTTCTTGGCCAGCAGGGCCACGACGGCCAGTATGCCAAGGGAGAGCAGGTATTTACTCACCGCGCTTTCGATGGGCAGGCCGAACACCTGCAGGTTGGAAACCGACACCGAGCCCGAAGGCGAGTCCAGCGTGAACCACTTGATGCGCAGGAACATCCAGTCGCTGAAAAACTGCGCGGCCAGCGTGGCCACCGCCAGGTACAGGCCCTTGACGCGCAGGCTAGGCAGGCCGAACAGGATGCCGAACAAGGTGGCGCACAGTCCGCCCAGGATCAGCGCCGGGATTAGCGGCATGCCCGGAATACGCATGAAAAAGTTGTAGGCACCGTAAGCCCCAACGGCCATGAAGGCACCCGATCCGAGTGAGATCTGGCCGCAGTAGCCGACCAGGATGTTTACGCCGAGCGCGGCCAGCGACATGATGACAAACGGAATCAGGATGGCCTGGAACAGGTAGTCGCTGGCCAGCAGGGGGACGGCTACGAAGGCGGCAGCCACGATCAGCCCGATGGCGATGCGGTCCTGCAGGATCGGGAAGATCTGCTGGTCCGCGCGATAGCTGGTTTTGAATTGACCGTTTTCTCTGTAAAACATAACACCTTCTAATCAGTTGGGGACAGAGCAAATTTGCTTCGCAAATCCTGGACTGTCCCGCAAAGTCTCACATTAGTTGGGGACAGAGCAAATGTGCCTCGCAAATCCTGGACTGTCCCGCAAAGTCTCATGTCAGTTGGGTACATAGCAAAGTTGCTTTGCAACGCTTGGTCTGTCACGCAAAGTCTCATACTCGGTCGATGATTTTTTCTCCGAACAGGCCCTGCGGCCGGATCAGCAGGAAACACAGGGCCAGCACATAGGCAAACCAGATTTCGATACCGCCGCCGACAAACGGGCCCAGGTAAACCTCTGAAAGTTTCTCGCCCACGCCGATGATCAGGCCACCAATGATGGCGCCGGGCACGGAGGTGAGGCCTCCCAGAATCACCACGGGAAGGGCGCGCAGAGCCACGGTCGCCAGCGAAAACTGCACGCCCAGCTTGCTGCCCCAGATCATGCCGGCGACCAGAGCCACCACGCCTGCCACGCACCAGACGATGACCCAGATGCGGTTCAGCGGGATACCGATCGATTGCGCGGCCTGGTGATCATCGGCCACGGCGCGCAGGGCTCGGCCAGTGGCTGTTTTCTGGAAGAACACGCTCAGCAGGGCCACCAGCACAGCGGCGATCAGGGCGGCATACAGATCCTCCTTGTTGACAAGGAGGCCCCCCGGAAACACCGAGTCCAGTATGAAAACAGGATCTTTTGGCATGCCAATGTCGATCTTGTAGATGCTGCCGCCAAAAATCGTCTGGCCCAGGCCCTCCATGAAATAGGCGATACCCAGAGTAGCCATCAGCAGTGTCGCGCCCTCCTGGTTGACCAGATGGCGCAGCACCAGGCGCTCAATGAGCCAGGCGACTACAAACATCAAGGTGGCTGCCATGGCAAAGCTGGCGACATTGGCAAAGAGAAGGCTGTTGATGCCTGTCCACTGCGGAATCCATTCCGAGAACCGGGCCATCGCCAGCGCCGCAAACAGCACCATGGCGCCTTGGGCGAAGTTGAACACGCCCGAGGCCTTGAAGATAAGCACAAAGCCCAGTGCCACCAGCGCATACAGCATGCCGGCCATCAGGCCGCCCAGCAGTGTTTCCAGAAAAAATGCCATATTATTTGCTCACCCCTGTTGCTTGCTCGCTTAGCGTAGCCGCCTCCCCCTTTGCAGGGGGCGCCGCCAGCGGCCCGGTACAGCCGGTTGCGCGGCGGCTGCTGGCTGAGGCCACATCCATTCGTAATGAACTCTTCAGATCCATCTTGGCGTCGTAATACATGGTCAATGCTCCACGCCAAGGTAGGCCCGGATCACGTCTTCGTTGTTGCGCACCTCGTTGGGTGTGCCGTCGCCGATTTTTTTGCCGTAGTCGAGCACCACCACACGGTCTGAAATATCCATGACCACGCCCATGTCGTGCTCGATCAGCACCACGGTGGTGCCGAATTCGTCATTCACATCGAGCACGAAACGGCACATGTCCTGCTTTTCTTCCACGTTCATTCCGGCCATGGGTTCATCGAGCAGCAACATCTGCGGCTCCATCGCCAGGGCGCGGCCCAGATCCACGCGTTTTTGCAGGCCATAAGGCAGCTGTCCGACGGGCGTTTTGCGGTGGGCCTGGATTTCGAGAAAGTCGATGATTTTTTCAACCGCCTCGCGGTGCTTGAACTCTTCCTTCTCGGCCGGGCCGATGCGCAAGGCCTGCAGCAGCAGATTGCTTTTGATCTTGAGGTTGCGGCCCGACATGATGTTGTCGAGCACGCTCATGCCTTTGAACAACGCCAGGTTCTGGAAAGTGCGCGCCACGCCCATGACTGCCACCTGGTGGCTGTTCATGTGCTTGAAGGTCTGGCCGCGAAAGGTGATGGAGCCCTGCTGCGGCGAGTAGACACCATTGATGCAGTTGAGCATGGAGCTTTTGCCCGCGCCATTGGGGCCGATGATGGCGCGGATTTCGTGCTCTTTGACATCGAACGAAATGCTGGAGAGGGCCTTGACCCCGCCAAAGCTCAAGCTGATGTTTTGGACATCAAGAATGACGTCACCAATCTTTTTACTCATGCTGCAGCCTTCACCGGGGCAAACGTCCTGCTATCGCCAATCTTGAGCGTGGCGCTCACGCTGCCGCTGCGGCCATCTTCAAACTTGACCGTGGTTTCAATGAACTGTTCGGTTTTGCCGCTGTACAGGGCGTCAATCAGCGGCTGGTATCTCTCTGCGATGAAACCACGGCGCACCTTGTTGGTACGGGTCAACTCGCCATCGTCGGCGTCCAGTTCCTTGTGCAGCACCAGAAAGCGGCTGATTTGCGAACCGGCCAGCAAGACATCGACGCTCAGGTCGGCATTGACCTTTTCGACGCACTCCTTGACGAGCTGGTAGACCTCGGGTTTTTGCGCCAGATCGGTATAACCCGCGTAGGGCAGGTTGCGCCGTTCGGCCCAGTTGCCCACCGCATCAAAATCGATATTGATGAAGACGCAGACTTTTTCACGGCTATCCCCATAGGCCACGACTTCCTTGATGTACGGGAAAAACTTGAGCTTGTTCTCGACATACTTGGGCGCGAACATGGCGCCGTCATGGACGCCTCCCTTGAGGCGGCCCACGTCCTTCACGCGGTCAATGATCTTGAGGTGGCCGCGCGCGTCAATAAAGCCCGCGTCGCTGGTGTGGTACCAGCCGTCTACAGTCAATACTTCCGCGGTCGCTGTCGGGTTTTTATAGTATTCCTTGAGCAGGCCGGCCGACTTGACGAGAATTTCACCGTTGTCAGCGACCATGATCTGCACGCCCTGAATCGGCACGCCGACCGTGTCGGCGCGCACTTCGTTATCGGGCTGCAGGCAGACAAACACGGCGGTTTCGGTGGAGCCGTAGAGTTGCTTTAGGTTGATGCCGATGGATCGGTAAAAAGTGAAGAGGTCCGGGCCAATGGCTTCGCCGGCGGTGTAGGCCACGCGCACGCGCGAAAAGCCCAGGTTGTTGCGCAGGGGGCCATACACCAGCAGGTTGCCCAGGCCGTACAGCAGTGCCTGCGCGAAGCCCACCGGCTTGCCATCCATGTGCTGGGGCCCCACGCGTTTGGCTACCTCCATGAAGAACTTGAACATGCCGCGCTTGATGCGTCCGGCGTCTTCCATGCGGATCATCACGCTGGTGAGCAGGCCCTCAAACACACGCGGCGGGGCAAAGTAATACGTTGGGCCGACTTCCTTGAGGTCAATCGTCACTGTGCTTGCGTTTTCGGGGCAGTTCACCACATATCCGCAGGCCAGCCACTGGGCATAGCTGAAGATGTTCTGGCCGATCCAGGCGGGCGGCAGGTAGGCCAGCACTTCTTCGCTGGTCGTGAGCTTGTCAAATTCCGCGCCCGCTTGCGCGCGGTCCAGCAGGGTCGCGTGGGTGTGCACCACGCCTTTGGGGTTGCCGGTCGTGCCCGAGGTAAAAAACATAGCGGCCACGTCGTCGGGGCTGATTTTGTCGACTTCTGTCTTGAACAGAAAGGGTTGGCTTCCAGCCAAGGCCCGGCCTGATTCGATCAGCTGGTCCAGCGACACCAGTCCAGGCTCGTCGTAATTGCGCAGGCCGCGCGGGTCGTCAAAAATGATGTTGCCCAGGTCCGGGCAGCGGTCGCGAATTTCAAGGAGCTTGTCGACCTGCTCCTGGTCTTCCACCATGGCAAAACGGACGTCGGCGTTGGTGATGGGGAAGACGCATTCGGCACCCACGGCGTCCTGGTACAGCGGGATGGGAATCGCCCCCAGCGACTGTGCGGCCAGCATGGTGGCATACAGGCGCGGGCGGTTGGCACCGATCACCACCATGTGTTCGCCACGCTGCAGGCCAGCCTGGTGCAGGCCACACGCAATATGTTCAACCAGCGTTGCCATGCTGGCCCAGCTGTGGGCCTGCCAGATGCCATATTCCTTTTCGCGCATGGCCGCAGCGCCTGGGCGTTCGGCGGCATGCTTTAGCAGCAATCGTGGGAACGTGAGTTGCATTCCGGTTCCTTGTCTGCAGTTTTAGCGCAGCCCTTCGGTCAAGAAAAACCGCTGCTATGACACGAATAGTAGAACCACGTTTGACGTCATGGTGTCATTGCAACGACAATTTCCGGGTAAGTCCTACTGGGGTGTGCCCGGGTAGGACCCTGTTTATCGGATAAGTCGCCCCTCTTTTGTCACCCATGTCCACTGACCTGACCCTCCACCAGCGCCGCAGGACACCCACGCCTGACGAGCTGCAAGGCATTCCATGGCTGCGTTTGCTGCAGCCGGATGAGCGTGTACGGGCAGTGGCGGAGCTGCAGGTGGGCGACGCTGCACCTGGCGACTACGTATGCCGCGTCGGCAAGCCGGTGACTTATTGGTTTGGCGTGGTCGAGGGGCTGCTGAAGATGAGCAGCGACAACGCGCAGGGCCTGACCATGACCTTCACCGGCCTGCCCCCCGGTGGGTGGTTTGGCGAAGGCACGGCGCTTAAGCGCGAGCCTTACCGCTACAACATCCAGGCGCTGCGGAAAAGCCTGGTGGCCGGCTTGCCGATAGACAGCTTTCACTGGCTGCTCGACCATTCGATCGGCTTCAACCGCTTCGTGATGAACCAGCTCAACGAGCGGCTGGGCCAGTTCATTGCCGCGCGTGAAATCGACCGCATGAACAATCCTGATGTGCGCGTGGCACGCAGCCTGGCCGCCTTGTTCAACCCGGTGCTGTACCCGGGCGTCGGTGAAATCCTGCGCATCACGCAGCAGGAAATGGCCTACCTGGTGGGACTGTCGCGCCAGCGCGTCAACGAAGCGCTAACGACGCTGCAGGCGCAAGGCACCATCCGGGTCGAATACGGCGGCTTGCGCGTGCTCGACCTCGCCGCGTTGCGGTCCAGTATTTCTTCAGATAAAAAGTAGCTGTAACCCATGTTTTACGTGCGCAGGCAGCTATAAAATAAATAGCAAATGCAAGACTCCTTCAAACCCAAAACAGCACCCGTGCCCGCTGGCGCTGCGGTGCGCGTCCAGAAAGCGCCCGCTCCCGCTCCCGGCACCGCTGCCGTCACGGTGCGGCTGAACAAACGCATGGCCGAACTCGGCCTGTGCTCGCGCCGCGAAGCCGATGACTGGATTGCGCGAGGCTGGGTGCGCGTGAACGACCTGCCCGCCGTGATGGGCCAGCCCGTCGCCGCCGACGCGCGCATTGAAGTGGCGCGCGAAGCCGAGCAGCAGCAGCGCCAGCAAGTCACCATCCTGATCAACAAGCCGGTCGGTTATGTCAGCGGCCAGGCTGAAGATGGCCACGAGCCGGCCGTGGTGCTGGTGCAACCGCAAAACCGCTGGCGCGAATGCAACAGCCGCATGCGCTGGGGCTTTGAGCAATTGCGCGGCCTGGCGCCGGCTGGCCGGCTCGACATCGACTCGATTGGCTTGCTGGTGCTGACGCAGGACGGCCGCGTGGCGCGGCAACTGATTGGCGAAGATTCTTCGATTGAAAAAGAGTACCTGGTGCGCGTCAGCTACGGCGCTGAGACGGTTAACGTGCAAGCGGTATTTCCACCCGAGAAACTCGCTTTGCTGCGCCACGGCCTGAGCCTGGACGGGCAAGCCTTGCGGCCGGCGCAGGTGGACTGGCAAAACCCCGAGCAACTGCGCTTTGTGCTCAAGGAAGGCAAAAAACGCCAGATTCGCCGCATGTGCGAGCAGGTCGGGCTTTTTGTGACGGGGCTCAAACGCGTGCGCATAGGCCATGTCAACCTCGGCCATCTGCCGATAGGCCAATGGCGCTACCTGGCGCCGCACGAACGGTTTTGAAGCAGCGCAACCTGCCGGGGCTGCGGAGAGCGTTTGACTGCTATTAAGTTAATAGCTGCTTGCGCTCGCTGCTATTGGGCTAGAGCTTGTTTTTATACATAAATTGAGCTTAAAAATGGGTCGCAAAGCGTCCAACTGGCTTTCAAAGGACCTGTTTTTAGGCATCAAAAACAGCTTTTCCCCAGATGTGACGTGCATGAACAGCTATTAACTTAATAGCAAAATGGGGTGGCTGGCGTAGCCTCATGAATGTCCGTGCAATGCGGCGCAAGACCGCATTCACCTTGGCCGGTTCCTGTCTGATTGTTTCTGTTTAAAACGGCGCGTTTGGCATCGTTTCACCAAGAAATTGTCAATTCAATCGGATCTGTCGAAGTCACCGGTTTGCCGGCGACCAGCATGAGGTCCTGGCGATCAGGCTGGCCCGGCTCGCCATTCATCTTCTGGTTTTGCCCGGTTTTGCTGGTGGACGCTCTGGTAATGGCCTGCACATCCACCGTGGCCGGGCAGCTGATACGTAAGGTGTCCGTGTGTTCGCCGGATTGCCCGCTGTGGGTACATTGGTGGTCTGCCGTGACCGTTTCACTGAAGGTGCGCAGCAGGATCGTGACCCCGAAGGAGGCTGTGCTGGTCTGCGCTTGAACAGCACCACAAATTCCGAGCAGAAACTGCATCGCTATAACAATAAGGGCTATTTTGAAAGTCCGCATGATCCGAACTCCTAAAATCATTAAGGCCCATGAATTTTATCAAAATGATAAATTTAATACAACTAATTAATTTAGATTCATGTGTGCATAAATTCATCAAATTTGACAAATTCTGTTGTGTTGCTTTGAACGGGTTGAGAAACCCATAAGTCGGACTAGCCCGCAGGGCCTAACCCGACAGGCATTTGCTGCAGCGGCTCATCAGGGAAAACCACCGCCACCATCACCGTTCAACAGGGCGACCAAGCCGCCTTGCAGATGTCGGGTTACGCTGGGCCAAGCACGACTACATGGCTGATCAGAACCCGATGTAGAGCGTGTGGGGTTCTGACGCGCTGCAGCTGCCCGTTGCGCAAGTGCCCGATTGGCCGGCTGCGATCGAGCCGTTGATACTGTAGCTTTGAGGGACGCCGGTGCCGGTGATGGAGCCGCTGCCGGAGCTGAGAGTCAGGGAATAGGGAAGATTGACCGCACCGGCGGTACCGATGACTGTGGTCACGGCAGGGGGTGGGGCCGCGTCCAGAGACAGCCAGTAGCTGGTGCCATTGGTGCAGCGTACCGCATAAGGCGTGTTCCCGGTTGATGCAGCCGCTTGAAATGAGGTGTAGTCGAGCTGAATCGGGCCCGGCATTGTAGTGAACTGGCAAGAAGCCGTGTTAATGATGGTGACACCTAGCGGGCTGGTGTCAACCGTGTTGCCGTTTGAGTTTCGCAAAGACAAGGTCACCGTGTCTGTGAATGTCTTTGCGTTCACGTTTTGTAGTGGAAAGACCCTGGCATAAAAAGTCTTTGTGTCGGTGGCGTAGGTGGTGGACGCATTACCGAAATTCACCACACCGTCGAAATCGGTTGTCCCTCTACTGCCCCATGACGTGGCGTAAGTACTGTTGAGATACAGCTCGTAGGTGATATTGTTGGCAGTACCGCTTCCGTTAGTAGCCTGATTAAGCCCTCCGCTGGCCTGATTCAAGCCGTTGTTGGCCCGCAGGGCGTACACAAAGGTCGTTGGGTCTGATGCTGGCTGGCTTCGGGTACAGCTGACAGTGAACGTGCCTTGACTGTCGTTGGCGGTCGTGATGGTTTCGGAATACACCGACGTGAAGCCCGATGTACTGACTGTGCAAGTGATGGTTGCTTTGGCCTGCAGCGCGCAAGTGCTCAGTAAAACTACCGCGGCAAACCGCCATGCGTAAGGACTGGTCATCGTTTTACTCCGTTGCAACTTACCGGGCCTACCCGTGTGATGTCTTCCAGGTTGCCGGGCGGCAACGCGACGTTGAAGGTGCAGTTGGCGCCGTTCCACTTCAGGCGCAAACGATTCGTGGCTTGCAGGCCCGTTACAAAGGCCTCACCGCGCCGCGCCACGAAAAATTCTTTCTTGTCGCCCACCAGCTCGATCTCGGCACCAGCGGGTGCGGGCTCGCCATCGTCGAGCACGATGCGGATCAAGGCGCCGCGACCCGAGCGAACCGGGAAGGTGATCTTAACCGCGCTGCGCAGGGCGGGGACGGCTTCCTGCTCAATCGAATCGAGCTCGGCGCTGATGGGCAACTCGGTCGGGTCCAGCCGCACGCTGTTGCGCTGGAAGGGCAGCAGGCGGGGCAGCAGCGCGACGCCGTCGGCGTTGGTCCGGGTCAGCATGCTGCCCTGGAAACCCACGCCCACATTGGCATAACCCGGCACCTCCACGATGGCGAAACTGTCTTGTACCCGGCGCGTGGCAAACAGCTGGCCGTCGGCCAGAACGGCTCCGCCGAGCAGACCCAGGCGCATGTTTTGCTGGCTTTGGCTGCTGCTCAGGTCGGCGGCAAACAGTCCTTTGGTGCCCTGAAAATAAGCACCGCCTTCGGCGTAGCTCCCGTCGGCACGCCGCCCCAGCGCGGTTCGCCAGCCCCAGCCGGTTTCGGTCGTCAGGGCCTGGCTGGCGTTCACATAGCTCTCGGTCGTGCCACTGCGGCGGGTCACACCCGAAGCCAGCGTGACGCGGTTGTCAAGCGGCACCACCAGAAAGCCACCGACCGATGTGCCGGACGTCATGCCACTGAGTTTGGTGGCGGTCAGGGTCAGTGCGCTGCGTTGCCCGATACGCACGGTGTAGTTCAGGCTGACGGTGTTGAGCTTGCCCAGGTCATAGTTGTCAAAGCCCGCATAGCCCAGGCTGAAGGCTCCAAAATTATCAGTGCTGTAGCTGTAACTGGCGGTGGTTTGCAGGCGCGGCAGGGGGGAAGCCGTGTCAATGCCGAGCTGCCGGTAGCCGCGCGATGCACCCTCGGCACTGAAAGAAAAGCCATGGCGCAGGCCGCTGCGCTCGGCGCTTACCCGCCAGTTGTGGCCACTGCCGGTAGCATCGCTGCGGCTGACCGACAACGCGGTTTGTCCCAGCATCTGAAGCGGCAGTCCGTAACTGGCCCCAAGGCCCACGCGGCTCAGTGGAAGGGACAACTCGCCGTTGCCCTCGACGGTCAGGCTTTTGCTCAGGCCCTGGCGCCAGAGGCCTGAGACAAACCGGGGGCCGTAATTGGCGTTGTCGGTACCGAGGTTGCGGCGGATGGCTCCCAGCTCGAAGCTCCAGTCGCTCAGCTTCTCCTCGAGCAGGCTGGCATTGCTGAAAAAAGGCTGGGTGATGACGGTTTCGCGGCCCAGAATGTCGCGCACCACCACCCGGGCTTCCCCTGCGCCGGTCAGTGCCGGGAAGTTGTCAATGCTGAACGGCCCGGCGGGCACCTTCGAGGTTTGCCGCAGGGCATCATTGACATACAGCTCCACCGTGCTGGGGGCGGCCGACAGGCCGGTCACGGTGGGAATCGGCTGGGTCATGAAGCCGGGCTGCAGGGAAAAATTCTTGCTGAACTGCAAACCACCAAAGTAAACCGAGCGTGCGGAGATGCCCGCGCGCGTGGTGCTGTCGCCGAGCCGCAGCGTGCTGGTGCTGTCCAGAAAATTGCGCGTGTAGGTGCTTTCAAGACGGCGCCAGGAGGCGTCGACCGTGGGGTCTTGCGTCATGAGGCTGCGACCGACATAGCTGCTGGTAAACAAGCCCCATTGCCCCGAGGCACCCAGCTCGGTCAAAGCGCTCAGGTCCCGGGCCTGCACGCTGCTGCCCAGGGCGCTGCTGCTGCGGCTGGTGGTGTAGTTCAGGTCGTAGTTGGCAAATACGGCAGGGATGGATGGCGACAGCGGAGGCCGCAACGCGGCTTCCTGAGTCAGGCGAACCGCATTGAAAGACGCAGGGGAAAACACCAGATCGAGCGACTGCTCGGCAAAATTGAGCCTGGCCTCAAATCCGGGAATGGCCGACAGGGGGTACCACTTCTGCTCCCGAAACTGGATATCCTGCGCGCTGGAGCGGGGAACCAGGCGCCATTCCTCGAAGGCATCTTCCGGGGCGTACAAAATGCCATTGCGCTCCAGCAGGGTCCAGACGCCGCCTTTGGCGCTGTTGATGAACACTTCCAGTGGCATCAGGCGGTCCTTGGCTGCGCGGGCCGTTGGCGGAACGTTAGCGGGCGCCGTGGTTTGGGCATGCACCGGCAGACCGCAGCAAAGCATTGCAGTGGCAACCGACAGGGAATGCCTTCGCAAAAACCACAGACACCTCCTCTGCATACGGAACAGCTCAGGGCAGCGTGATGCTGGTCGTCAGGTTTTGTCCGTCGTCGAACGTGATCACCAGTTGGGCCTGGCCTGCGGGCACGGTTTTTTCACTTTTGAGGCTGACGGTCTTGCTGGCGCCCGGCAAGATATAACTGCCACCTTCAAAGCGGGCCAGCGTCTGCTCGCCACGCTTGATCGCCGCTTCGCGGATTTGCGCATAGGCCGTTCCGGTATTGCTGCAACGCAGGTTCACGGCCGTGGCATCGGCAGGGCTGGTGCTGCAGTCCATCTGGCGTTTGGCCGCGGGGGGAGTGATAAACACCGGCATGCTCAGGGCCAGCGCAATCGGCACCTGAATGCCGGTGCTGGGCAGGGCTTCTGGGACTTCGCGAATGATCATGCGGTAGGTCAGCTGCTTGCTGGCGTCAGCCGGTTTGAGCAGGGCCAGCCGCACCACCTGCCTGGCCTTGGGGGCCAGCTTGATGATGGGCGGGGCCAGGATCAGGTCTTCGGTCAGCACCAGTTCGTCGGTGCCATCGGGCTTCTGGCTCCAGCTATTGATGTCGGCCTGCAGGACGACGGCGCTATCGCCCTCGTTGGTCAGGGTCACGGCAATCGCCCGGTCGCGCGGCGTCATATACAGCCGCACCGGGGTGACGGAAAAAACACCCGCGCTGGCCGCGGTCCATGGCATCAGCAGGGCCAGCAGGAGCGCGTACGTGACGGGGCGGCATGGGTGCTTGGAAGTGGTGTTCATCTCAGAAGGATATCAGCATCTCGACGGGTCCAAAGTGACCATCGGCGTGGGCGACGCGAAGCGCCAGCAGCGTGCCCCGTTTGTCCTCAAGACGCAGGAGGGCCGTTTGCGCTTGCGTGGCATGGGTGTCCACGGCATAAAGCTGGCTCTCCACCTTCCATCCCTCATCCGCTTCATCATCGGCATAGGCCAGCGGGCCTTGATCGTCATCCAGGCCGCAGGCGATGCGCGCCATCTGGCCGGCCAGACCCATCTGCTCGTTGCGGCAGTAGTCCGGCAGCAAGGAGTCACGGGCGGGGAGAAAGCCCGGCATGAAGCGGCCAGCTGCCTGGGGAGTGACCGGCGCAATCTCAACGAAGACGTTGCTGGTGCACTGTACTTGCACCGACGAGCTGCCAGCCGCTGAACCGCTTGCACTGGTACAAATGCTGTTGCTGTTGCTGTTGTTGTTCAGGGTGATCTGGACCGCGAACTGCCCGCTTGCGCCGCCCGCGAAACTGGCCGCTGCAGCCAGCAGCAGGGAAACACCGAGGACGAGCTTTGCGCTCATGAGTGTCGATGTTTCTGGGGCTGCTGAGGGTGCTACGGAGTACTAATGGATTAGTAGGTGATCGTCAGGGTACGACTTTTGTTGGTACTGGCACTGTTGGTGCACGCGCCACCGGCTACGGCGCAGTTACCCCCTTGGCTGGCTCCCATGAGCCCATTCAAAGTCACAGTCTGAGCAAAACCAGAGCCCGCCGTGGGTACGCTTCCCAAAGTCAAACTGTAGATGAGGTTGGTTGCTTGATCCGTGTAGCTCTGCGTCAAGCCTGTTGCAATGCCGCCAGCGTCGTCGTCCAAACGAATGGAGGTTATCGGAAGACCATTCGTGCAGCGCACATCAAAACTGCTGGCGGTGGTCGCCTGTGCGCCGAACGATGTGTAAGTGAATGCGGCGGTCGGCAGAGTTGATATTTGGCAAACAGAGGTCAATCCGATGTTGACATTAAAAGTTGGAGATTGCACGGCGGTAGCAGCCTGCGCAGGCGCGGTCAAGAGGCCCGACAAGGTCAACATGCTCAGGGCGGCGATGGAAAGGATCTTTTTCATGGGGGTCTCCAAGTGGAAATAAAATAAAAATGAAACGACTTGAAAGGGAAAGTAGCTCGACTGTAACCAAACATTGCAGATTGGCCAAGAACTTTCCGTCCGCAACCCAGGGAAAATGTGGTATTTGTCACGCAATTACATGGAGATTACTGGTTTTATGCCAAATCAAGGTCCAACAGGCTGGTGTGACAAACCGTAAATAGCGCCATAGGTGGCATGCCTGCCCGGATTTCCCTGTAAATATGTAACAACTTTGAAACCTATTGATCCTGACCATGCCAACACAAGCTCATTCCCAAACCCTGACCATTACCGACAAGGGCATCGGCCTGTCGCAGCAGGAAGCGATTGAGCACCTGGGCATCAAGGAGTTGCGTGCTGATCGGCAGTTTGCCGTTGCGTATCTGAAGGCCGCGCTGGAGGAACTGGACGATCCCGACAACCGTGCAGCAGGCCTTTTGGCATTGCGTGCCGTGGCCGAAGCCTACGGTGGTTTGGGGATGGTTGCGGCGCAGGCCGGCATCAGCCGGGAGGCGCTTTACCGCTCGTTGTCCCCGAAGGGCACGGCACCGCAGTCGGCTCGATGGAACCCATTGATTGACCACGGGTTCTGATGTTGGCATAATCGCCAACATGCAGGCCCAATTGATTACCAGGTTCAAGAACATCACACCCGAAGGCGGGGTGATTGAACTGGTGATATGGAAGGTTCCTGCGCCAGTCCCGCCCACAGAGCATGGCTACAAATACCGCGCGGTTTACGCCCGCAATGGTGCGCGCATTGTGGGCTTTGACAATGAGCGTGGCAAGGGCGACCACTGCCATTTGGACGGACAGGAACTTCCCTACACCTTTGTCAGCGTCGAACAGTTGGTTGAAGACTTTATTGCGGCCGTGACCGCCAGGAGATCAGCATGAACAATCGTTACCTCACCATCACTATGAAAGCAGACTGGCAGGGCGCATTGCGCGCCGCCGGGCAGTCAGCCAAAGCCGGTACTTACCAAGGTGAAGTATTGAATTTTGAAAGTCCTGGCGACTTCTTTGGCCAGTTGTCTGAGAAACGCTGGGAGATTGTGCGGGCTTGCCAGGGTAAGGGTGAACTGTCTGTGCGGGAGCTGGCCCGAGCGGTCAGGCGCGACGTGAAGCGCGTGCACGAAGATGTGACAACGCTGGCTGAGTTGGGCCTGCTAGAGCGTACGCAAAGCGGCGGCGTGGTGTGCCCCTTCTCTTCCATGCACATCGACATGGTCCTGAAGGCCGCTTAAACAGGCAGCCAAAACCTGAACGTGACCGATCCATCATCGCCGATGGGGCAGAGGTGAGGAAGATGCTGGAGAACATTGGGCGACGACACTCCTGACAACTCTTGAAACCAGAGGCATCGCCCATAATTGAGAATCCGCGCGCCGGTTCCGGGACGCTGATTTTCGATTTCAATTGTTAGACCTTCAAACCCACAATGTCCAAGCAAACCCTTTCCTTTCAAGCCGAAGTCGCCCAGTTGCTCAAGCTGGTCACGCATTCGCTGTATTCCAATCCCGAAATCTTCCTGCGCGAGCTGATCTCCAATGCGTCAGACGCCTGCGACAAGCTGCGTTTTGAGGGGCTCAATGACGCGGCGCTGTATGAAACCGATGCCGAGCTCCAGGTGCGCGTGAGCTTTGACAAGGCGGCCAAGACCCTGACCATTGCCGACAATGGCATCGGTCTGTCGCAGCAGGAGGCGATTGAGCATCTCGGCACCATCGCCAAGAGCGGCACGCGCGACTTCATGGCCAAGCTGTCGGGCGACCAGAAAAATGATGCGCAGCTGATCGGGCAGTTTGGCGTGGGCTTTTATTCGGGCTTCATCGTGGCCGACCGCATCACGGTGGAAAGCCGACGCGCCGGCTTGCCCGCAGCCCAGGGCGTGCGCTGGAGTAGCGAAGGCACGGGCGAGTTCGAGGTCAGCGAGATTGAACGCGCCGAGCGCGGCACCAGCGTCATCCTGCACCTGAAAGACGATGCGCACGATTACCTGAACGCCTGGAAGCTCAAGGGCATCATCAACAAATATTCCGACCACATCTCGCTGCCCATCCTGATGCCCAAGGAAGCCTGGAAAGAAGGCGAAAACGATCAGCCCGGCGAGATGGTCGCCACCGGCGAATGGGAAATCGTCAACCAGGCGGCGGCGCTCTGGACGCGTGCCAAAAAAGACATCACGCAAGAGCACTACGACGAGTTCTACAAGCAGATCAGCTACGACAACCAGGCGCCGCTGGCCACCACGCACAATCGCGTGGAAGGGGCTACCGAATACACCCAGCTGCTGTTCATCCCGGCCAAGGCACCGATGGACATGTTCAACCGCGACAAGGCTGCGGGCGTGAAGCTGTACGTCAAGCGCGTCTTCATCATGGACGATGCCCAGGCGCTGCTGCCGAGCTACCTGCGTTTTGTCAAAGGCGTGGTCGATTCGTCCGATTTGCCGCTGAATGTGTCGCGCGAGCTGCTGCAGGAAAGCCGCGCCGTCAAGGCGATTCGCGAAGGCAACACGCGCCGCGTGCTGTCGATGATTGAAGACCTGGCCGCCAACGAGCCGGAAAAATTTGCCAGCTTCTACGCCGAGTTTGGCGCCGTGCTCAAGGAGGGCCTGGGCGAAGATTCCGCCAACCGCGAGCGCCTGGCCAGGCTGCTGCGCTTTGCCAGCTCGATCACCGACACGGTGACCGTGAGCTTTGCCGACTACAAGGCCCGCATGAAGGACGGCCAGGATGCGATTTACTACATCACCGCCGACACGCTGGCCGCCGCCAAAAGCAGCCCGCAGCTGGAGATTTTCCGCAAGAAGGGCATTGAAGTGCTGCTGATGGCCGACCGCGTGGACGAGTGGGCGCTGAACTACCTGCACGAGTTCGACGGCACGCCGCTGCAGTCGGTGGCCAAGGGCGCGGTCGATCTGGGCAAGCTGCAGGACGAAGACGAGAAAAAGGCGCTAGAGGAAGCGCAGACCCAGTTCAAGCCCGTGCTCGACAAGCTCAAGGAAGCCCTCAAGGACAAAGCCAAGGATGTGCGCGCTACGACGCGTCTGGTCGATTCACCCGCCTGCCTGGTGGTGGAGGGCGGCGACATGTCCACCCAGCTGGCCCGCATGCTCAAGCAGGCTGGCCAGCCCGTGCCTGAAGTCAGGCCGATTCTGGAAATCAATGCCCAGCATCCGCTGGTCAAAAAGCTGGAAGCCCTCGACAGCGCCGGCAACGCCGCCAGCTTTGACGACCTGGCCCAGATCCTGTTTGACCAGGCCCTGCTGGCCGAGGGCGGCCTGCCGGAAGACCCTGCCGCTTATGTGCGGCGCGTCAATCAGCTGCTTGAAAAAGCCTGACGCTGGCGTGACAACGCCAGCCCGCTGACGCTCTACTCAAAGCCGCACGACCGGCGCAGCGCTGCGGCGTCTGCGCTGACCAGCAGCCCGATCAGGTCACGCGCCGCCTGCGGCTGGGTGGCCCGCGCGCATAGCGCCGCAGTGTAAACGGTGGCCAGCTCAAATTCTTTGGGCAGCGGCGCGACCAGCTCAACGCCTGGCGTGCAGAGAATCTCGGTCACCTGGGTGCAGCCGATGAGCCCGGGGCCTGCGGCTTGCGCCATGGCTGCCATGGCTGTGGCACCGTTGGGAAATGGGCGGAGCCGGTCGGCGAGCTCGGCGTCAAGGCCGAGTTGCTTCAGCACGTTCATGAAGTGAATGCCTGCGGTCGCCTTGACCGGATCGGGAAAGTAAATGCCCTGCGCGGCCTGCAGTGCTGCTTTCAGTTCAGCGGGACTGCCCACCGCAGGCATTGGCGCGCCGGTTTTGACGGCGACACCCGTCTTCACCACGCCAAGCGCATGGGCGCTGCCGGAAACGACCTCGCCGCGGGCGGTGAGCTGGCTGATCAACGCCTCGGTGAGGATGAGAACGTCGCAGGGCGCGCCCGCGAGCAAACTGTCTTTCATCATGCCGACAGCGCCAAAACTGGCGCTGATGCTGCATTGGTGTTGCGCCAGAAAACGGTCTTCGAGCTGCGTCACCAGCCCCTGGGCTGCGCCACCGCTGAGCAGATGAATGAGTGTCATGAGGTACCTGAAAGTTGAAATGGATATTGAAGTTGCAAAACCAGCTTGCCAGAAGCTGTAAAGCCCGGAGGCAGCTGGTGGAATTCAGTCAACATTGATGTGGGCGGTTTTGATCACGCGCGCCCATTTGACGATGTCGTCACGTATGTATTTATCAAACACCTCGGGTGTCATCACCAGGGGCACGGCACCCTGCTTGCCCCAGAGTTGCCGGATCTCGGGCTGGGCGACAATTTTTGAGACCGCGTCGTTGAGCTTGTCGACCACTGCTTTGGGCGTTCCGCGGGGCGCCATCAGGCCCAGCCAGATGGTGGCTTCATAGCCGGGCACACCCGCTTCGCTCATGGTGGGCACATTGGGCAGCACTTCGGAGCGTTGCTTGCCGGTGGTGGCCAGGGCCTTGACCTTGCCGGCCTTCACCTGCTCGGCCATGGTGGTGACCGCGTCAAACATCACGTCGACCTGGCCGCCGATCACATCGGTGCGCGCACCCGAACTCCCGCGGTAGGGGATATGCACCAGAGAGACGCCCGCCATGCTTTTGAACAGCTCGCCGGCCATGTGGTACGGCGTGCCCGGACCCGAGGAGGCATAGTTGAACTTGCCAGGCTTGGCCTTGGCCTGGCTGATCAGGTCTTTCAGGGTGGACACCGGCAAGGCCGGGTTGGCCACCAGCACGAGGTCGGAGTAGTTGATAGGCGCAATCGCCACAAAGTCACGCATCAGCTGAAACGGCTTGTTCGGGATCAGTGACTCGTTCACGGTGTGGGCATTGGACATGAGCAGCAGGGTGTAGCCGTCGGGCGCCGACTTCGCCACCGCGTCGGTGCCAATCACCGAGCCCGCGCCGGGCCGGTTGTCCACCACGAAGGGCTGCCCCAGCGCTTCCTGCAAACGCTGGGCCATGACGCGTGCATACACGTCGGCCGGGCCGCCCGCTGCAAAGGGCACCACCACCCGGACCGGCCTGGCGGGATAGGTCTGGGCCAGCGCGGGAAGGGCGGCTGCCGCGGACGCCATGCCGAAGGCAAGCATCAGTGACCGAATAAAACCAGGACGCATGAAATCAGGACGCATGAGATTCTCCGTTGGGAACAGGTTGCGAGGGCCGGGCGGTTTATTCCACCTTGCCCATGCGTTGGACGACACCGGCCATGCGTTTGGCATCGGCCTGCACATACTGTTCAAATTCCGGGCTGTCCTGGTACTGCACCGGGCTGCCCGCGCCCAGGATGACCTCTTTGACCCTGGCGTCCTGCGCTGCGGCTTTGGCAGCGGCGCGCAGGCGCTGTGCAATGGGCTCTGGCGTGGCCTGCGGTATGAAGAGCCCGGACCACTGCGCATACTCGGCATTGAAACCGGCGTCTTTCAGGCTGGGAACTTCGGGCAGTGCGCCCAGCGGGCCGTTGCCCCAGTGCGCCAGCACGCGCAGCTTGCCGGCCTTGACCTGCTGCAACACGGTGGCCGGCCCCGACGAAACCGCATCGATCTGGCCGCCCAGCAGCGCGACCACGGCCGGGCCTGCCCCGGTGAACGGGATGTGCGTCAGCTTGACACCGGCGCTTTGCGCCAGGATTTCCATGGGCACATGCATGGTGCCGTAGTTGCCCGACGAACCATAGTTGATGGCGCCGGGGCGTTTTTTCGCATCGGCAATGAACTGCTGAGCGGTTTTCCAGGGCGCATCGGCACGCACGGCGAGCACCGTCGGGTCGGCCGTGAAGCGGGCAATGGGCCGCAGGTCCGACAGTGAAAACATGGCGGGCCGGCCCAGCAAGACGTCGGCTTCCGGGATCACGGTCAGCGATGACAGCGCCATGAGGATGGTGTAGCCATCGGGTTTGGCTTTGGCGGCCAGGCCCATGCCAATGCCGCCTCCTGCGCCCGCCTTGTTTTCAATCACCACCGGTTGACCGAGATTGCGCGACATGGCTTCTGCCACGGGCCGGGCCACCAGGTCAGCCAGACCGCCGGGCGGGAAGGGCACGATCATGGTCACGGCTCTGGTGGGCCAAGCGCCTTGTGCGGCGCACCAGCTGGCCGTAGCTATAAGAAGGCTGGCCAGCAGCAGGGACCGACGTTTCATGCATTTCTCCTGGTAGACGAGCGGCCGACTACAGGTGGTCGGGGGTGCTGCCTGTCACGACATGCTAACGGGTTCCGGCGTTTCGGCCATCATCGCAATCCCTAGTTGCAGCACGGCGCCGGTGCAGGGAGGGATGGGTCGGCGAAGGCCGCTTAGGCCACCAGGGGCGCTTCCTGCATGGCTTCGGTCTGCTCTTCCAGCATGTTGACCTGGCCTTTCCAGTAGTCGCTGGAGCCGAACCAGGGGAAATTGATCGGGAAAATCGGGTCGTGCCAGCGCTGCGCCAGCCAGGCGCTGTAGTGAACCAGTCGCAGCGTGCGCAGGGGTTCAATCAGCGCCAGTTCGCGCCGGTCAAATTCGCCGAACTCGTCATAGCCGTCGACCAGCGCGCCCAGTTGCTGGGTGCACTGCGCGCGGTCGCCCGACAGCAGCATCCACAAGTCCTGCACGGCCGGGCCGCTGCGGGCGTCGTCCAGGTCGACAAAATGCGGGCCGGCGCCCGGCAAGCCCTGGGGCGTCCACAGGATATTGCCGGGGTGGCAGTCGCCATGCAGGCGCAGGCTCGGCACATCGCCCACGCTCTCAAACACGCTTTGCGCCACCCCCATCGCCACTTCGAAGGCCTTGCGCCAGCGCGACTCCATGTCCAGCGGTACATAGCCGCCCGCCAGCAACAGCTCGGCCGACGCGGTGCCAAAGGTGGTCAGGTTCAGCTCGGGGCGGTGGGTGAAAGGCCGGGCACTGCCTACGGTGTGGATGCGTGCCAGAAAACGGCCTATCCATTCCAGCACGTCCAGGTTCTCGAGTTCGGGTCGGCGTCCGCCGCGGCTGGGCGAAACGCTGAAACTGAAACCGCCGAAATGGTGCAGGGTAGAGCCTTCCAGTTCCAGGGGGCCGACCACCGGTATTTCGGCCGCCATCAGTTCGGCGGCAAACGCATGTTCTTCGGTAATTTGCGCATCGCTCCAGCGGCCCGGCCGGTAAAACTTGGCGACCACCACGTCGCCCGCCGAATCCGCGCTACCGGCAGGGCTCTCCAGATGAATCTGGTAAACCCGGTTTTCGTAGCTGGACAGCGCCATCAGGCGCCCATCTCCAGTCAAGCCCACGCTGGCCAGCGCGTCGAGCACCACGTCGGGTGTCAAGCTCTCGTAGGCGTGGACAGCGTCGCGTGCCGGAGCGGCCTTGTTATTTTCAGTCATGCCCGATTGTCGGCGAGAGGGTTACTCGCAGCAAGGCATGGTCTGTTTATGGAAGGTTTTAGGGATAAAAAAGGCCTACAGCCCAGTATCAACGGGCGTGAATAGCTATTAAAAGTATAGCGGCTGCTGGAGCCCCGGGGTAGCACAGCGCGCGCAGCGACCAGCATGCGGCCGCCATGAGCGCTCATGACGTGCGGCATCACACTAAACTGCAGGGTCATGCAAAACCACAGCACACCACGCGCCGGCAAGCCCTCCCGCAACATGCCGGGCCAGACCTCGTCTGCGCCACAGGCCACGAAGGCTGGCACGGCCGCGCAAGTCATTGAAGAGATTCGGCCTGGTCAATCCATCGAGTTGCTCAAGGAGCTGCACATCCTCACGCGCGAGGGCAAGCTCAACCAGGACACCCGGCGCAAGCTCAAGCAGGTCTATCACCTCTACCAGTTCATCGAGCCGCTGCTTCAGGAAGTGTCAGCCAATGACCGGGACTTCACGCTGGCCGACCACGGCGCCGGCAAGTCCTACCTGGGTTTCATTCTTTACGACCTGTTTTTCAACGTGGCGCACCAGGGCCGGAAAACAGCGGGGCATATCTACGGCATCGAGACCCGCGCCGAACTGGTGGAAAAATCGCGCACGCTGGCGGCCCGGCTTGGCTTTGCGCGCATGTCGTTTTTAAACCTGTCGGTGCAGCAGGCGACCCTGTCTGCAGAGTTGCCGCAGACCGTGGATATCGTGACGGCCCTGCACGCCTGCGACACGGCCACCGATGACGCGATTGCCTTTGGCCTGGCCAAGCACGCGCGCCACATGGTGCTGGTGCCCTGCTGCCAGGCCGAGGTGGCCGGCATGCTGAAAAGAAACAAGGCGCTGGCGATGGTCAAAACCCCGCTGGCCGAGCTCTGGCGCCACCCGCTGCACGCGCGTGAGTTTGGCAGCCAGATCACCAACGTGCTGCGCTGCCTGCAGCTGGAAGCCAGCGGCTACGAGGTCACTGTGACCGAGTTGGTGGGCTGGGAGCATTCGATGAAAAACGAACTCATCCTGGCCAGCCGCCCGGCAACGCCCAAGCCTGGCAAAACCCGTGCAGCGCAAGCGCGTTTGCAGCAGGTGCTGGAGGAGTTGGGCCTGGGCGAGCTGAGCACGCGTTTTGCGGTGCCGGCAGAGCTTCCCTAAACCGCCTGTGGGTTGGCTCGCTGGCGCTCCGCTGCCAGCAGCCGGATGGCGCTGATCACTTCGCGCTGCGCCTGTGTGAGAACCATGTCGGCGCGCAGTGTCAGGCCCACCAGTTCCTCAGTGCCCGCCATGCTGACAGGCAGCGGCACCAGCGCACCGCTGTCCAGATCCGGCCGCACGGCGCCCAGGGGACAAAACCACACCGCGTTGCTGCCGGCGGTGTAGCTGCGCGAAATGGAGACCGACAGGGTTTCAATGGTGCGCGCCAGCGGGCCCAGCCCGCGCGTCAGCAAAAAGCTGTCGGCCGTGTGCCGGATGGCCGTGCCCGGCGTGGGCAGGATGACCGTGAAGGTCTGCAGATGGGCCAGCGGATTGGCTTGCAGGGCCGGGTCCTGAAGCAGGGGATGGCTCGGACGCACGGCCAGCACCAGCGGGTCGGCGTACAGGTGCTCAAATGTCAGGCCCAGCATCTGGGCGGGTTCGGCAAACCGGCCGATCACCAGGTCCAGTTGGCGCTGGCGCAGTTGCGCCAGCAGCTCCGGGTTGGATCCGGTATGGATGCGCAGGCTGGTGCCCATGTCGGTGCCAGGGCCAGACTGGTCCAGATGCAGCAGCAGTTGCGGCATCAGCCACGGCGCCACCGTGGGCAGCACGCCCAGCGTGACCACGGCGCTGCCGTGACGGCGCGTTTGCGCCACGCTGGCGACCGCTTCGCGCAGCGCAGTGACGCTGGCGCCGGCGTGGCGCATGAAGGCTTCACCCTCATGGGTCAGCAGCGCGCCCTTGCGGCCGCGCTCAAACAGCCGCACCGCCAGCATGCCCTCAAGCTCCTTGAGTGTTTTGGAAACGGCGGGCTGGGTGATGGACAGCACGCCTGCGGCTTTTTGCAGGCTGCCATGTTGCGCCACCGCCAGAAAACACTGCAAATGCCTGAATTTGATGTGCTCATGAGTCATGGCTAACTATTATCCCTGGTTATGGATAAGGCTAAAAAAAGTTAATTTACATAACCATTGCTATCTATTAAAGTTCCCGCCACGCCTGAATTCCCGAATTCAGTCCCCCCTGATGACCTTCGGAGACATTGATGAAACCAGACCTTCAAGATAGTTACCTTGCCCCGCGCGACTGGAACTGCCACTCGCCCCTTATTTCTCCTGGCTACAAATCGACGCTGCTGCGCGGACCGACGAAAGCGCTGCTGCCACTGAAGCAGGCGCTGGCCCAGCTTAATGCGCCGGTGTATGGCGCCGACCAGTTCGGCCCGCTCGACCATGACCTGACGAAAAACGCCATCAAGAACGGCGAGCCGCTGGGCGAACGCATCATCGTCACCGGCCGCGTCATGGACGAAGACGGCCGTCCGGTGCGCAATACGCTGGTCGAGGTCTGGCAGGCCAATGCCGCCGGCCGCTACGTGCACAAGGTGGACCAGCACAACGCGCCGCTGGACCCGAACTTCCTGGGTGCTGGCCGCTGCATGACCGACGAGCAGGGCCGCTACAGCTTCAAGAGCGTCAAGCCCGGCGCCTACCCCTGGGGCAACCACCCCAACGCCTGGCGGCCCAACCATATTCACTTTTCGCTGTTCGGCGACTACTTTGCCAGCCGCCTGGTGACGCAGATGTATTTCCCCGGCGATCCGCTGCTGGCCTACGACCCGATCTACCAGGGCGTGCCTGAAAACGCGCGCGAGCTGATGGTGTCCAAATTCAGCCTCGACGTGACCGAGCCCGACTTCGCGCTGGGCTATGAATTCGACATCGTGCTGCGCGGCGCAAACGCCACGCGTTTTGAATAAATGAGGCCAAGCATCATCATGAGCAAACTCCAGCAGACCCCCTCGCAAACCGTAGGCCCTTACTTTGCCTACGGCCTTACGCCCACGCAATACGGCTACGACTTCAAAAGCCTGTTCAACCCGCTGATGGCCCAGCCGCACGCCCAGGGCGAGCACATCCGCATCACCGGCCAGATCTTCGACGGCGCAGGCCAGTCGGTCGGCGACGCCATGATTGAAATCAGCCAGCCCGACGCCAGCGGCCAGCCCATCACCTCGGTGCTTGACGCCGAAGCCAAAGGCTTCGCTGGTTTTGGCCGCTGCGGCACCGGCACGCTGGGGCAGCACCACTTTGTGTTCGATACCGTCAAGCCCGGCATCGCAGCGCCAGGGCAGGCGCCGTTTATCACCGTGTGCGTCACCATGCGTGGCCTGCTGGTGCACACCTTCACGCGGATTTACTTTGACGACGAAGCGGCCGCCAACAGCCAGGATGCCGTCTTGTCCAGTGTGCCCGCCGAGCGGCGCGCCACCCTGCTTGCCAAGCGTGAAATGACGGGCGCGGGACCGGTCTACCGTTTTGACATTCACATGCAGGACAGCAGGCACGGCAATGAGACGGTTTTCTTCGACCTTTGAGCTTGCTTCTCACCGGCGCCAGTGACCGCGGTGCACCAAGTTTGCTATTTAAATAATAGCTGCTTGCGCCCGTCCCTATTGGGGAAAAGACCTTTTTTCCTTAAGAAAACGACGGAAACGGCCGCCGATGCCGTCAGTTGCGAAAGCGCTTGCGCGTGAGCGCCAGTGCGACCCAGAACCCCAGGACCGCGTACGCCACCAGCACCGCCAAGTGCTGTGGCGCCTGGGCTGGCCACTGGCCGAGAAACAGCGGGCGAATCAGCTCCACAGCGGCTGTCAAGGGCAGCCAGTCCGACATCGCCCGCATCACGCCCGGCAACTGGTCGCGCGGAAAAAACACGCCGCTCAAAAACATGGTGGGCGTGAGGAACAGCGAGAAGTAGTAGGTAAAAAAGTCATAGCCCTTGGCCAGTGCGTTGAAGATCAGCGCAATGCTGGCGAACACGATGCCCACCAGTCCGAGCAGCGGCAACGCCAGCAGCAGCAGGGGGCTGTGGCTGATGCCCAGGGCCAGCATCACGCCCAGAATCACGGCGCTGGTAAACAGCGACTTGAACGCCGCCCACAGCATTTCGGCAAACACCACATCATCCAGCCGCACCGGCGCATTCATGATGCCGTCCCAGGTGCGCTGCACCTGCATGCGCGAAAAAGCCGAGTACAGCGCCTCGAACGA
>DFWY01000022.1:0-3046 GCA_002381615.1 Polaromonas sp. UBA4122 | reverse complement strand
TAGCCAAAGGCCACCAGCGTGATCAGCGGCTCGGCGATGTTGCCGACCAGGCTGGGAACGGCCAGCTTGCGCCAGACCAGCAGGTTGCGCCGAAAGACGGGCAGCCAGCGCCAGCTGAGTTGTGGCGCCCTGAACAGGTCGCGCCATGACGCTGGTTGTGCTTTCGTAGCGGGTAGGGCGGACATCACGCATCCTCCCTGATCTGGCGGCCGGTGAGCTTGAGGAACAGGTCCTCCAGGTTGGCTGGGCGATGCAGCGTGCGCAGCTGCGGGAATTCGGACAAGGCAACCAGCAGCCGCTTGGCGTCCTGGGTGTAGAAAAACACGGTTTCGCCACTCACTTCGGTGCGGGCGGCCAGGGCTTTCAGGGGCGAGTCGACCAGGCCCAAGGCGCCCGCGCCGTAGACCTCCACCACATCCGGCTCCAGGTTTTGCGCAATCAGGTCGCGCGGCGGGCCTTCGGTCATTTTCTTGCCATGGTCCAGCACCAGCAGGCGGTTGCACAGGCGCTCGGCCTCGTCCATGAAGTGGGTGGTCAGCAAAATGGATTTGCCCTGCTGCACCAGCCGCTGCAGGCGCTCCCACATCAGGTGCCGGGCCTGCGGGTCCAGGCCGGTGGTCGGCTCGTCGAGCAGCAGCAATTGCGGGTCATTGACCAGCGCGCGTGCCAAGCTCAGGCGCCGCTTCATGCCGCCAGACAGTTCGCTGAGCTTGGCATCGGCCTTGTGGGTGAGCGCCGCAAACTCCAGCAGCTTCGGGATACGGGACTTGATCACCGCGTCTTTCAGGCCGAAATAGCGGCCAAACACCAGCAGGTTTTCGGCGCATGAAAAATCCGGGTCCAGGCTGTCAAACTGGCTGACAATCCCCAGCCGTTCCTTGATGGCCAGCGCGTCCTGCGGCATGTGCAAGGCAGGCGCGGCCTTGCCGCCGGGGAAATAGGTAATGCGTCCCGTGTCGGGGGTCGTCAGCCCCAGGCACATGCGGATGGTGGTGGTTTTTCCCGCGCCGTTGGGGCCAATCACGCCCAGGCATTCACCCGGTGCGATGTCGAAAGACAGATCGTTGACGACGGTGCTGGCGCCATAGCGCTTGCTCAAGGCCTGAACTGAAAAAATCGGCGAACGGTCGGCTTGATTCATCGCTGCATTGTGCCCCGGGGCGGCGCTGACGGGCTGCACGATGATTTCTTCGGCGTTGGACCCAAGTTGCGGTAAATTGCAGAGTTACGCATTTCTTTTCAATCCTTTTTTTGGCCCCAATATGTCTGCAATCGGTACTCCTTTATCCCCTCATGCAACCAAAGTCATGCTGCTCGGCTCGGGCGAGCTGGGTAAAGAAGTGCTGATTGCGCTGCAGCGCCTGGGTGTGGAAACGATTGCCGTTGACCGTTACGACAACGCGCCTGGCCAGCAGGTGGCGCACCATGCGCGCACCATCACCATGAGCGATCCGGCGCAGCTCAAGGCGCTGATTGAAAAGGAGCGGCCGCATCTGGTCGTGCCCGAAATTGAAGCCATCGCCACGGGCATGCTGGAGGAACTGGAAGCCGCCGGCACGGTCCGCGTGATTCCCACCGCACGCGCCGCGCGCCTGACCATGGACCGCGAAGGCATCCGGCGCCTGGCGGCGGAAACATTGGGCTTGCCGACCAGCCCGTATGTGTTTTGTGATTCGCTGGAGGAGTTGCGGGCCGCCATCGATTCAAAAATCGGCTACCCCTGCATCGTCAAGCCGGTCATGAGTTCCTCGGGCAAGGGTCAGAGCAAGATTGCCGGGCCTCTGGACGTGAAAGCCGCCTGGGACTGCGCGATGGCCGGTGGCCGCGTCAGCCATGGCCGCGTGATTGTGGAGGGCTTCATTGATTTTGATTACGAAATCACCCAACTCACTGTGCGTGCGCTGGGTGCCGATGGCCAGGCCGAAACGCATTTTTGCGACCCGATTGGCCACATCCAGGTCAATGGCGACTATGTGGAAAGCTGGCAGCCGCAGCCCATGCATCCGGCCGCCTTGCAAAAGAGCCGCGATATTGCCGAAGCCGTGACCAACAACCTCGGCGGACAAGGCCTTTTTGGCGTCGAGCTGTTTGTGAAGGGCGACGAGGTGTGGTTCAGCGAAGTGAGCCCGCGCCCCCATGACACCGGCCTGGTGACGCTGTGCACGCAGTGGCAAAACCAGTTTGAACTGCATGCGCGAGCCATTTTGGGCTTGCCGGTCAGCACCGCGCTCAAGAGCCCAGGCGCCAGCGCCGTGATTTATGGCGGCGTCGACGCCAAGGGTATCGTGTTTGACGGCGTGGCCGACGCACTGCGTGTGCCCAACACCGACCTTCGCCTGTTCGGCAAGCCCGAGAGTTTCGTCAAGCGTCGCATGGGTGTCGCGCTGGCCTTTGATGACGATGTGGAAGTCGCGCGGGTCAATGCCAAGATGGCGGCTTCGCAAGTCAGGCCCCGTGTGGCTGGACAGACCCCGGCATGAATTTTCCTGAACTGCTTGCATTGATTTCCTGGGCGGACGCTTCGTCGCTGCGTATTCTGCTGGTCGCCGTTCTCGCCGTGGTGCTGGCCCTGCTGGTGCACCGCGTGGGCTCGGTCGTGGTGCTGCGTCTGACGCGTTCCATGCCGGTGGCGGCGATGGCGGCGCAGCAAGTCAAGGCGCCCGCCCGGCTGCTGCTGCCGATGATTGCGCTGCAAGCCGTCTGGCAGGGCGCGCCTGATGATTTTCCGCTGATCGGCGCTGTGCGCCATGCCAACACCCTGCTGCTGCTGTTGGCCCTGACCTGGCTGGGCCTGCGCGCTGCACGCGGGGTGTCCCTGGGCGTCATCAATTTGCATCCGATCAATGTCGACGACAACCTGAATGCGCGCCGCGTCCACACCCAGACCCGCATACTGGCCCGAATCGTCATGTTCACCGTGCTGCTGGCCGGGTTGGCCTTGATGCTGATGACTTTTCCGGGTGCGCGCCAGTTTGGCGCCAGCTTGCTGGCTTCGGCCGGCGTGGTCGGCCTGGTAGTGGGTATTGCAGCGCGCCCGGTCTTCAGC
>DFWY01000078.1:543-87744 GCA_002381615.1 Polaromonas sp. UBA4122 | reverse complement strand
GTGATGCCATCGGTTTCAAAATAAGGCTGCATGGCCGCCAGCAGGGTGCGTGATTCGTCCTCGGTCAGGGCCAGCGCGGCGGGGTCGGTCAGGGTGGCGTGATCGCGGCCCATGGACCAGTGGCACGGTGTGATCCAGGCCCAGGCCTGCCCCGCATCGGCCTGCAACTGCGCGGCGGCATCCAGGGCGGCCAGGGGAATCAGGCCATCCGGGGTCTCGGCCGTGGCAAAGCCCAGCGCCAGCGCCAGCGCCCGTTCATGCGGCGGCGACAGCGTGCGCGCATCACCTCCGTCGATGTGCTCCCGCTTCATGCCTTGCAGCAGTTGGGTCAGATTGCGCGTGCTCTCGCGCGGCAGTGCTTGCACAGTGGGCAGCCAGGTTTCAGCGCTGCAGGCTGCAAACGGAATCAGCAGGTGGCGCAAGGGTAGGGTGGACATGGCCTCTATTGTCCGGGAGTTCGGGATGCCACAATCGCAGTCATGCAAATCCCTTACGAGCTGATTCTGGGCTGGCGCTACACCCGCGCCGGCCGCGCCACGCGGCGCAACGGCTTTATTTCTTTTATTTCGGGTGTGTCCATGCTGGGCATTGGGCTGGGTGTGGCCGCGCTGATCATTGTGCTGAGCGTGATGAACGGCTTCCAGAAGGAAGTCCGCGACCGCATGCTGGGCGTGATCTCTCACATTGAGGTATTCGCCCCCAATGGCGGTGCCTTGCCCGATCCGCAGAAAACCCTGGCCGAGATCCGGGCCAACCCGCAAGTCGTGGGTGCTGCCACTTTCATAGCGGCGCAGGCCTTGCTGGCGCGCGGTGAAGACATGAAAGGCGCCATGGTGCGCGGCATTGATCCAGCGCTGGAAGGGCAGGTTACCGACCTTGCCGTGCAACTGAAGGACACCGCCTTTCCCAAGCTCGTCAGTGGCGGGTTTGGTGTGATTCTGGGTGGCGAGCTGGCGCGCTCCATGGGGGTACGCGAAGGCGACACCGTCACGCTGATTGCACCCAGCGGGCAGGTCACCCCGGCGGGTGTGCTGCCGCGCCTTAAAACAATGACGGTGGTGGGCACCTTTGATTCGGGCCACTTTGAATACGATTCGACACTGGTGATGATGCACCAGGACGATGCCGCCAAAATTTTCCGCCTTGAAGGGCCTACCGGCATCCGTATCAAGCTCAAGGACTTGCACCAGGCGCGGGAAATCGCGCTCGAGTTGTCCAAAAGCCTGAGCGGCGACTTGCTGATTCGCGACTGGACGCGGCAGAACAAAAACTGGTTTTCCGCTGTGGAGCTTGAAAAACGCATGATGTTCATCATCCTCACGCTCATCGTCGCGGTGGCGGCCTTCAACCTGGTCAGCACGCTGGTCATGACGGTGACCGACAAGCGCGCCGACATCGCCATCTTGCGCACGCTGGGCGCCAGCCCCCAAAGCATCATGGGGATTTTTATGGTGCAGGGTGCCATGGTCGGCGTGATCGGAACGCTCTCCGGCCTGCTGCTGGGCCTGGGCATCGCCTTCAATATTGATGTGATCGTGCCGGCGCTGGAGCAGCTTTTTCACGCCAGCTTTTTGCCCAAAGACATTTACCTCATCAGCCGCATGCCCAGCGAGCCGCAGTACGCCGACATCATGCCAATTGTGGTCATCTCACTGGTGCTGGCTTTTCTGGCGACCATCTATCCCAGCTGGCGCGCCAGCCGTGTGAACCCGGCGGAGGCCCTGCGTTATGAATGAAAAGACTTCTGTAAATCCGATTCTCGGGCGCATAGCTTCGTTGCGCGGTGCTCGGAATCCTCACGGGTTATTGGGGTCAGACACCAATTTCGCTGCGGTGCATGCACCGCACCCCTTGGGCGAGCCGAAGGCTCGGCGAATTTGGGCTCTGACCCCAAAAACCCCCTGCGCTCCGTGCGCCTCACTCTGCATCCCGACAATCGAATTTCCAGAAGCCTTTTGGGGGTACTTATGAGTGAAGTGGTTTTACGCGCCAGCGGCCTCACCAAACGCTTCACCGAAGGCCGGCTCGACGTCACGGTGCTGCAGGGCGTAGACCTGCAGGTCCACCGCGGCGAAACGCTGGCCATCGTGGGCGCCTCGGGTTCGGGCAAAAGCACCTTGCTGCACCTGATGGGCGGCCTGGATGCGCCGACGAGCGGGCAAGTCGAGCTCAAGGGCCAGCTACTGTCAGCGCTATCACCCGCCCAGCAGGGCCAGTTGCGCAACCAGCACCTCGGCTTTGTCTACCAGTTCCACCACCTGCTGCCCGAGTTCAGCGCGCTCGAAAACGTCGCCATGCCGCTATGGATTCGGCATCAAGACCGCGAGCAAGCGGCGCAAGTAGCGACCAAAATGCTGGCAGATGTGGGCCTGCAAGATCGCATCCAGCACCGCCCGTCCGAACTCTCAGGCGGCGAGCGCCAGCGCGTCGCGATTGCCCGGGCGCTGGTCACACAACCCGCCTGCGTGCTGGCCGATGAGCCCACCGGCAACCTCGACCGATCCACCGCCGACGGTGTGTTTGAGTTGATGCTACGGCTGGCGCGCGAGCATGGCACCGCGTTTGTGCTGGTGACGCATGATGAAGCGCTGGCCGCGCGCTGCGGGCGCCATCTCAGGCTGGTGTTGGGGAAGTTGTCGGAGGCGGGGTGAGAGTGCAGGGGTGTTTGCGTGGGTGAGGCATGAAGGAGTCGGATCGGTCAATTTCCATCATTCGGCGGTGACAGTTACGGTGCTCGTCCGTTCTCAAGAGAGGCTGCATCCGCTCAGGCTAGTGCGCCAGTCCCGGATAGAGCTTCGACGCCAGGGCCAACAGCACCGCAAATACCAGCAGCATCACGCCGAAGCTCGTACTGCCGGCATAGATGCTCCTGCCGCCAACAATCATCGCCCCGCGCAACACGTCCACCAGATAAGTCAGGGGGTTGAACACCGCAATGGTCTTGAGCCAGGCGGGCATCAGGTCCAGCGGGTAGAGCGCATTCGACGCGAAGAACAGCGGCATCGTCAGCACCTGGCCGATGCCCATGAAGCGCTCGCGCGTCTTGACGAGGCACGCAATGACCAGAGAAAAGGTTGAGAAGATGCACGACCCGAGGACGACGCCGGCAGCCACGGTCAGCATGGGCAAGGGCTCCCAGCGGATGTTCACTTCCAGGGCGATCGCCACCAGGTAGACCACTGTGGCCTGCACCAGCCCCCGCAGCCCCGCCGCCACGGCCTTGCCCAGCACCAGCGCGCTGCGGTGGGCGGGTGTGACCAGCAGCTTGTGAACGATGCCCAGGTCGCGCTCCCAGATGATCGCGATGCCATAGAAGATGGCGCTGAACAGAATGCTCTGGGCGAGGATGCCTGGCGCCATGTAGTCCAGGTAGCGCAGATTGCCAGTCGGCATGCCCCGCACCTGACTGAAGACCTGCCCGAATACGGCCAGCCACAGCACCGGCTGCACCGCGCGCGAGAGCAGATCGGACGGATCCCGCATCAGCTTGCGTACCTCGGCGTCGGCGACCGCCGCCGTCTCGCGGACAAAATTGAGCATGCGCTTCACCCCCGCCGCCGGGCGGCATCGCGGCTTTCGCGCACATCGCGGTAGTGGCCGCCGTGATCGATCACAGCGCCGCTGAAATGGGCAAACACATCGCCCAGATTGGCCTCCGGCCCCACCTGCGCCTTGAGCTCTCCGGGCTTGCCCACCACGGCCAGGCGCCCCTGGTGAAGTATCGCCAGCTCGTCGCACAGGACGTCAGCCTCTTCCATGTCGTGGGTGGTGATCAGGATGGTCATTCCCTTGTCCTGCCGCAGTTGCAGCAGTCTTTCCCACACGGTCCGCCGGGCGACGGGGTCCAGGCCGATCGTCGGCTCGTCCAGGAACAGCACTTCCGGGTAGTGCAGCGTCGCCTGCGCGATCTCCAGCCGGCGGACCATGCCGCCGGAGTAGGTTCGAACCAGCTTCCCCGCCACATCCTCGATACCGGCAAACGCTACGGCCTCGCTCACGCGCGCCGCACGCTCTGCACCGTGCAGACCTTGCAGGCGGGCCGAGAGGTTGAGGTTTTCGATGGCCGTCAGCGCGCCGTCGGCTGACAGCAGCTGCGGCACATAGCCAATCCGCCGCCTGACCTCGACCGGTTCCGCCGCCACATCGAAACCCGCGACAGTGGCCGAGCCAGAGCTCGCGTCCAGCAGCGTGGTGAGAATCTTGATCGCCGTGCTTTTGCCTGCACCATTGGGCCCGAGAAGGCCAAAAATCAGGCCGCGCACCACATTCAGGTTCAGCCGGTCGAGCGCTGTGAAGTCGTCGAAGCGCTTGCTCAACTCGAAGGTGGTAATTGCTGCGTGTTGGTCGGTTCCAGCCATGGCGGGATGCTAGCACCACTCTGTGTCCGGCAGTGATCTGAACGAGCACTTTGCGCGCAGCACACTCCAGCCGCTGGAAGTTCTGCTTCGGGTCGATAGCCGACTTTCGTTACCCCTTTCAAAGATTTTCTAAAACGATATTTCTCGATTGCTTCAGCGCTCTGGCCCATCACCATGGCCGCCTGGCCAAGCTCATAAAATCCGGTTAAACCAGAGTAGCGACAAAGTGGCCGAGACCAGCGCCAGCGCCGCCGCCAGCAGTGCCATCAGACCAGAAATTTCAGTTTCCTTTTTCTCCACAGTGATGCGGGAACTGAGGGTCTCGTAAACTTTTTTAAGGTCAGCTGCCGTACCCGCATAAAAGTACTCGGCCTGTGTGGCTCTGGCGATGCCCTTGAGGGTTTCCTCGTCGAGCCTGACATGCATGGACCAGCCTTCAAAGCCTATGGTTTCGCCCGCCACGGTGCCCACACCGACGGTGTACACCCGTACCCCGCGGTCGGCGGCTGCATTGGCGGCGTCGAGTGAATCGACGCCGGTGGTGCGCTGTCCGTCGGTCAGCAAAATAATGGCGGCTGAGGTGTAGGAGCCGGGCGCTACCGGCGTGAAGGCCTTCTTCGTATCCTTGGCCTCTTTGCCATCTTTGAGGGCCTGGTCCAGGGAGATTCCGCGCTGGCGCTCCCGGCCGTATTGCATGGAGGCGAGGTCGATACCGGCATCGGGAAACAGCTCGGCCAGCGCCACCACAATGCCGTTGCCAATCGCCGTGCCGCGCTGCAGCTGAAACTTGTCAATGGCTGCGGTCAGGTCTTCGCGGCTCAGGGTGGGCGGCTGCACCACGGCGGCGGTGCCGGCAAACGCCACAATACCCACCCGCACAGTGCGCGGCAAATCGGCCAGAAAAGCCTTGGCGGCGTTTTGGGAGGCCACCAGGCGATTGGGCAGCACATCGGTCGCCCGCATGCTGCCCGACACGTCCATGGCAAGCATGATGGTTTCATGTTGCGATGGCAGGGTGACGACGGCAGACGGGCGTGAAGACGCCACCAGCATGGCCGCGAGTGACAGCAACATCAGCAGTGGCGGAATATGCCGGCGAATGCTCGGGCCTTTGCCCATGGCTTCGCGCACGATGGACAGGCTGGCGTAACGCAAGGCCAACTTTTTCTTGCGGCCAAGCAGCCAGACATATAGCGCGATCAGCAGCGGAAGGGCCAGCAACAGCCAGAGAAATTGGGGCCAGAGAAAAGTCATGAGCGTCCTCGGCGCGGTTCAGGCGGCGTGCCTCAAGTGGGCGGGCAGCTTGCCTGCTGCCGCATGGGCGCCCGACGAGCGGTTGCGGCGTTTGCGCAGGTCGGTGAAACGCATGATGGCATCGACCAGGTTGTCATCAGTGGAGAGCTCCAGCGTGTCGACACCGGCGCGCGCCAGGGCTTGCCGCAACTCGGCTTCGCGCTGGGCCGCAATGCGCGCAAAGCGCTTGCGAAAGCCCGCATCATGGGTGTCCACCAGCAGCTGCTCGCCGGTTTCCACATCGCAAATCGGAATCAGGCCCAGATCGGGCAACGCCAGCTCCAGCGGGTCCAGCAGGCGCACGGCCACCACTTCGTGCTGCTGGGCGAGCAAGCCCAAAGGCTTTTCCCAGCCCGGTTCGCTGATGAAATCAGACACCACAAACAGGGTGGAGCGCCGACGCACCAGGTTGGCAGCAGACTGCAGCAGCTCGTTCAGGCGGGTAAGGCCAGCCTCAGTGGCATCAGGCCGCGTTTGCAGGGTATGCAGCAGGTGCAACACATGGTGGCGACCGCCGCGCGCCGGTATCACCGCATCAACGCCCGAACCATAGAGCAGGGCACCCACGCGGTTGCCGTGGCGCGTCAGCAGGCGCGCCAGTACGGCGACGAATTCGGTCGACACCTGGCGCTTGTGTTGTTCGCCGGAGCCGAAATCCACCGACGGGCTCAGGTCGAGTAAAAACCAGGCGCTCATTTCGCGGTCTTCGGTGAACACCCGCACATGCGGCTGCTGCAGGCGGGCGGTCACGTTCCAGTCGATGTGGCGCACATCGTCGTGGTACTGGTACTCACGCAGATCGGCCAGGTCCATGCCGGTGCCGCGCAGCAGCGTGCGGTAGTCGCCCTGCAGCAGCCCGTCAAGACGGCGCAGCACCGTCCATTCCAGTCGGCGCAGCAGCTGTTCTGCACCCGCTGCCGGAGCTGACCTAGCAAGGGATTGAGGCGGCCGCAGCGCCGGGCCGCCCCAAGCAAGGCCAGCCCCCTCGGGGGGCAGCGACCCGCGCAGCGGCGGAGCGTGGGGGCTCATAGCTCTAGGCGGCAAGTTTTTCATGCTCAAGCGGTTTGGCGGGTGGCGGGATTTTGGCCATGATCTTGCTGACGACCGCATCGGCGGAGAGTCCTTCGGACAGCGCTTCGTAAGACAGCACCAGTCGATGCCGCAGCACGTCGGGCACCAGGTCGGTCATGTCTTCCGGCAGGGCGTAAGTGCGCCCGCGCAGCAGGGCCAGCGCCCTGGCGCCTTCGGTCAGGTTGATGGTGGCGCGCGGACTGGCGCCAAAGGTGATGAAGCGCTCCAGTTCCTTGAGCCCATGCCTCGCCGGGTCCCGGGTTGCCGATACCAGCCGCACCGCATACTGCACCAGCGAAGGGTCGACATAAATGCGCCGGCATTCGGCCTGCAGGGCGGCCAGTTGCTCGGTGGTGGCCACGGCCGACACTGCCACCGCAGGGCCAGTGACGCGCTGGACGATGACGAATTCTTCCTCGTTGGTGGGGTAGTCCACCAGCACCTTCATCATGAAGCGGTCCACCTGCGCTTCAGGCAGCGGGTAGGTTCCCTCGGTCTCAATCGGGTTTTGCGTCGCCATCACCAGAAAAGGCGACGGCACTTTATGCGTCACCCCGGCAATCGTCACCTGCCGTTCCTGCATCACCTCCAGCAGTGCGCTTTGTACCTTGGCCGGCGCCCGGTTGATCTCGTCGGCCAGCAGCAGATTGGTGAACACCGGCCCGAGGGAGGTGCTGAACTCGCCGGTTTTCTGGTTGTAGATGCGCGTGCCCACCAGGTCGGCCGGCACCAGGTCCGGCGTGAACTGGATACGCTTGAACTCGCCGTGTATGGTGTTGGCCAGCGTTTTTACCGTGAGGGTTTTGGCAAGGCCGGGCACACCCTCCACCAGCAGATGACCCTGCGCCAGCACGGCGACCATCACGCGCTCAAGAAAGCAGTCCTGGCCGACCACCACGCGTTTGACTTCGTAGAGGATTTGTTCCATCAACTGCGCGGTGTCGTGACGGGCTGGCAAATGATCGGCTAACTGATCCGGTAAGTGATCCAGGGTTTGCGATTCCATACGGGTCTTTCAGAAGGGGGTCATGCCGGCAGCCGAGGCTGCATTTTCAATCGGCACGGCAAAACCAATACCGACAAACGTGCGTTGATGATTGGGGTTGTAAATGGCAGTGACGATGCCAATCACCTCGCCGTCCATGGTGACCAGCGGGCCGCCTGAATTGCCGGGGTTGGCGGCCGCATCAAACTGGATGAGGTTGGTCATTTGCTGCTTGCCCTCGGGGGAGCGGAAAGTGCGGTCGAGCCCCGAAATGACCCCGGCCGAGGCGGAGGGGCCGATGCCAAAAGGATAGCCCACGGCCACCACCTGATCGCCCGGCGCCAGATCGGTGCTTGAGCGCATGGTGGCCGCCGCCAGATCATCCGGAATGGTGTGTGCCTGCAGCACCGCCAGGTCGTTTTCCGGTTGCACGCCGGTAATCGTTGCGATGGACTCCAGGCCGTCCGCAAACGTGACCTTGATGGTCTCGGCGCCTTGCACCACATGCAGGTTGGTCAGGATGATTCCCTTGTCCACAATGACCACGCCGGTCCCCACACTGTGCTCGGCCGCTTCCTTGCCATCCTTGTCTTTGCCCAGGCCCACAACGCGCACCACCGACGGGCTGATGGCCTCGTAGGCTTTCGCTGCGGGCGAGGGTAGGGTGATTGTCTCCAGGGTCTTCAAGACCGCTGCATTGATGTCGTCCTGGGTCAGCTGGCGCGGCGAATGCCCCAGCGACGGGGAAAAGCCGATGGCCAGCAACAAAGCCAGCAGGCCCACCACAGACCAGAGCAGGTACAGCTGGTTGCCAGTGTTGCCAGAGAAGTGCTTGATCAGGCGGGAAAAGCGGGAGGGGTGGGAAGGGCGGGCCAGCGGCTGCGCTAGTGGCGGCGCTTCGGCATCGGGTGCGCCCGGGAAGTGACTGCCACTGAGGTCGTGGCTGGAGCGGCGGGAGCTACTGTAAAGGGCAGGCCTTCGCATCCGTTCACCTGTGAGGTAAGTATCAAAAACCGGTCAAAACACGGCAAATCAACAGATGCACCGTATCACGATTTGTGTATTTCTGCACGCCATTGGGCCATCACAACAGGACCGTTGTAACAGACGGTTTTTGCGGCTGGTGTGCCAGTTGCCACGCGGTCCGGACCAAGTTGCAGTGAGCCGGTTTTCGCAGCCAGGTTATTTCCAAGTTTCTACGATATGCGAGTTGGTGCAAGGCTTGGCCAGCTACTGCTGGTTGCGCGCCGCAATCTTCAGCGGCTCGCCTTTGCTGCGGTCAAACAGCGTGAAGTTTTCCACGAGGTCCAGCAACGCGGCGGGCAGGCCATGCCGCGCAGCAAAATGGGCAGCACCGCAGGCACGGGCGCTTCATCGTTTTTGGGTGCCGGGTCATGGTCTTCACCCAAGGCCAGTGCCGTCTTTTCGTTCCGGTTTTTACAGATATTTGTCGACTTGCTGCCTATCTCGAAGCCGAATTGGCCGACTGGATTCGCGCCCACGCTGTCAAAAAACCTTGAAGGGATCAGGCGGTATTGCGAAGTGCTTCAAGCCTTGGCAGCTTGTGCAACTGCAGGCAGCTTGGTCAGATATACCCCAAAATCTTCCACCAAATGCCGCCCGCCACCACCAGAACCAGCAGGTTGACCACGCTCATCACCGCGCCGGCCTTCCACCACTCATTCAAGGTGGTGTAGCCCGAGCCGAAAATGATGGGCGCCGTGCCGGTTCCGTAGTGGGTCAGCGACATCATCAGCGAAGACGAAAAGGCCAGCACCAAAGCCAGCAGCATGGGCGGTGCGCCAAGCGCCAAACCTGCGGTAAAAAAGGCTGCAAACATGGCCGTGATGTGGGCTGTGGTGCTGGCAAAGAAATAGTGGGAGTAGAAATAAACCAGAACCAAAACGGCGGTGGCACTCATCCAGCCCAGGCCCAGATAGCTAATGCCATTTTGAATGGACAACGCAAACCAGCCAACCAAACCCAGCTTTCCCAGAAAAGTAGCCATCATCACCAGCGCTGCAAACCAGATCAAGGTGTCCCAAGCGCTCTTGGCTTTGAGAATGTCGTCCCAGTCCAGCACACCGGTAATCAACAACAGCGACAGGCCAATCCAGGCTGTGGTGGTGGCGTTGAGGTCAAATGCTGGGCCAAACAGCAGGGTCGGCACGCCAGCCCACATGGCCAGCATCAGACCTAAAACGCCCAGCGTGATGAATTCTGAAGACTTCATTGGCCCCAGTTTGGTCAGCTCGGTTTGGGCCAACTCTTTGGCGTTGGGTGTGTTTTTGATTTCAGGCGGGAAAAGAAAATACAACACCAGCGGCATCAGCAGCAGCATGCACAGCCCCGGCAGCAGCGCCGCCAAAGCCCATTGGCCCCAGGTGATCTTGATGGCTGAGTTGGTGGCTTTGGCAACCAAATCCACGATCAAGGGATTGGGCGCGGTGGCCGTGATGAACATGGCCGACGTGATGGGGTTGGTGTTGTAATTGACCAGCGCCAGATACCGGCCTATTTTTTTCGAGGTGCCCAATTCAGGGCTGGAGCCAAAGGCATCCGCGATCGAGCGCATGATGGGGTGAATAATGGCCCCGCCGCGTGCCGTGTTACTGGGCGTGACCGGGGCAATAACCAACTCGGACAAAACCAGACTGTAGGCCACCCCGATAGTTTTCTTGCCAAACAGCGAAATAAAGTTGTAGCCAATTCGCGTACCGAGTCCGGTTTTGGTCAAGGCCACAGAGATCATCACGGCAATGGCAATCAACCAGATCAAGGGATTGGAAAAACCACTCAAGGCATCGGCAATCGCGCCTTCCGGTTTGCCGGGTCGGGTCACTTCTGTAATGGCCACCAAAGAAATGGCCACGATCGACAAAGCGCCAATCGGCATGGCTTTGCCAATGATGGCGGCAATGGTTCCGATAAATAGCGCCAGCAAGTGCCACGCTTCAGGACTGACTTTGTCAGGGACTGGAATGACAAACCAGATAAGAAGGGTAATGCCAACCGCAATGGCGGTTGGAATGGGTTTGGGAAGGGATGGGTTGTTCATCGCGGTTTTTACCAAAAGCCCGTCTGCGGTGCAGCCGTAGACAAAAGAAGAATTTCCGAGAACCAATGACTTGAAATTTCATGATCTCCTGTGCGAGTGTATCGAGGAATTAAGGCAATGCTTATATGTGCGTCTGATCTAGGTCAAGGGCCACCGAAGTTGAGGCGGTGTCCGACGACGCAACACGCTATCCTGTGAAGGCTTGTCTGCGATTTTCTGCACATCGCATGGCCAATGACGCTATCCTTTGCGCCTGAAGGGTGCGCTGTCCGCGCCTTCGAACCATTCCCGGAAAGCATGACGATGAAAGCTGTCTATTACGAACAAAAAGGGCCGGCGCGGCAGGTGTTGCAGGCCGGCGAACGTCCCCTGACCGAGCCGCAGGCCGGCGAGGTGCGGGTGCGCATCCATGTCTCGGCGGTCAATCCGTCCGACACCAAGGGGCGCGGTGGCTACCGCGGGATGCTGGCCATGCCGTTTCCGCTGGTCATTCCGCACCAGGACGGCGCGGGCGTGATCGACGCCGTGGGGCCGGGCGTGGACCAGGCCCGGATCGGACAGCGCGTCTGGGTGTACGAGGCCACGCTGGGTCGGCCCTTCGGCACCTGCGCCGAATACACCACGGTGCCCGAGCACAAGGCCGTGCCGCTGCCTGATGCGGTCGATTTCGAGGTTGGCGCCTGCATGGGCATTCCGGCGATGACGGCGCACCGCTGCGTGCTCGCCGACGGCCCGGTCAAAGGCAAAACGGTGCTGGTGCAAGGCGGCGCCGGCGCCGTCGGCTTTTATGCGGTGCAGATCGCCAAGCTCGAAGGCGCCCGCGTGATCGCCACCGTCAGCCGCGACGAGCAGGCAGCGCAAGCCCGGCTCGCCGGGGCCGACCATGTGATCAACTACAAGACCGAGGACGTGGCGCGCCGGGTCAAGGACATCACGGGCGAGGACAGTGGCCTGGACCGGGTGATCGAGGTGGCGTTTGGCGTGAACCTGGTCACCGATGTGGCGCTGCTCACGACCGACGGCGTGATCGCCACCTACGCCTCCGATGCCATTCACGAGCCCGCGATTCCGTTCTGGCCCATGCTGGGCAAGGACCTGACGGTGCGCTTCGTGCTGGTGTACGCCATGTCGCATCAGGCCCATGACGAGGCCGCGCGTTACATCACCGCGGCCCTGCGGGCGGGCAAGTTCAAGCACCAGGTGTTTGCGCGCTTCGGTTTCAGTCTGGACGAGGTGGTGGCGGCGCATGAGGCGACCGAGAGCATGACCCACGTCGGCAAGGTGCTGATCCACCTCGGATGACGTTCTGGATCGATACCCACTGCCACCTCGATGCGGGGGAGTTCGCCCCGGATGTGGCAGCGGTGCGCGCGCGGGCTGCTGTCAACGGGGTGGCGCATTGCGTGTTGCCTGCTGTTGAGGTCGGCAACTTTGCTGCGGTGCGTAGGCTGGCGAATGAGTTTTCTTTCAGCTATGCGCTGGGCATTCACCCGCTGTTGGTGCCCAGGGCGCAAGACGCCGATTTGCAGGTGCTGGATGCAGAGCTGGCCCTCAGAAAGTCTGACCCGCGCCTGGTGGCGGTGGGTGAAATCGGGCTTGATTATTTTGTGCCCGCGCTGACCGAAAGCCCGATGCGGGAGCGGCAGGAGCATTTCTATCGCGAGCAGCTCAAACTGGCGCGCAAGCACGGCTTGCCGGTCATCCTGCATGTGCGGCGCTCGGCCGACAAGCTGCTCAAGCACTTGCGTGAACTGGTGCCTGAAGGCGGCTGGAGCGGTATTGCCCACGCCTTCAATGGCAGCCAGCAGCAGGCGATGGCGTTCATCAAACTGGGGTTCAAGCTGGGTTTCGGTGGCGCGGTGACGTTTGAGCCAGCCCGGCAGCTCAGGCACCTGGCCGTTGAGTTGCCACTGGACGCGCTGGTGATGGAAACCGACTCACCCGACATTCCGCCGCACTGGATTTACACCACCGCAGCGCAGCGCGGGGCAGGCCAGGCGCAGGGCCGCAATGAGCCGGGCGAGTTGCCGCGCATCGCGCAGCAGGTGGCGAGCCTGCGGAGCCTGTCGGCTGAAGCACTGGCCCTGGCCACCACCGCCAACGCGCTGCAGGCCTTGCCCAAGCTCAGGGCGCTGATCTCGTGCTGATCGGTTTGCCGCCGCTGGTTTCCAGCCGCACGCGCCTGCTGATACTGGGTAGTTTTCCGAGCGTGGCGTCGCTCGCGGCGCGGCAGTATTATGGCCATCCGCAAAACCATTTCTGGAAGATTCTGCAAGCCATTTGGCCTTCTAGCCCAATAGATACGGGCGTGAGCAGCTATAAAATTCGTAGTGATTGGCTGTTGTCCAAGCAGCTGGGTCTGTGGGACGTGTATGTGGCGTGCGAACGCGAAGGCAGCCTGGACAGTCATATCCGCCATCCGGTGGTGAACGATTTTGCAGAGATACAGCGGCTTTGCCCTGCATTGCAGGCCATTGCCCATAACGGCGGGGAGAGCTTCAAGCATTCGCTCCATGTCAGGGCTGCATTAGAGGGGACGGGAGCCGCCGTGCGCCGCGCCGGGCCGCCCCAAGCAAGCACCGCCCCCTCGGGGGGCAGCGCATTACACGAAGTGAAAAGCGTGGGGGTCCAATTTCACAAGTTGCCTTCAACCAGTCCGGCGAATGCGTCGTGGAGTTTTGAGCGCAAACTCGCTGCCTGGCGCGAGGTTTTTGAAAAACATGGATTGATTTAATGTCGAAAAAAGAGACGGTTAAAGCCACTGCAGAGCTCCCCGAAGTCAATTTTTCAGACTACGGCGAGGTGCGCTTTCTGCACTTGGGCACCGAATGGGTGCAAGGCTCCATGCTGCGCGATGCGCCCTATGACATTGAGCTGGAGTATGTGCAGCGCATGATGGTGGGGCTGCTGTTCGTGGATGCGCAGACGGTGGCCAAAAAGCATGCGATGCAACTGGGCCTGGGCTCGGCGGCGCTGACCAAGTTCTGCTACAAAAAGCTGCGCATGAAAACCACGGCGGTCGAGATCAACCCGCAGGTAGTTACGGCCTGTCGGCTGTGGTTCAAATTGCCGCGCGACGATTTGCGCCTGCATGTCATTGAAGCCGATGCGGGCTCGGAGATACAGAAACCTGAGCATCAGGGCACGGTTGATCTGCTGCACGTTGACCTGTATGACCAAGAAGCCGCTGCGCCGGTGCTGGACGACGCTGATTTTTACACCCACTGTCGGAGCCTGCTGACCGACGATGGGGTGATGACGGTGAACCTCTTTGGTCGCGATTCCAGCTATGTCGAGTCGCTTACCAGGATGGCCGAGGCCTTCGGTCCCGAGTCGGTCTGGGCTTTCCGGCCGACGCGTGAGGGCAACACGGTGGTGATGGCCCAGCGCGAACCCACGCGCCCCGAGCGGGCCGACCTCTTGCTGCAGGCCGACGTGATTGAATCGCGCTGGGACCTGCCCGCCAAAAAGTGGTTGCGGCTTTTCGGGCCGGTGGCCTGATGCGCGCGTGATGGCGGCAAGGCGTTATTGCGGCACGGCGACACGGGCTCGTGCTGTGGATGCGGTACATTGCGACTCATGAGTGCAGTCATGCCCCCCAAAACCCCACGGGATCATCAGGCTAAAAAGGTCTCCTCCGCGCCCCATGCCGGCCCGCTGGACTGGCGTCGCCTGGTCGAATGGCTCAGTGAAGACGGCGTCATCAGCAGCGCCGAGGCGCAGCGCACCCTTGCCCGCTGTTCGCAAGTGCAAAGCGCGCAGCATCCCCTGGTCAGGCTGGCCAGTGTCAGCATGACACGTGTGGCCGATGGCAAACCGCTGGATATCGAAACCATTGCCCAGTGGCTGGCCGGCCGCGCAGGCCTCAGCTATTTGAGGATTGACCCCCTCAAGGTGGACGTGGGCAAGGTGGCAGACACCATGTCGGCCGTATATGCCGAGCGGCACAAGGTGTTGCCGGTGAAGGTCACACCTAGCGAGGTGGTGATTGCGACGTCCGAGCCGTTCGTCACGGACTGGGTGTCGGAGATCGAGCGCCAGTCCAAACGCAGCGTGCGTCTGGTGGTGGCCAATCCGCTGGAAATCACCAAGTTCACGGCGGAATTTTTTGCGCTGGCCAAATCCGTCAAGGCGGCGCTCAAGGCGGGCGGAACGTCTGGCTCGGCCAGCTTTGAGCAACTGGTTGAACTGAACAAGAGCAACAAGCAGCTCGACGCCAATGACCAGGGGGTGGTGCAGGTGGTGGACTGGCTCTGGCAATATGCCTTTGACCAGCGCGCCAGCGATATTCATCTGGAGCCGCGGCGCGAGCAGGGCGTGATCCGTTTTCGCATCGACGGCGTGCTGCACCCGGTGTACCAGTTGCCCATGGGCGTGCTGGGCGCCATGACGGCGCGCATCAAGCTGCTGGGCCGTATGGATGTGGTTGAAAAACGCCGCCCGCAGGACGGCCGCATCAAGACACGCAACCCGCGCGGCGATGAGGTGGAAATGCGCTTGTCCACCCTGCCCACTGCATTTGGCGAAAAAATGGTCATGCGTATTTTTGACCCAGACACCACGGTTAAAAATCTCGATGCGCTGGGCTTTTCGCAACACGACGCCGAGCGCTGGGAGCAACTGGTCAAACGCCCCTACGGCATTGTGCTGGTGACCGGCCCGACCGGTTCGGGCAAGACCACCACGCTGTATTCCACACTGAAACGGCTCGCTACCGAAGAGGTCAATGTCAACACGATCGAAGACCCGATCGAGATGATCGAGCCCGCGTTCAACCAGACGCAGGTTCAGCCGCATCTGGATTTTGGTTTTCCCGAAGGGCTGCGCGCTTTGATGCGGCAAGACCCGGACATCATCATGGTGGGCGAGATACGTGACCTGCCGACCGCTGAAATGGCTGTGCAGGCCGCGCTGACGGGCCACCTGGTCTTCAGCACGCTGCACACCAACGATGCGCCCTCTGCCGTATCCCGCCTGATGGAGCTGGGCGTGCCGTCCTACCTGATCAACGCCACCTTGCTGGGCGTGCTGGCCCAGCGGCTGGTACGCACCCTGTGCAGCCAGTGCCGTGAGCCGGACGACAGTGCCTCGCGGGAAACCCTCGCGGAACTGGTCAAACCCTGGCAAATCAGCGGCGGCTACCGGCCCTACAAACCTGTGGGCTGTGTGGATTGCCGCATGACCGGCTTCAGGGGACGGATGGGCTTGTACGAGTTGCTGACGGTGACCGAAGGCTTCAAGGAAAAGGTTTCGAAAGAACCCAATATTGATGCGCTGCGTCAACAGGCAATCACGGAAGGGATGCGCCCGCTGCGACTGGGGGGTGCCCTGAAAGTGGCTGAAGGCCTGACCACCATCGAAGAAATCCTGGCGTCCACCCCCCCGCTTTCCTGAGGTGCTTTCGCCTTTTGGCCCTCCCGCCGAAGTTGCGGCCGGACTTACGGCTTCCTGGCACCGCCGGGCCGTATAGGTGAAAGCCACATGTCCTGCGCCGGTGATTGAATGCACAATCGACCAATTCATTCTTTATATAGAGGAGACAAACCGTGAATATCAAGAGTCAAAAAGACTTTTTTTCCGGGCTCATGTTCATGGGCATCGGCGTGGCATTTGCCTGGGGCGCAACCACCTACAACATCGGCGAAGCCGCCCGCATGGGCCCCGGCTATTTTCCGCTCTGGCTGGGCATCCTGATGACCATTTTGGGGGCGGCCATCACCTTTAAGGCCCTGGTGGTTGAGACCCTGGGCGGCGACAAAATTGGCAAATGGGCCTGGAAGCCGCTGATTTTTATTATTCTGGCCAATCTGGTGTTTGGTGCCTTGCTGGCCGGTTTGCCCAGCATCAATTTTCCTGCGATGGGCATGATTGTGGCCATTTACGCCCTGACGTTCATCTCCAGCATGGCCGAGTCTGGCTGGAAGGTTAAGGCCACCTTCATTCTGGCCACCGTGCTGGCCGTTGGCAGTTATATCGCTTTTGTGCTTGTGCTCCAGCTGCAGATTGCCGTGTGGCCCACCTTCATCACCGGCTAAGGAAAAAAAATGGATCTGATTTCACATTTGGCGCTGGGTTTTGGCGTGGCGTTCACGCCGATTAACCTGTTGTATGCCTTTATCGGCTGCCTGCTGGGTACGCTGATTGGTGTGCTGCCTGGCATCGGCCCGGTAGCTACCATTGCCATGCTGCTGCCAGCTACTTACGCGTTGCCCCCCGTTTCTGCGCTGATCATGCTGGCCGGTATTTATTACGGCGCGCAATACGGCGGGTCCACCACGGCCATTCTGGTGAATCTGCCCGGTGAGACTTCATCGGTGGTCACTTGTATCGACGGTTACCAGATGGCGCGAAAAGGCCGGGCCGGGCCTGCGCTGGCCGCGGCGGGTCTGGGCTCGTTCTTTGCGGGTAGCGTTGGCACGCTGATTCTGGCGGCGTTCGCGCCTCCGCTGACCGAACTGGCTTTCAAGTTTGGCCCGGCTGAATATTTTGCGCTGATGGTCCTCGGCCTGATCGGCGCCGTGGTGATGGCTTCCGGCTCGCTGCTCAAAGCGGTTGCGATGATTGTGCTGGGCCTGCTGCTCGGCCTGGTCGGCACCGACGTCAATTCGGGTGTTGCACGTTTCAGTTTTGACATTCCCGAGCTGACCGACGGCATCGGCTTTATTGTGATTGCCATGGGCGTGTTCGGTTACGGTGAGATCATCAGCAATCTGGCGCAGCCGGAGCATGAACGCGAGGTATTCACCGCCAATGTGACGGGCCTGTTTCCCACGAAGCAGGATTTCAAGGACATGGCACCCGCGGTACTGCGCGGTACCTTCCTGGGTTCTGCTCTGGGCATTCTTCCCGGCGGTGGTGCGGTGCTGGCAGCGTTCGCAGCCTACGCGCTAGAGAAAAAAATCAAGATGAAGCCCGGCGAAGTTCCCTTCGGCCAAGGCAACATCCGCGGCGTGGCTTCGCCAGAGTCGGCCAACAACGCCGGTGCGCAGACCTCGTTCATTCCGCTGCTCACGCTGGGTATTCCGCCCAACGCCGTGATGGCCCTGATGGTGGGCGCCATGACGATTCACAACATCCAGCCGGGTCCGCAGGTCATGACCAGCAACCCCGAACTGTTCTGGGGCCTGATTGCCTCGATGTGGATCGGCAACGCGATGCTGATCATTTTGAACCTGCCGCTGATTGGCATGTGGATCAAGCTGCTGACGGTGCCTTACCGCTACCTGTTCCCGGCGATTGTGCTGTTCTGTGCGATTGGGGTTTACACCACCAACAACAACACGTTTGACGTGTGGATGGTCGGCGGTTTTGGCGTGATCGGTTACCTATTTCTCAAGCTGGGCGTTGAACCCGCGCCTTTGCTGCTGGGCTTTATTCTGGGCCCCATGATGGAAGAAAACCTGCGCCGGGCGCTGCTGCTGTCGCGTGGTGACTGGAGCGTGTTTGTGACGCGTCCCCTGTCGGCTGGGCTGCTGGCAGCCGCTCTGTTGCTGCTGGTGGTTGTGCTGATGCCTTCGGTCAAGCACAAGCGCGAGGAGGCTTTTGTGGAAGACTGAACATAGGCTGCCACCTGGGTTCTCAATGGCACTTTCGGGTGCCGTTTTTCATGGCGTCAGCGCCATGGGGCGTCCATAGCCGTGCGGTAACTTCCGTGCGTCACAATGGCAGCAACGAGGTTTTGCATGGTGTGGTGGTCCATGCGCAAGCTGCACCGCAAAATCGTTGAACAGCAAACCCAAGAAACCTGGAATCCGATGAAACCTGGACATCTCTTGAGCCTGCTGCTGGCAGGCTCGTCTCTGTCGCTGCTCCTGCCGGCAGCTGCCCAGCCGTATCTCAACCGACTTTGACAGGTCACCCATGAACTTCAACTTCAGCAATCCTTACCCCTCCACCCGACTTCCCCTGTTTGCCCGCAATGTCGTGTCCACCTCCCACCCGCTGGGGGCGCAGGCCGGCTTGCGCATGATGCTCAAGGGCGGCAATGCGGTAGACGCGGCAATAGCGGCGGCGGCGGCCATGACCATCGTCGAGCCGGTCAGCAACGGCTTGGGCAGCGATGCCTTCTGCATTTTGTGGGATGGCAAGGAGCTCCACGGGCTGAACGCATCGGGGCGCGCACCGCAGAGCTGGACGCCCGAGTACTTCAAGCGCAAATACGGCGCGGAGGCCCGCACGCCACCCAAACGCGGCATGGATGCCGTGACGGTGCCGGGTGCCGTGGGCAGCTGGGTTGCACTGAGTGAGCGCTTTGGCAAGCTGCCGTTCGCCGACCTGATGGAGCCCGCCATTGAAATTGCCGAGCGCGGCTACCTGCTGCCGATCGTGGTGCAGCAGAAGTGGGCCGCCGCTACGGCTGAACTGCAATCGCAGCCCGGGTTTGCCGGGGCCTTCTTGCCCTGGGGCCGGGCGCCCAAGGTGGGTGAACTGTTCCAGTGCAAGGCCGCGGCCAAAGCGCTGAGGGCCATTGCAGAGAGCAAAGGCGCCGCGTATTACGGCGGCGCCATCGCCCAGGCCATTGAAAGATTTTCTGCGCAAAACGGCGGCAGCATCACCGCCAGGGATTTTGAGGCCTACCAGCCCGAGTGGGTCCAGCCCATCGCCAAAGACTACCGCGGCTACACCCTGCACGAGATTCCCCCCAATGGCCAGGGCATTGCAGCGCTGATTGCGCTGGGCATTCTGGATCAATTCGACGTGGCGGGTCTGCCGGTCGATGGCGTGGATTCCCAGCATGTGCAGATCGAAGCCATGAAGCTGGCGTTTGCCGATGTCTATAAATATGTCGCCGAGCCCTCGTCCATGGAGGTGACACCCGCGCAAATGCTCGATGACGCCTACCTCGCAACGCGCGCCAAACTCATAGACATGAACAAGGCGCAGGATTTCGGGGCGGGCAATCCGGTCAAGGGCGGCACGATTTACCTGACTGCGGCGGACGAGGACGGCATGATGGTGAGCTTCATCCAGAGCAACTACATGGGCTTTGGCTCGGGTTGTGTCGAGCCCGAATTTGGCATCAGCCTGCAAAACCGCGGCCATGGCTTCAGCCTGCAGGCCGGTGCCAACCAGGTTGCACCGGGCAAGCGTCCTTTTCACACCATCATCCCGGCCTTCCTTAGCAAAGACGGCCAGCCCGTGATGAGCTACGGCGTGATGGGTGCCAACATGCAGCCGCAGGGCCACATGCAGACGCTGGTGCGCATGCTGGACTACCGCCAGAGCCCGCAGGTGGCCTGCGACGCGCCGCGCTGGCGCTACAACGCTGGCTTGGAGATCAACGTCGAAGCCGCAATGAACCCGCAGGCGCTACAAGGCCTGGCAGACCGCGGCCACCGGGTCGAAGTCATCAACGACTCCTACCAGGACTTTGGCGCCGGCCAGTTCATCTGGCGCGCCGGCAACCCCAAAGTCGAAGGCTACGTGGCGGCGAGCGACGCCCGTCGTGATGGGCAGGCCGTGGGTTTTTAAGAATACATCTTGAGCAATAGTTCAGAACAAAAAGTACCTATAGCCCAGGAGGGACGGGAACAAGCAGCTACAAAAAGCATAGCGCCAGGCTTGCTGCTCGCCACCTTCGGGGCGATTGCGTTCAGTGGCAAGGCGATCATCGTCAAGCTGGCTTACCGCTACGGCGTCGATGCCGTCACGCTGATCATGTACCGCATGCTGTTTGCGCTGCCGTTTTTTGCCATGATGGCCTGGTGGGCCAGCCGGGGCAAAGCACCTCTCACGCGCAAAGACTGGCTGGGGGTGCTCTGGCTCGGATTCACCGGCTACTACCTGGCCAGCTTTCTGGACTTTGCCGGGTTGGCATACATCAGCGCCTCGCTGGAGCGCCTGATTCTGTACCTCAATCCCACGGTGGTCTTGCTGCTGGGGCTGGGGCTGTACCAGCGACGCGTGAGGGCGCGGCAGATCATCGGCATGGCCATCAGCTACTGCGGGGTGGTGCTGGTATTTGGCCACGAGATCACGCTGCAAGGCGCCGATGCGGCCTGGGGTGCGCTGCTGGTCTTCCTGAGCGCGGTCAGCTATGCGGTTTACCTGGTTTACAGCGGCGAAATGGTCGGGCGTCTGGGCTCCTTGCGGCTGGTGGGACTGGCAACTACCGTTGCTTGCCTGCTCTGCATCCTGCAGTTCGTGGTGCTCAGGCCCCTGAGCGCTGCTCTAGTCGCGCCTGAGGTGATCTGGCTGTCCGTTCTCAACGCCACCTTGTGCACGGCCGCGCCCGTGCTGATGGTGATGATGGCGATCGAGCGTATTGGTGCCAGCCTGGCCGCGCAGACCGGCATGGTGGGCCCCATGTCCACCATCCTGATGGGGGTGGTTATTTTGGGCGAACCTTTCACCGCCTGGCTGGCCGCGGGTACAGTGCTGGTGATCGCCGGAATTTTTGTGTTTACCAGAGCGGGCCGTTAGGGAATGTTGCCCCCACGCTCTCGTGTCTCCGTTCGTCCTGAGCTTGTCGAAGGATGCCTCCCGAGGGGTCTGAACTTGCTTGGGGCGGCCTGGCGCTGCGTTCGCTCGCCCCTACGCTTTTCACTGCATGTAATATGCTGCCCCCCTAGGGCATTAATTTTTCCAGGGGCGGCCCCTCGAAAAATTGTGGCACTTACTCTTTCCCGTTAATTTTTTTCATCAAGGATATCGTATGGATTTAGGTATTGCCGGAAAATGGGCGCTGGTGTGCGGTGCCAGCAAAGGGTTGGGCCTCGGCTGCGCGCAGGCGCTGGTGCGCGAGGGCGTCCATGTGCTGATCGTGGCGCGGGGCGCCGAGGTTTTACACGCTGCTGCTGCGAAATTGATAGCTGACAACGCCCGTCCCGCAAGCGCTAGCGTCCAATTTGTTTCGGCGGACATCACCACGGTGGAAGGCCGCGCCGCCGTCTTTGCGGTGCGCAAGGACTTCGACATCGTGGTCACCAACGCGGGCGGCCCGCCGCCTGGCGATTTCCGCGACTGGGACCGGGACGCGTGGATCAAGGCGTTGGACGCCAACATGCTGACACCGATCGAACTGATCAAGGCCACCGTGGACGGCATGGCGGCACGCGGTTTTGGCCGTGTCGTCAACATCACCTCCAGCGCCGTCAAGGCACCGATCGACATTCTGGGTCTGAGCAACGGCGCGCGCAGCGGCCTGACGGGCTTTGTCGCCGGTGTGGCGCGCAGCAAGCTCGCTTCTCAGGGGGTTACGCTCAACAACTTGCTGCCGGGCGCGTTTGATACGGATCGCCTGAGAGTCACCATGAGCGGCGCAGCTCAAAAAACCGGACAGTCGCTTGATGCCGTCATGGATGCGCGCCGCAAAAAAATCCCCGCCCGGCGTTTTGGCACACCCGAAGAGTTCGGCGCCATTTGTGCTTTCCTGTGCAGCATGCAGGCCGGTTACATGACTGGTCAGAACGTGTTGGCTGATGGCGGGACGTATCCCGGTACCTATTGAGCGGGCATGCCTGTCTCATGAGCATTTACCACCTCAACTACCTGGACTTCGACTACAGCGAGGACACCGACGGCATCGGCACTTTCGACGCGATGACCTCGACCTGGCCGGAGCAGGTGGCTGCCGTGCAGGACGAGATCGTCCAGGTGCTGGACTGGGCCTACACGATGTTTGTGGGCATCCGTGGGCCGTTGGGCGAGGGGGGAGACTGGGACTTCGACCTGCAGGGCCAGCAGGAGTTCACGGCCCCGCAGCACATCGAGTACGACGCCTCCGCGCGCCGGTTCTCGGTGCACATCGGGCCGGTCGGCAGGCCGCGGCACACGGTGACCCTGTCGATCAGCGGCACCAGCGGGTTCTGCGCCGCGTTCAGGCAGCAGTTCGGTCTGGATGGGCAGACATAGCGACGCGTGCAGTGGCAAGCGTGCAGGCTATTCACCGCCGCGATGACACCACAATCCCGCCCACAATCAGCACAAACGCCAGCGCGTGGTAAAGATGCGGCAATTCCCCCAGGAAGGCCGCTGACAGCAGGGCTGCAAACAACGGTGTGAGGTTGGAGAAAAAGCCGGCGATGGCCGGTCCGACGCGCTGCACGCCCATGCCCCAGCAGCGGTAGGCGATCACCGCGGGGCCGACGGCGATAAACAGCAAGGCTGCAGCTAATGGCCAGCCCCATGTGATGTGCGCATCCGTCAGCGCCCATTCGCTGCCTGCAAATAAACCGGACCAGCCCAAGCCAAAGACAATTTGCGCCATCAGGAAGGCGGCCCAGTCCTGGCGGATTTCGGGCGGCTCCTTAGGTTGCGACAGCAGCCAGCTGTAAAACGCCCAGGCCAGGGTCGCCACCAGCACATAGATATCGCCAGGCACCAGCCGGACTTCTGCCAGCATGGCCCACTGGCCTCGTGACAGCACCACGAGCACGCCGGCAATCGATAGCAAAGCCCCGGCGATCTGCTGGCGTGAAACGCGCTGGCCGAAGCAGAGCCCTCCGACCGCGAGCATCCAGACCGGTACACTGGACGCCACCAGCGTCACGTTGAGCGGGGTGGACGTTTTCAGTGCCAGGTATTGCAGGGCGTTGTAGCAGCCCACGCCCAGCAAACCCAGCAATGCAAAGCGCTTCCAGTTCGGCCACATGGCGCTGCCCGGCCGCAGTACCCGGTGGGCCAGTGGCAAAAGAATCACAAAAGCCAGCGCCCAGCGCAGAAAATTAAGCGTCATGGGCGGAACCAGCCCAGTGACGAGGCGGCCCACTACCGCGTTGCCCGCCCAGAGTAAAGGAGGAACCACCAATAGCAGGGCGGTGGCGGGTGTCAGGCGTTGTTTCATGCCCGGGACTTTACCAAGTCGCCCATGAATCCGCGCTGCGGGCCACCTTTCAGCCCTTGGCAACAGCAGCTTAATTCGATTCATGGCACCATGACGGCCAGTCGCTCTTACTGTTCAATTTCATCGATTCACTGATTCACTGATTCACCGACAACCGACAACCGACAACCGACAACCGACAAACTACAAGGAAACCCATCATGACCCCCATCATCTCCAAAGCCGTGCGCATTGACCAGCACGGTGGCCCCGAAGAACTCAAGATCGTCGAGGTGCAGGTGGGCGAGCCCGGCCCCGGCGAGATTCGCATTCGTCACAAGGCCATAGGCCTGAACTTCATTGATGTCTACCAGCGCAGCGGCTTGTACCCGCTGCCCATGCCGCTGCAGTTGGGCATGGAAGCGTCGGGCGTGGTCGAAGCCGTAGGGGCGGGCGTGACGCACCTCAAAGCGGGCGACCGCGCCGCATATGCCAGCCAGCCACCGGGTAGCTACTGCGAGGTGCGCGTGATGCCCGCCAAGTGCGTGTGCAAGCTGCCGGATGCGATTTCGTTTGAGACGGGCGCGGCCATGATGCTCAAGGGCCTTACCGCGCAATACCTGCTGCGCCGCACGCAGCCGCAGGGCGGGCTGAAGGAAGGCGACTTTGTGCTGTTTCACGCGGCCGCTGGCGGCGTGGGTCTGATCGCCTGCCAATGGGCCAAGGCCATGGGCCTGCAGCTGATCGGCACCGCGGGTTCTGATGAGAAATGTGCACTGGCCAAGGCGCATGGTGCGGCCTTTGTCATCAACTATGCGAAAGAGGATTTTGTGGCGCGCGTGAAGGAAATTACCGGCGGCCAAGGCGTCAAGGTGGTGTATGACTCGGTAGGCAAGGACACCTTTGACCGTTCGCTTGATTGCCTGCGCCCCCTCGGCCTGATGGCGAGTTTTGGCAATGCCTCTGGCCCGGTCGCGCCATTCTCGCCCGGCATCCTGGGCACCAAAGGCTCACTCTACCTGACGCGCCAGACGCTGTTCAGCCACATCACCACGCGAGAATCCACGCAGGAGATGGCCGATGAGCTGTTTGATATGGTCACCAGCGGCAAGGTGAGCATTCGCATCGACCAGCGCTTTGCTCTGGCCGATGTGGCCGAAGCCCATCGTGCCCTTGAAGCCCGTAAAACCACGGGTTGCACCATCCTCACGCTTTAACGGCGCATGATTTGCACCGTGTTGCCGGTCTGTCCAGTCCTGTTTGGATAAAACGCGCTCCTGGGGTATTCTGCTCAAGGAGGGCGGTCGTTGAGCGTCGTATGCTCAACGACCGGGTTTTAAAACAAGCCTGTCCGTGGTTCCTGCGGTGTCATTGGGTGTCTTGCAAGGGAGCAGGTCGCCATTTGGCCAGACGATTTTCGATCAGGGTCATCGAATATTCCGCTGCGAGCGCAACCACCATGATGATGACGATGGCTGCATACATGCCAGCGGCGTCAAACGAACCCTTGGCAACATTGATAAGCAGACCGATGCCGTAGCGTGCGCCCACAAATTCGCCCACAATGGCGCCCACGATGGCAAAGCCGAAGCTCACGTGCAGCGAGGCAAAAATCCAGCTCATGGCGGAGGGAATAATGACGGCGCGGGTGAGCTGCCAGTCCTTGGCGCCCAAAATTTGCGCATTGGCCAGCAGGTTACGGTCCGCTTCGCGCACACCCTGGAAGGCGTTGGAAAAGACAACGAAGAAAACCATCACAAACGACAGCGCTACTTTCGACGTCAGTCCCAAGCCGAACAGCATGATGAAGATTGGCGCCAGGACGACCCGCGGCACCGAGTTGATTACCTTGATATAGACCGAAAAAATATCGGACAGCATGCGGTTGCGGCCGAGTGCTATGCCGGCGACGATCCCGCCAAAGGCTCCGGTGAAGAATCCGAGCAGCGATTCTTCCATGGTCACCCACAGGTGGAACCAGAGGGGTCCTTCCGAGGTGCCTTCGGTGATCCATTCATAGAGTCGAAAGACGATGGCGGAAGGCTTGGAAAAAAAGAATTCATCTATCAGCTTGGTACTGGCCAACAATTCCCATCCACCCAAGAACACCACCAGGATGAAATACCGCCAGAAGTAAACGGTCTGGTTTCGTTTGCGCGCGGCACGCACGGCGGCGGCTTCGATTTCCGCATCAGACGTGCCGGGCTGGAACAGGATGCCGGGAAGGAGTGTTGTATCGGTCATGGCGTATTTCCTCAGGCCACAAGGGCTTCTTGGCGCGCTGCGCCGCGCTGCACCTCATCACGCAGGTCTTCCCAGATGGTGTGCGCAATGTCAATAAAGGCCTTGTCGTAACGAATCTCGCTTACAACACGGGGCCGTGGAATGTCAATGGCGTACACCGACTTCACCGTTGCCGGGCCGGCCGTCAGGACGTACACCTTGTCGGCCAGGGCGATGGCCTCCTCAAGATCATGGGTGACAAAAACCACGGATGCCTTGGCCTGGGACCAGAGGCGCAATAGTTCTTCATGCATCAGGACGCGGGTTTGCACGTCCAGCGCGGAAAAGGGCTCATCCATCAGCAGAATCTGTGGTTCATTGATAAAGGTCTGGGCGAGTGAGACCCGCTTGCGCATTCCCCCCGAGAGCTGGTGCGGATATTTCGATTCGTGATCGGAAAGATTGACGCGGGCGAGCCATTGCCGTGCACTTGCGTAGGCTTGACTTTCGGGTACGCCACGAAAGAGCGGGCCGGCCACGACGTTGTCAATGACGCTGCGCCATGGAAACAGGGCGTCTGTCTGAAAGACAAAGCCGATGCCGGGATCGATGCCCGTCACGGGCCCACCCATCACGCGTACTTCGCCGCTGGACGGTTTGGTCAGGCCGGTGACCAGATTGAGCGTGGTCGACTTGCCGCAGCCCGTGGGGCCCACGACAGCGACGAATTCGCCACGGGCAACCGTCATATTGAAATCCCGCAGCGCTGTCATTGACTTGCCGTCGGGGGTGAGAAAGCGTCGGCTCACATTGATGAGCTCAATCGCTGGGCTGGTGGGCTTGGAGACTTCGGACATAAATTTTCCGTATGCCAGAGGGCACTCTGGCATTGAGTTTTTGATACGCTGACCAGTGCCAGGCGATGACCATGCAACCCTCATCGCCTGGCCCGGTCAGTGGCTTACTTTGCGTTCTTGACGAACTCGGTCGTGAAGGTTTTCGACAGGTCAACGGTTTTGCCCTTGACGTTTTTGGAGAAACCGGACAGAACGGCAAGCACCGTCTCGGGGCCGCCAGCCGGCATCACACCATCGGGCGTGAACATGCCTTTTCCATCGGCGAGAGCCTTGATATAGCCCTCCTTGTCACCTACGTAGAAGTCTTTGGGCATTTTTTCGGCGATCTCGGCAGCGCTGTGCGTGTTGATGTATTTCAGGGTCTTGACGAAGGCGTTGGCCAGCTTCTGGACCGTCGGCTTGTTCTTTTCAACCCAGTCGGTGGACATGTACAGCGAGGCTGCGGGATAGGTGCCGCCTAGCGCCTGTTTGGTTTTTTCGATCGAACGCATATCGATCAGTACACGCGCTTCGCCGGTCTTCAGCAGCCGCGAGATGGTGGGCTCGGTGGTCATGCCGGCCTGAATCTTGTCTTGCTGCATGGCTGCAATGAAAGTCGTACCAGCGCCCACCGGAATCGATGTGAATTCACCGAGCGGAACGCCGGACTTCACCATCAGATACTGGCTCAGGAAATTGGTGGAGGAACCCAGGCCGGTGACGCCCAGACTCTTGCCCCTGAGGTCGGCCATGGATTTGATTTCAGGGTGCTTGGTTGAGACCAGCTCGACTTCGCCCGGTGCCTGGCTGAGCTGCACCACGGACATCACATACTTTCCCTTGGTCTGCAGGTCCACGCAGTGATCGTAAAAACCGACAACGCCTTGCACGGCGCCGGCCAGCATCTCGTTTTCAGCGTCCACGCCGGCACCTTCATTGAGCAATTCCACTTCAAGCCCTTCGGCCTTGAAGTAGCCCAGTCCTTCGGCGAGCTTGGCGGGCAGGTAAATATGCTTTTCATAACCACCGATCATGATGGAAACCTTGTCGGCCGCAAAAGCGGCGGATGTACTCAAAAGCGTTGCGGCGAGGGCCACTGAAGTCAGCAGGGCGCGTTTGACTGGTTTTGCGTTCATATCATCTCCTGGTTGTAATGTGCAGGCATGCCTGCTGCGATGTGGGTAACTTTTCGCTGATGAGCTTTCCATCTCTGGTGCACCACAGAAAAATCTGTTTTGGAGCTCGATCGACAGGTAGCGTAAGAGACCGTAGCTTTCCGTTGGCTTTCAATCTTGTGGGATTAGGGAAAGTACGGGGGTGACGATGAAGGCGGATGAACGGTCCGGCAAGCCGTAGGTTTGATTTTGGCGATAGGGGCGTACCCGCATTGAAGTGGCCCTACTATGATCCGGGTAGCCTGCATCTTGCCTTTGCCATCCAAATGAAAAATCCGGCCGGAGCGGTTTTGTTCAGAGCGTGAACCCAATTTTTAAATATGCGAATTTTGCTGGTTGAAGACAACAAGGTCCTGGCAGCCTGGCTCAGGCGCACGCTGCGCAAGGAGCAGTACACCGTTGACTGGATTGACAATGGCGCTGATGCGGACTTTGTGCTGCGCTCCGAGACCTACAGTCTGGTCCTACTCGATCTGGCGCTGCCAAAGCTCGATGGCAAGGAGGTGCTCAAGCGGCTTCGTGCGCGCAACGACAACACGCCGGTATTGATTCTGACGGCTAACAACACGATTCAAAGCCGTGTCAGCGAACTGGACCACGGTGCAGATGATTACATGGCCAAGCCTTTCGAGGTTGAGGAGCTGGAGGCGCGGATTCGCGTACTGCTCAGACGCTCTTCCAGGCTCGCCAATCCGCTGCTTGTCTGTGGTGACCTTCACTACGACACCAATACGAGGGAATTCAAGCTGGCCCAGACAAGCCTTTCACTCACACCACGCGAGCGTGCAGTCCTGGAGGTCCTGATGACCAGGGCAGGGACGACGGTGTCCAAGCAGGCTTTGGCGCAAAGCCTGTTTTCGATGGATGAAGAGGTTTCCGCCGATGCGATCGAAATCTATGTCCATCGCCTGCGAAAGAAACTTGAAAAGAGTGTCGCCAAGATCGTGACGCTGCGGGGGCTGGGCTATCTGCTGCGTGAGGTGGCAGATGTTCCGTAGCCTGCGCGCCAAGCTGCTGGGGTGGGTACTGTTGCCGCTGGCCAGTGCTGTAGCGGTTGATGCCTGGACCACCTACGGCAATGCGCTGGACACCGCCTCGGTGGTACAGGACCGTTTGCTACTGGGTTCCGCGCGCAGCATCGCAGAGCAGATCAGTTTTGAGGATGGCTCCTTTCAGAACCAGATTCCGCCCGCCGCACTGGAGCTGTTCCAGTCCAGTCAACCTGACCGAATCTACTACCGCGTGACGACCGGCGCGGGTCACCTGCTGTCAGGCTACACCGGTCTGGCCAGGCCGTCAGTCGCATTGCAGGCCGAGTCGCCTTACTTCTTTAACTCATCGATGCGCGAAGCGCCAGTACGGGTCGTGGCGCTCCTGCAGCCGGTGATCGGGGACCCGAACGCCCGGCCTGTCATGGTGGAAGTGGCGCAAACCATGCATGGTCATCAACAACTGGCCCATAGCCTCTGGATGCATGCGGTCCGTCAACAGCTGCTTATTCTGGCGCTTGCTGCCGTGTTCATTTTGTTTGGGCTGAATCGTGGACTGCGGCCTTTGCTCCAGCTGCGTAATACCGTCAGCGCTCGTGTGCCGGGCACCTTGCAACCGATAGAGTCAAAGGGCATGCCGGCAGAGCTGGCGCCCCTGGTCGACTCCATCAACGACTACATCAGACGGCTGGAAGAACACGCTGGCGCCCAGAGCATTTTTATCCAGAATGCCGCGCACCAGCTGCGCACTCCGTTTGCGCTATTGAACACGCAGCTCAGCTATGCGATGCGGGCCACTGATGATCAAGGTCGGGTTGAATCATTGAAAGCAGCGCGCCGCACCCTGCAGCAGGCGGTGCGATTGGTGAACCAGTTGTTGACCTTGTCTGCCGCTGAAGCGCTTGCCTCAAACTCTGAGGCAGACCCGGTTACACCGAACAACCTGGCCGTCGTTGTTCAGGAAGTGTTTGAAAATCTGGCCGCCCAGGCGCAGACCAAGGACATCGATCTGGGATTTGAAATGACAGGTGACTCAAGCACGGTCAAGGCGCATCCGGTTGCCATTAAAGAAATGGTGATGAACTTGGTCGATAACGCCATCCGGTATACCCAAGCGGGAGGCATCGTAACGGTTCATGTCGATTCAGTGGAAGGCAGAACGACACTGATCGTGGAAGACAACGGTCCGGGCATTCCTGTTGAGTGCAGGGAACGGGTATTCGAGCGTTTCTACCGGATCCATGACCGCGATTCCAACGGCAGCGGCCTCGGACTGGCCATCGTCCGCGAGTTTGCCTCCAAAGCCGGCGCACAGGTGAGTCTTTCAACGCCCGCAACCGGTATCGGGCTCGCAGTTGTGGTGGAATTTGCCTGGCAGTCTGATCATCTGGCGTCGGCACAAGCACACAATCAGCACTCAACATAATGTCGTCGCGACACGCTGAAGGATATTGCCATCACAATCAACGCCATGCGTAAACACCTTTCCGAAACCACCGGCCCACAGCGCCTGGGCTACGGATTGTTGGCTGGCTTGGCCACAGCGGCGCTGCCCATGCCGCTGGCATGGCAGTTTCGCGGGCTCTTGGGGTGGTGTGTGGGCATTTCCGTCTACCTGATGCTGGCCTGGTGGCTGTGTGCGCGCTTTGATTCAAATCGGACACGTGCGCGGTCCCAGGCGCAGGATGAGCCCAGTGGGGTGCTTTTTCTGCTGATGCTGCTGGCAACGACGGCTTGCGTGGCGGCCATTACCGTCATGATGCAGCAGTCCCGGGACCTCTCGGGCATGCTGCGCACGTTCCATATTGTGTTGTCCATGGCAGCGTTGGCCGCCTCCTGGCTTTTCATTCAGACCATGTTTGCGTTTCGCTATGCCCACCGGTATTACCAGGAAGAGAACCTGAGAGATCCGGATGGACCAGGCCTGCGGTTTCCCGGTGGTCTTGATCCGGACTATTTTGATTTTCTGTATTACGCCCACGTGGTCGGCATGACCTCGCAGGTGTCCGATGTGCAGGTGACCTCGCGCGAGATGCGTCGGCTCACACTGGTGCACGGTGTACTTTCCTTTGGCTTCAACATGTTGATACTGGCGCTCAGCATCAATTTGGTGGCTGGCGCCCTGCAGTAAATCAACTTATCACTGATCAGGCAGCTGCTTTTTCAAGGCCATTTTTTCAGCGCGCCGGAGGGCCGCTTGCGACTTGCGGTGCGCGCCCGCCTTGCGCCGGGAGGCGGGTGCCACCAGCGGGTTTCTGGGCTTGGGTGCCGTCAGCTTCAGTTTCAGTTTCCGTTTGGTTTTGCGTGCAGAACTCATGGTGCTCCTGTTATCGTTTTAGTGTACGGTCGCGCCCCAGCCTCAAGAGCCCGGTGGACAGCGCTGTGCCGCACACAATCACACCGGCGCACACCACCATCCACGGCGTGACCGCTTCCCCGAGAAACAGCACGCCGTACAACACGGCAAACACCGGCACCAGAAATGTCACTGACAGCGCGCGCGCCGGACCGGCGTTTTCAATCAGGTGGAAAAAGACGATATAGGCCAGCCCGGTGCACATCACGCCGACAGCCAGCAGCGCCAGCCAGGCCGAACTGCCCGGCATGCGCGCCGGCCACAGCCACAGTGCCGGCAAGGTCAGGCCCAGCGTCGCGCCAATCTGGCTGCCCGCGGCGGTCACCAGCGGCGGCAAGCCTGAAAGATAGCGCTTGGTGTAGCTGGCCGAAATGCCGTAGCACACGCAGGCCAGCAGGCAGGCCAGTACGGCCCAGCCGGGCGCCACGCCCGAGGCATCCGGCTTGAAGCTTGCTTTGTCCCAGGCGAGCAGCGCCACACCGGCAAAGCCGATGACCAGCCCCAGCACGCGCGAGGCATTGGGTTTGTCCTTCAGCCAAGCCCAGGCAATCAGCGCGCCAAACATCGGCACCGTGGCGTTGAGAATGGCTGCCAGCCCGGTGCTGATGGACAGCAGTGCAAACGAAAAACAGGCAAACGGAATGCCGGAGTTGAGCAGGCCGATGAAGAAAGTCCGCCGCCAGTGTTTTTTGAGTTCCGGCAACAAGCCGCGCAGCCACACGATGGGCAGCAGGAACCCAGCCGCAATCGCCACGCGCACGGCGGCCGTCGGCAGTGGGCCAAACTCGACGGTGCCGATGCGCATGAAGAGAAATGAAGAGCCCCAAATGGCCGCCAGCAACACGAAATCGGTGCCCCAGGGCTTGGGGCTGGCAAGGGTGGCGGGCGCTGCGAGTCCCGAAGACCTGGAACTCAAAGCAGGGTCTCCTGAAGTGCACCTTCAAGCTTGAGCAAGGCGGTTTTGCGATCCAGCCCGCCGGCGTAGCCGGTGAGCGAACCGTTTGCGCCCATCACGCGATGACACGGCACGATGATGCTGACCGGGTTGCGCCCGACCGCGGCGCCCACGGCCCTGACGGCGGTCGGTTTGCCAATGCGACGACTCACTTCACCGTAGCTCGCGGTGCGGCCATACGGGATGGCCAGCAGCGCCTGCCACACCGATTGCTGGAAGGCCGTGCCGCACGCCAGATCCAGCGGCACCTCAAAACGGTTGCGCTGCCCCGCGAAATACTCGGCGAGTTGCTGGCTGACATTTTTGAGCACCGGGTGTTCGGGATCGGCGGGCCAGAGGGTATGGCCCCCCCGCTTTTCACTTCGTGTAATACGCTGCCCCCCGAGTGGGCTGTGTTTGCTCGGGGCGGCCCTTAGCGGCGCACTTTGGTCTGGCCCTCCCAACTCCGGCGGCAGGTGTCGCTGACCTTCAAACCAGAGCCCGGCCAGGCCTTTGGCCGTGGCCGCGATGATCATGGTCCCCAGCGGACTTTGGAAAGTGGTCTGGACGATGGGGGTGTCAAATTTCATGGTGCTCACCTTGAGTGTCTCTTCTTTGTTCGGCGCCTGTTTTTTGCGATTTTATGGAGTGTTTTATAGCGTTGGACCTTGCAGGACGGGTTCGAGTAGCTATCAATTCAGTAGTAACTGCTGATGTCGCCAATGTTGCTGCGGTTGGCGCTATTGTGGGCGGTGTGGCGGGCCCGGCGCCCAGCGTCCCGCTCCAGGCGCGAATGACGGCATAGCTGCGCCACGGTTTCCAGGCGGCCGATGCCAGCTCGGCTTGCCTGGCCGGATTTTTCAGCGCCTGCACGCCCAGCGCCTTGTGCAGCGCGACATCGCCAGCCGGAAATGCATCGGGCCAGCGCAGGGCACGCATGGCAATGTACTGCGCCGTCCAGTCGCCGACGCCGGGCAGCTCTTTCAGCATGGCAAGGGTGGCATTGACATCGGCGCCGCCATGCAATTGCAGGCGCTTTTCCGCCACGGCCTGGGCAATCCCGACAATGGCGGCCTGGCGCTGCTTGACAATGCCAAGCTGGCCCAGCGCGTCGCCGCTGGCAGCGGCCAGCACTGCAGGTGCGGGAAACAGGCGAGTCAGCTGCGGCCAGGGTGTAGCTAGCGGCTCGCCAAAGCGGTCCACCATGCGCTGCGCCAGGGTGCGGGCCGCTGCCACCGTGATCTGCTGGCCCAGCACTGCGCGAACGGCCAGCTCATAGCCATCCAGCGCTCCGGGCACGCGCAGCCCGTCGCCGCCGGGAAAGCTGGCATGCAGCACGCTGTTGATGGCGGCCGGGTCGGCATCCAGATCGAACATCGCACGCACCCGGCGGATCACCAGTGGCAACACTTCAAGCAGGGAGTCGCTGACACGCAGCACCAGTTGGGAACGTGCTTCGTCAAAACTGGCCAGCAACCAGCCGGCCTGAACTTTGCCGCCAGATTCAACACGTAATGTCCTTCCAATGGCCGGTTGATGGGTATCGGTAGCTATAAATTCAATAGCATTGATGCATCGCTTGCTGAAAAATCCAAGCAGGGCCGCGATGTCGTAAGGCGGGCGGTAGCCGAGCCGGATGGTGAGGTTATCGCCTGAACGGTCAGCGCCCTGGCGCCGCAATTGCGTCGGGTTGAGTTTGTAGTGCGCCACGAACGCGGCATTGAAGCGCCGAACGCTGGCGTAGCCGCTGATCAGGGCGACTTGTGTAATCGGCATAGTCGTGTCGGCCAGCAATTGCTTGGCAGTCAGCAGCCGCCGTGTCTGCAGGTACTGCATGGGCGACACCCCAAACTGTGCCTCGAAAATCCGCCGCATATGGCGGTCGCTCACGCCCAGCCGTGCGGACAGCTTGTCGACCGAGGGCGCGGCGTCGGCCCAGCCCTCGGGCTCATCGAGCAGGCGGGCGGCCTGGTGCGCCAGGATGTAAGACGCGTCCTGGATAGACCACACCACCGAATGCGGCGCCAGCTCGGGCCGGCAGCGCAGGCAGGGGCGAAAACCAGCCTGCTCGGCTTGCGCCGCATGACGGAAAAAGCGGCAGTTTTCACGCTTGGGGGTTTTGACGCTGCAGACCGGCCGGCAGTAAATGCCGGTGGAGGTCACGCCGGTAAAAAAGCTGCCGTCAAAGCGTGCGTCCCGCGCCTTCAGGGCGAGGTAGCAGTCGCTATCGGCGAGGGGAGCGGTTTCAGTCGTCATGGGGAAATGATACGCCGGACAGGCCTTTGGACTAGCCGTTTTCGGACATGTCCCTGAAGCCGTCCATGAGACCGGTTGGAGGAGGGGCGACGCCTACAATCGATTCAATCCCACTTTCACCGAGGCTCTCCCATGCAAGTCAACGCATCCATTTTCAAGGCCTATGACATTCGCGGCGTGGTGCCGTCCACCATCAACGAAGAGCTAGCCGTTGCCCTTGGAAAAGCCTTTGGCACCATCGCGCTGGCAGAAGGTGAGACCACCGTGGCGGTGGGCCGTGATGGCAGGCTCAGCGGACCCGGCCTCTGCGCGGCCCTGGCACGTGGCCTTGCGGCGGCGGGTGTGAATGTGATCGATGTCGGCAGGGTCACCACGCCCATGCTTTATTTTGCGGCCAGCACGCTGGCCACTTCGGGCATCCAGGTCACCGGCAGCCACAACCCCAAGGACTACAACGGCTTCAAGATGGTGCTGGCGGGGCGCGCGATTTACGGCGAAGACATCCAGGCGCTGCGCCGCATGATGGAATCCGAATCCTGGGTGTTGCCGGGTACTTCAGGCGTCATCAGCCGTGTGGATGTGGAGCCAGCCTATCGTGAGCGCATCGTCTCCAGCATCAAGCTGTCGCGCCCCCTGAAAATCGTCATTGATTCGGGCAACGGCATTGCCGGTGCATCAGCCCCCGCGATTTTTCGGGCGCTGGGTTGTGAAGTCACTGAACTGTTCAGCGAAGTCGACGGCAATTTCCCCAACCACCACCCCGACCCGAGCAAGCCGGAGAATTTGCAGGACCTGATTCGCGCCTTGCAAAGCGGCGATGCCGAGCTGGGCCTGGCCTTTGACGGTGACGGCGACCGGCTGGGCATTGTGACCAAGGACGGTCAGAACATCTACCCCGACCGGCAAATGATGCTGTTTGCCCGCGACGTGCTGTCGCGCGTGCCGGGCGGCACGATCTTGTTTGACGTCAAATGCTCGCAGCGTCTGGCGCCCGAGATTGAGGCGGCCGGCGGTGTGCCGATGATGTACAAAACCGGCCATTCGCTGATCAAGGCCAAGATGAAAGAAGTCAACTCGCCGCTGGGTGGCGAGATGAGCGGGCACATCTTCTTCAAGGAGCGCTGGTACGGCTTTGACGACGGCACGTATGCCGGCGCGCGCCTGCTGGAGATTGTGAGCCGGGTGCCGGACGCGGGCGCCTTGCTCAACGGCCTGCCCACCAGCTTCAGCACGCCTGAGCTCAACGTCGCCTGCAAAGAGGGTGAGCCCCACACGGTAGTGGAGGCGCTGATCAAGGCGGCTTCTTTCCCTGCACCCGCAAAAATTTCCACCATCGACGGCGTTCGCGTGGACTGGCCGGACGGTTTTGGCCTGATCCGGGCCTCCAACACCACGCCGGTGCTGGTGCTGCGTTTTGAAGGCCATACGCAAGAGGCGCTCCACCGCATCGAGGCCGACATGCTCGCCTTGCTGCGTAGCGTGAAGCCCGACGCGAGTATTGCAGCCGCAGCGCATTGACGCTTTAACGCGTGGCTCTGTGAAGATTCTGTTGGTCAAGCTGTCGTCGCTGGGCGATGTGGTTCATGCCCTGCCGGTGGTGCAGGACATCCGTGCGGCCTTGCCCGGTGCGCAGATCGACTGGGTGGTGGAAAAATCGTTTGCTTCATTGCTGGCGCGCTGCCCGGGCTTGCACCGCATCATTCCCTGCGAAATCAGGCGCTGGCGCAAGTCGCCCTTGGCGGCGGCGACGCGACGGGAATGGCGGGCCTTCCTGGCGCAGTTGCAGCAGGAGGCCTACGATGCCGTCATCGATCTTCAGGGCCTGACGAAATCCGCCGTGGTGGCCAGGCTGGCGCAACTGGCGCCCGGCGGCAAGCGTTACGCGCTGGCCAACCAGACCGATGGTTCGGCTTACGAGGCGCCGACACGCTGGGTGGCTGACGTGGCCATCCGCATCGCACCGCACACCCATGCCGTGCAGCGCTCGCGTGAGCTGGCGGCGCGGGCGCTGGGCTACACGCTGCAGTCGGCCCCGAATTTTGGATTAAAAGTGCCTCTAGCCCAGGAGGTACGGGTGCAGTCAGCTCCTGAAAAGATAGCTAACCGGGTGGCCTTCGTGCATGGCACGTCGCGCACCGACAAGGAGTGGCCGCTGAGCCACTGGATAGCGCTCGGCCAGCGTCTGAATGCGGCGGGTTATCAAGTCGCTTTGCCGCATGGCAGTGCCAGTGAGTTGCTGACAAGTCGGGCGATTGCTGATGCCCTGAATGAACGCGAGCCCGCCAGCGCCATCGTTTGGCCCTTGCTGGCGCTCGATGCCTTGACCGAGGAGCTGGCGCAGTGCGCGGGCGTGATCGGTGTCGACAGCGGCGTGAGCCATGTCGCCGTGGCGCTGGATTTGCCGCATGTGCAGCTCTACAACTTTGACACCGCCTGGCGCACCGGGCCTGACACAGGAGGGCGGCAGGTCAGCGTGTTTGCGCAACCCACTCCCACTGTGGAGGCCGTCTGGCAAGCCTGGCTGGCATGTCGTGCGGTCCACCGTCAAGCCGCCGCATGAATGCCCTGGCCCTTCGCATTTATTCACTGCTGATGTGGCTGGTGCAACCGCTAATGCGACGCAAACTGGCGCGCCGGGGTCGGCAGGAGCCGGGTTACCTGGTGGCGATGGACGAGCGTTTTGGTCATTACACCCAGGAGGCGGAAAGCGTTTCGGAATTGGTCTGGGTGCATGCCGTTTCGCTGGGCGAGGCGCGCACGGCGGCGCTGTTGCTCAAAGCATTGCGCGCGCAGCATCCGGACTTGCGCATTCTGCTCACGCATGGCACGGCCACCGGTCGTGCCGAGGGCGTGGGCCTGTTGCAGCCGGGTGATGTGCAGGTCTGGCAACCGTGGGACAGCCCGGCCGCCGTGGCCCGGTTTTTCTACCACTTCAAGCCGCGGCTTGGGCTGCTGATGGAAACCGAAATCTGGCCCAACATGATGGCCGCCGCCCAAGCGCGCGCCATGCCGCTGGTGCTCGTCAATGGCCGCTTGTCTGAAAAATCGCTGCAACAGGCGCTGCGCATGGCGCCTTTGTCACGCCCGGCCTACGGAGCGCTGTCGGCGGTCTATGCGCAGACCGAGACCGATGCCCAGCGCTTTCGCCAGCTGGGCGCCACGGTGGCGGGTGTGTTTGGCAACCTCAAATTTGACGCCACGCCCGACGCCCGCCAACTCGCGCAGGGCCAAGCGTGGCGGCAGGCGGTGGCGCAACCGGTGCTGATGTTTGCCAGCTCGCGGGACGGTGAAGAAGACGAATTTTTTAAGGAAATAAGTGCTGTAGCCAAAGCAGCGCGGGCGCAAGCAGCTATTAATACGGTAGCAGAAAGCCAGTCTGAAGCGGTCCCGGCAGGACGCTTCAAGGCGCTGATTGTGCCGCGCCACCCACAGCGCTTTGGCGACGTGCAGGCGCTGGCTGAACAGCAGGGCTTGCGGGTTTCGCGCCGCTCAGCGTGGGCGGCTGGGCCGGCTGAGAGCATGGATGCGATGCAGGCCGATATCTGGCTGGGAGACTCGCTGGGCGAGATGGCGCTGTATTACGGCTTGAGCGATGTGGCCTTGCTGGGCGGCAGCTTTGCACCGCTGGGCGGCCAGAACCTGATTGAGGCCGCCGCCTGCGGCTGCCCCGTGGTGATGGGTCTGCACACCTACAACTTTGCCGAGGCCGCCGAGCTGGCCGAAGCCTCAGGCGCGGCCCGCCGGGTGGCGGGTCTGCCGCAAGCCGTGCAGGCGGCGCTCCTGCTGCTGGGCGACACGCAGGCGCAGGTCAGCGCCGTGTCGGCAAGCCTGGCGTTTGCGGCGCGAAACCGGGGTGCGACAGCGCACACCCTCAATGCCTTGCGGCCTTTTCTGCAGGGCGTCGCTGCAAAGTCTCAGGTTGCGGCCGCGCTTGCGTAGATTTTCGCCGGTATTCCCGCAGGGGTTTACTTGACCAGCAGCGCGTTAATCAGTAGTAAATCCTCAGGCGTCAGGGTGCCGCTGGCCTGGCGCAGCTTGAGGTTGCCCAGCAGCACGTTGTAGCGTGCCTGCGCCAGATCGCGCTTGGTCTGAAAGAGCTGGCTTTGCGAGTTGAGCACGTCGATATTGATGCGCACACCAACCTGGTAGCCGAGCTTGTTGGCATCGAGTGCGCTCTGGCTGGACAACTCGGCCGCCTCCAGCGCTTTCACCTGCCCCTCGCCTGACAGCACGCCGAAGAAAGCGGTGCGGGTGCTCAGGGCCACCGTGCGCCGTGCGCCTTCGAGGTCGCTACGCGCCTTGTCTTTCAGCGAGAGCGTTTCCCGGATGCGGTTTTGCGTCGCAAATCCTGCAAAAAGAGGGACATTGAGAAGCAGGCCAACGTTGCCTGTGTTTGCGCGGGTGGACACGCCGTTTTGCGCCGTGCTTGAGGGGTTGCGGGTGACGTTGTAGCTGGCGACAACGTCCAGCGTGGGCTTGTGGCCGGCTTCCGCCTTTTTTACTTCAAGCTCGGCGATGTCCAGCCCGCTTTGGGCCTGGCGAATACTGGGATGCACCGTTTCCGACTGCTGCACCCAGGCGTTGACATCGGCCGGCAGCACGGGCGGCAAATTCACCGGGACCAGCAGGCCTTTGGGCTGTGCTTCGTTTTGGCCGACGAGCGTATCGAGGGCGATTTTCTTGACGCGCAGGTCGTTCTCGGCTGAAATTTCCTGGGCTATCACCAGGTCGTAGCGGGCCTGCGCTTCGCGCGTGTCGGTGATGGTGGACGTGCCCACTTCGAAGTTACGCTTGGCGAAAGCCAGTTGTTCATCCACCGCTGATTTTTGCGCCTGCACAAAGGTCAGCGTGTCCTGCGCGGCCAGTACGTCAAAATAAGCCTGGCTGGTGCGCACGATCAGGTCCTGCTCGGCCACTTCAAGTTGCGCCTTGGCCAGATCCACCTGCTTGAGGCCCTGCCTGTAGGTCGCCCAATTGGCAGGCCGGTACAGCGGTTGCGCAGCGCTCAGCGTGGCGTTTTCCGTGTTGAAACTGTTGTCTATCGGCGGGTTGGTGTTTTCAAAACCGGTGCGTGACACGCCCGCGGCAAGGCCTGCGGTCGGCAGGATGCCGGCCTTGGCCTGGTCGGCCCTGGCGAGATTGGCGTCGTATTGCAGCTTGGCCGATTGGTAGGTCGCATCAAAGGCACGGGCTGAGTCATACAGCTCCACGAGACTCTGGGCCTGCGCCATGGGGGCAACAGCCATCAGCACCGAAGCGATCGCCATCGACAAGGGCAGTAGCGCCGGCAGTTTCTTGGGCGTGGTCATAAGGGTCCTGAAGAAATTTAGAACAAATTAACGAGTCAGCAAATGAAAGTCAAGCGGTCAAATCAAACGTGCATCAGTAAATCGGCACCGACGGGTCCACCTGCTGTGACCAGGCGTTAATGCCGCCCTGCAGGTTGACGACTTTGCTAAAGCCGCTTTGCATCAAATAATTGGCCACCTGCAGGCTGCGCATTCCGTGGTGGCACAGGCAGGCAATCGGCTGGCCGGTGCCGAGTGCGTTCTGCAGTTCGGCGAGGCGCTCCGGAATCTCGCGCATGGGAATGTGCACCAGCGTGAAACCATCTTCCTTGACCGATGCCGTCTGCAATTCCCAGGGTTCGCGCACATCGAGCACCACGGGCAGGGCAGCGGTCGCAGCCCCTTCAAAGGCGCTGGCGTTGTCACGCCAGGCGGCGAAGTGGGAGGGACTCAATTGGGAAATCATCAGCACACGCTTTCAGAAGACGAATTTCGAAGGCTCGGGGAAATTGAGCAGTCGCGGCGCCACGGTGTCCCAGGCCTGCGTCGTGCGCCAGGCGTCTTCGGCCACACGCGTGATCAGGGTGGCCCGCATCATCGGCTCAAAACCGACGATGGCGCTTAGGCGCCCGCCGACCTTGAGCAGGGAAAGCAGCGAGGCAGGTACTTCAGCGACCGAGCCGCTAAGCACAATCACGTCAAAAGGGCCACGCAGCGGGTCGTTGCCGGAGACGGCTTGCGCCAAGTTGGCGGCGCCGTCGCCGGTGCGCACTTCGCAGTTGTAGACGCCCGATTTTTGGAGGTTATCGCGAGCGGTCTGGGCCAGTGAAGCCTCAATCTCAAGCGTGATCACTTGCTGCGCGCGGTGGGCCAGCAGCGCGGCCATGTAACCCGAGCCGGCGCCGATCTCCAGCACTTTTTCATGCTTTTGCACTGCCAGATCCTGCAGGATGCGGGCTTCGACCTTGGGAGACAGCATGCACTGGCTGGGGTTTTGCTGCGGCGGCAAGGGGATTTCCATGTCCATAAACGCCTGCGCCTTGTGGGCAAGCGGCACAAAATCCTCGCGCTTGACCACGGCAAGCAGAGAAAGGACCTGACTGTCCAGCACTTCCCAGGGGCGGATTTGCTGCTCAATCATGTTGAAACGGGCTTGTTCGTAGTTCATGGTGGACCTGTTGGAGTGTGGTGGGAGAGAGGAAAAGGACGACATCGAGAGAAACCCCTTATTTTAGACGTGGTGTGTAACGATATCCGGACTGGCGTCAGCCGCTACAGCTGGCGACGCAAGGTGCGCTTTCTTGCTGAACTTGCGCTTGAACCACTGGGCCAGATCATCCATGTAGCAGTAAGTCACGGGCACCACGACCAGGGTCAGCAGCGAGGAGGTGATCACGCCGCCAATCACCGCCTGGCCCATGGGGGCACGCTGCTCCGAGCCCTCCGTCAAGGCAAAGGCCAGTGGCACCATGCCGAAAATCATGGCCAGTGTGGTCATCAAAATGGGGCGCAGCCTGACCTTGGCGGCCTGCAGCAAGGCTTCGCCGCGTTCCATGCCGGCGACGCGGCGTCCGTCCGCGTCCGTCCGGTCTTCGCGCATGCGGATGGCAAAGTCGATCAGCAAAATGGCGTTCTTGGTGACCAAGCCCATCAGCATGACCACCCCGATGATGGAGAATATCGACAGCGTCGAGCGGAACAGCAGCAAGGCCAGCACCACCCCAATCAGAGTCAGCGGCAACGAGGTCATCAGCGCCATGGGCTGCAGAAAGCTTTTGAACTGGCTCGCCAGAATCATGTAGATGAATAAAATGGCCATCACCAGCGCCGAGACGGCATAGCCAAACGATTCCGCCATGTTCTTGGTGGAGCCGCTGAATTGATAGCTGTAGCCCGGTGGAAAATTGAAGCCGTCCAGCGCTGCCTTGATGTCGTTGGACACTTCGCCGGCCGAGCGGCTGTAGACATTGCCGTTGATGGCCACCTCGCGGGTCAGGTCGCGCCGGTTGATCTGGTTGGGACCGGTGGATTCCTTCACGCTTGCCACCTGGCTGAGCCGCACGATGCGCGCGGAGCCATCGGGGTTGCTGCCCAGGGCGCTGCTGGTAAAAGGCAAGCGCTCCAGGTCCTGCGGTGTGTTGCGCGCTTCGGGCGCGAGGCGCACATTCACATCGTAGGTCTGGTCGTCGGGTGCGCGCCAGTTGCCCACGGTCTGCCCTGCGACCAGGGTGCGCAGCGAAGCGGCAATCTGCGCCACCGACAGCCCAAGATCAGACGCGGCATCGCGCCGCACATCCACTTCAATCACCGGCTGGTCGGCTTTGACGCTGGAGTCCAGGTCCACCAGCCCGGGAATGCCCTGGATTTTTTTCGTGATGAGGCGCGTCAGGCGCTCGAGTTCCTTAAAGTCCGGCCCCAGCAGCGAAAATTCGATCTGCTTGTTGCCGCCCACGGCATCGAGCAGGCCGACGTGGGTGACGGTGATGCCCGGCACCTGTTTGAGCCGCTCGCGCAGCACGCCCGACATGTCGTCCACACTGCGCGTGCGCGCCTTGCGGTCCACCAGGCGCACATACAGGCTGGCGTACATCTTGCCCTGCGCGTTGCCAGTGTTGAGGGTGGCCAGGGTGTACTTCACCTCGGGAAACTCGCGCACGATGGCTTCAACCTGGCGGGCCTTGGCTTCGGTGGTTTCGAGCGAGGAACCCACAGGTGTGTAAAAGTTGAGCGTGGTTTCCGAGAAGTCGGCCTTGGGGACAAACTCGGTGCCCAGCAACGGCACCATGACAATGCTGATCGAAAAAATCACCACGGCCAGCGCTAGCGTGGCCAGTTTGTGAGCCAGCGACCAGCGCAAAATACCCTGGTAACTGTCGATCAGAGAGTCGGTCGCGCGGGCAAACCAGCCGGTGACGCGGCCAATGGTTTTATCGTAAAACGTTACCGGCGCATGATGCTTGCCATGCGCTTCAATGGCCGGGTCGTGCCAGAGGCTGGACAGCATCGGGTCCAGCGTGAAGCTCACGAACATCGAGAGCAGCACGGCCGCCACAATGGTGATGCCGAATTCGTGAAAAAACTTGCCGATGATGCCGCCCATGAAGCCAACGGGCAGGAAAACCGCGACGATCGAAAAGCTCGTGGCCAGCACAGCCAGGCCGATCTCCTGCGTGCCGTCCAGTGAGGCCTGGTAGGGCGTTTTGCCCATCTGTACGTGTCGCACAATGTTCTCGCGCACCACAATCGCATCGTCAATCAGCAGGCCCACGCACAACGACAGGGCCATCAGCGTGATCATGTTGATGGTGAAGCCAAATAAATTCATGAAGAGGAAGGTGCCGATGATCGAAATCGGCAGCGTCAGCCCGGTAATCACCGTGGAGCGCCATGAATTGAGAAACAGGAACACGATCAACACCGTCAGCAACCCGCCTTCGATCAGCGTGCGGCGCACGTTCTCAACCGCCACGCGAATCGGGCGCGAACCGTCGGTAATCAGCTCAAGCCGTGCGCCGGGAGGCAGTAGCGGCTGCATCTCGGCGACGGCCTTGTTCAGTCCGTCCACCACACCGATGGTGTTTTCGTCCTGGGCTTTTTGCACGGTCAGCAGCAAGGTGCGCTGGCCGTTGTAAAGCGCCAGGCTGTCGAGTTCCTGGGCGCCATCGGCGATACGTGCGACCTGGCTAACCGTGATGGGCGCACTGCCACCGCTACCAGTAGCCAGCCCTTTGCGCGCCACAATGATCTTGCCAAAGTCTTCGGGGCGCTTCATGCGTGCATCGATCTTGACCACGCGCTCCTGTGTCAGCGAGCGGATCGCGCCCACCGGCAAGTCCTGGTTCTCGTTGCGCACCGCATTGACCACCTGGTCGGCCGTGATGCCGACCGATTCCAGGGCTTGCGGATTGAGGTAGATGTTGATCTCTCGCTTGGTGCCGCCGACCAGCGTGACCGAGCCCGCGCCGCGGACATTTTCAAGGCGTTTTTTCAGCACCTGGTCGGCCCAGTTGGTCAGCTCCACTGCGGATGGACTGGCCGCGCCTTGTTGCACTGCTCCGCCTTCCTTGGTGGCAAGCGTGGGGGCCGGCAACACGGCGACCGACCAGATGGCGCGGCTTGCCGGATCAAAGCGCAAGACGCGCGGCTCTTTCACCTCGTCGCGAAAGCTGGGCCGGATCGCGGCAATCTTTTCGCGCACATCTTCTGCCGCCTTGCGCCCGTCGATATAGAGCTGAAACTCGATGATGACGATAGCCTGGCCTTGGTAGCTGCGCGAGGTCAGGGCATTGATACCGGCAATCGAATTGACGCCTTCTTCAATCTTCTTGGTGACTTCGCTTTCAACGATCTCGGGCGAAGCGCCGGGGTAATCGGCCGTGATCACCACCACCGGTAAGTCGATGTTGGGAAACTGGTCCACCTGCATGCGCTGGTAGGAGAATAGTCCGAGCACCACGATGGCCAGCATGACCATGGTGGCAAACACCGGATTCTTGAGGCTGACCTGCGTGAACCACATGGGTTGAAGCCTTAAGGCGCTGGTTTGGTGACGGCCGACGCATTTGCCGGGGCACTCGTCGCCGGGCTTGCCTGCTCGGCGGCCAGCGGCGTAAACCGGACCTTGGTTCCTTCACGTAAAGCGCCCATTTCGCCGCGCATCACCAGCGCGCCTTCGGCCAGCCCCTTGACGGCGACGACCGCTTCGCTGCCGGTCGTGCCGCGCGCCCCGAGTTCTACCGCGCGGTGGACCACTTGCCCATTTTCAACCGTCTGCACATAGGGCGCGGGCTTGTCGGTGCGTACCGCGCTGACCGGAACCGACAGCCCTGATGCACGCGTCGTGCTCAGCGTTCCCTGGGCGAAAAGACCCTGGCGCAAGGGCAGCGCAGTGCCGCCGCCCGCATTGTCAATGCTCAGGTAAACCAGCACGCTGCGGCTGCCCGCTTGCGCGCTGGGGTTGATGCGCACGACTTTGGCACCGATGGCTTGCGGGCTGCCTTCGATCTGGAGTTCGGCACTCTGGCCCACGCGCACTTCCACGGCGTCGCTCGCGCTCAAAGCGGCTTCCAGTTCAAGGCGGCTCAAATCCACCACTTCGACAATTCTGGCATCCACGCCCACGCGCTCGCCCGGCTGCGCCAGACGCTGCGACACCTGTCCGGAAATGGGCGCCTTCAGCACCGTGTCAGCGACCGATTTGGCGGCAATCTCGGTGGCGGCCAGCGCCGCTTTGTAGGTGGCCTGCGCCGCGTTGAGGTTGGCCAGCGACAGGTCCAGGGCTGTCCTGGAGATAAAGCCCTGGTCCACCAGTGCCTTGTTGTTGTCGTACTGGCGCTGCACCACCTCCACTTGCGCTTTGGCCGATTCGGCCTGCTCCCTGGCCTGCCGCACGCGCGAGAGGTACTCGCTGGCCTCAATGTGTGCGATCACCTGGCCTGCCTTGACGAAATCGCCTTCGCGTAGCGTCAGGCCCTGAAGCTCTCCCGCCACGCGCGCCTTGATCACGGCGGAATTGACGGCCTTGAGTGAACCCGAAACAGCCAGCCCCTGAACCACTTCGCGGGTTTGAGCCGTTACCACGTCGGTGGCGGCGAGTTCCACCAGCCCCTGGTTTTTGGCCGCGCTGGCAGTGACCAGCGCCTGCTGCTGGGCTTTGCGTGCCGAGAGCGCGCTTAGCACACCGCCCACAACGAGCAGGATGACGACAAGGGCCACCGCCCATTTGATCCAGCGCTTCATGCTCGGGTTTTCTCAGGGCCTTGACCCGAATCGCCAGGCGGCTGGCTCAGGCCATGCAGAATGGTGCTCAATTGCGCGGCGATGTATTTTTTGGGATCCATCTCAACATTGTCTGGAACGCAAACACCCATGGAGTGTTTGGCCAGAATCAGGAAGATCATGGGTGCCACCACGCTGTAGACGGCATAGTCCAGATCCATGTTGCGGAATTCGCCACGATCCATCCCGCGCTGCAGAATGCGACGGATCAAGGCATGGCCGGGCCGTATGACCTCCTGCTGGTAGAAAGCGGCAATGTCCGGGAAATTCTTGGCCTCGCTCACCATCAGCTTGTTGATACCCGAGGCCCGGGTAGCACCCACGCCCTCCCACCAGGCGCTCATGCAGTAGCTCAGCATCTCGGCGGTGCTGCCTTCAAAGGAGTCGAACTCGTCGTTCCATTCCTTGAAGCGGCCGGAAATGTTCTCACGCACCACGGCCTTGAACAGCTCTTCCTTGCTTTGAAAGTAGAGAAACAGCGTGCCCTTGGAAACTCCGGCGCGCACTGCGACTTCCTCAACCCGGGTCGCGGCAAAGCCTTTTTCAACGAAGAGGTCCAGCGCCGCATCGAGCAGTTCGCCCGGCCGTGCCTGTTTGCGCCGTTCGCGCTTGGCGCTGAATGCGGTGGACTTGTCGCAGAATGATTTGGAGAGTGACATTTTTACTGACTGGCTGGTTAGTAATGTAGCTTTTTACCTTCCGAGCGTCAAGCTGGCGCGGTCAAGTCCCCATCACTGGCGGTCGCGCGCCAGGTTCAACCCGCTCAAGCCGTCAAGCCACGCAGCCGTGAGGGGCTCCCGTCAAAGGAGAATGAAGCGGCCTGCGGCGAGCGCCAGCCACTCGCGCAGCACCTCCCGCGAAGCCAGCAGGCCGTTCGCAGAGGGCAGCCATTCCAGAAGATCACGCTCGACCGGAAGGATAAAACCGGTAGGCGCAGGCGTCACGGTCAGGCCGGCCCGCTCAAACGCGGCGACAGCGCGCGGCATGTGCCACGCATCGGTCACCAGCGCAATGCGCTGCACGCCATCACGCTGAAGCAGCGGTGTCAGCAGGCGCGCATTGCCCGAGGTGTCGCGCGACTGCGCTTCCAGCCAGCGCAGTGCCACGCCGTAGTCTTGCTGCGCCACGCGAGCGGCCACCTCGGCTTCGGAGGCTGCCTGCGCGCCATTGGCGGCCCAGCCCACGCCACCGGTAAAGGCCACGGGCAAACCCGATTGCCGCGCCAGCGCAATGCCATAACGCAGCCGGGCCGCCGTAGCGGCGCGAGGCTGGGACTGGCCGTATTCGGGTGCCTCGGGCAGCAGGCCGCCGCCGAGTACGACGATGGCCTGCACTTGGCTGGTTTCAAGTTGTGCTGCGGAGGTCGGTGCAAACTGCGGCAGTGCATTGCGCGCCAGCCACACGGCTATGCCATGGCAACTGAGAAGCCAGAGCAGAACCAGTGAGAGCGCCGCCAGCGCGAGGCCGCCGCGTCTTCTTTTGAAAGCCAGCAGCAGCCCCAGCAATGCCAGCAGCAGCGGCGCCAAGGGCGGCAAGGCCAGGCTGGTCAGCAAGGGTTTGAGTGTGCCAAAGTCCATGTTTTGCTACAAAATAAATAGCTGCTTATGCCCGTTGTTATTGGGCTATAGCCATAAAATACTATAAAAATGTTAGAAAAAAGCCTGCAGCCCCGTCTGCGCCCGGCCGAGGATCAGTGCATGCACATCATGCGTGCCCTCGTAGGTATTGACGGTTTCCAGGTTGATCATGTGGCGGATCACGTGGTATTCATCGTGAATGCCGTTGCCGCCGTGCATGTCGCGCGCCATGCGGGCAATGTCGAGCGCCTTGCCGCAGTTGTTGCGCTTGATCAGCGAGATCATTTCGGGCTGGTCCTTGCCCTCATCCATCAGGCGGCCCACGCGCAGGCAGGCTTGCAGGCCCAGCGTGATTTCGGTCTGCATGTCGGCGAGCTTCTTTTGAATCAGCTGGGTTTGCGCCAGGGGGCGGCCAAACTGCACGCGGTCCAGCGTGTACTGGCGGGCCCGGTGCCAGCAGTCTTCAGCAGCGCCCATCACACCCCAGGCGATGCCGTAGCGGGCCTTGTTCAGGCAGCCAAACGGGCCCTTCAGGCCGCTCACATTGGGCAACAGATTGGCTTCGGGCACAAACACATCGTCCATCACGATCTCGCCGGTGATCGACGCGCGCAGGCTCATCTTGCCTTCGATCTTGGGGGCGGTCAGGCCCTTCATGCCTTTTTCAAGAATGAAGCCGCGAATCGCTTCCTGGCCGCCGACCTTGCCATCGGCATCGGCCAGTTTGGCCCAGACCACAAACACGTCGGCAATCGGGCTGTTGGTGATCCACATCTTGGCGCCATTGAGGGTATATCCGCCGTCCACCGGCTTGGCGCGCGTGATCATGCTGGCCGGGTCTGAGCCGTGATTGGGCTCGGTCAGGCCAAAGCAGCCGACCCATTCGCCGGTAGCCAGCTTGGGCAGGTACTTCAGGCGCTGGGCTTCGCTGCCGTAGGCATTGATCGGGTGCATGACCAGCGAACTCTGCACGCTCATGGCGCTGCGGTAGCCGCTGTCCACGCGTTCCACTTCGCGCGCCACCAGGCCGTAGCTCACGTAATTCAGGCCGGTGCAGCCGTAGCCTTCAATGGTCGAGCCCAGAAAGCCCATGGCGCCGAACTCGTTCATGATCTCGCGGTCAAACTTTTCGTGGCGGGCGGCCATCAGCACGCGCGGCTGCAGTTTTTCCTGGCAGAAGGCATGCGCGGCTTCGACGATGGCGCGTTCGTCGTCGCTGAGCTGCTCTGACAGCAAAAATGGGTCTTCCCAGTTGAATTTGGCTTTCATGGCGGATGTCCTCTTGGTGTTTGGAATGCTTTGCAAAGTGTAGGGCCTGGCGCCCCGGGGTTGGCCTTGCGCTCCTATTGTTGGACGGGCATGGATACTTGTCTAATATCAAAATTTGATTTAACGATACATTATTTATATCCATGGAATTTCGTCATCTGCGTTACTTTCTGGTTCTGGCTGAAGAGTTGCACTTCGGCAGGGCCGCGCGGCGTTTGTCGATTTCCCAGCCGCCGCTCTCGCTGAATATCCAGCAACTGGAGGCCTCGGTCGGGGCCCGCCTGCTGACGCGCAACAGCAAATCGGTGCAACTCACGGCCGCCGGCCAGGCGTTTGTGCCTGCGGCGCGGGCTCTGCTTGAACAAGCGGCCCAAGCGGCCAGCCACGCCAGAGACGTGGGGCAGGGCATGGCTGGCAGCCTCACCATCGGTTTTGCGGGCACCATGCTGTACAGCGGCTTGCCGAAGATTCTGGAACGGTTTCAGGCCGAACATCCCTTGCTGCGGCTGATGCTCAAGGAGCTCAGCTCCAGCGAGCAGCTGATTGAGCTGTCCCATGACCGGCTGGACCTGGGGTTTGTACACACCACGCGCGTGCCGCCCGAGCTGTCACAAACGCTTGTTGCCAGTCAGGCCTTTGTCTGCTGCCTGCCCGCAGGCCACGCGCTGGCGGGCAAGCGCTCGCTATCCCTTAATCTTTTGCAGGGCGAGCCATTTGCCGTGGTCTCGCGCACGGTGTCGCCTGACTACCATGAGCGCATTCTGGCGATCTGCACCGAAGCCGGGTTTTACCCAGAAATACGCTATGAGCTGCGGCACTGGCTGAGCGTGGTGTCGCTGGTGTCGCAAGGCATGGGCGTCGCGCTGGTACCGGCGGCGCTACGCCAGTCCGCCATGGCGGGCACTGCCTTTGTGCCGCTGGATACGGCCACCACGCCTTACGACACCCACTGCCTATGGAAGACCGCCCGTGACAACGCGGCGCTGGCAGCGTTTGTCAATGCGGTGCGAGCGGCTTCCGGCCAAGCCGCCGGAAAGACGGCAGGGCAGCAAATGGAACAAGAAAAAGCTAAAGTGACGGCGTGGAACCCGGCCGGGAATCAACGAGCCAGTAAACCCAAGGAAATCATCCCATGAATGACTTGCAGACCATCACCTTGGGCGGCGGCTGCTTCTGGTGCACCGAAGCTGTATTTGTCAAAGTGCGCGGTGTCACCGATGTCGAGTCGGGCTACAGCAACGGACGTGTTGAGCGGCCCAGCTACGAGCAGGTCTGTACCGGCCAAACCGGGCATAACGAGGTCGTCAAACTCACCTATGACCCGGCAGACATCACGCTGCGTGAAATTCTCGAAATATTTTTTGTGATCCATGATCCGACCAGCCTGAACCGCCAGGGCAATGACGCGGGCACGCAGTATCGCAGCGGCATCTACTATTCAACAGCGGAGCAAAAGCAGGTGGCCGACGACATGATCCGCCAGATGAGCCAGGACAAACTGTTTGGCACACCCATCGTGACCGAAGTGCTGCCGCTCGCCAATTACTGGTCGGCCGAGGCCTACCACCAGGATTATTTCGAGAACAACCCCAACCAGGGTTATTGCGCTTTTGTGGTGGGCCCCAAAGTCGAAAAATTCCGCAAGACTTTTGCCGCGCGCGTCGAGGACTGATTTTCAGGCTCGGCGCTGGGCAAAATAAAACCACTCCTGCGCCACTTCGGCGCGCGGATTGGGAAACACCACAAACCCGTCTGCAGGGGCCTTGACCTCTGCGCCGCTGTGACGAACGCCAATCACTTCGCCGGTTTTCACGGCGTCAAAACTGCGCCATTCGCGGCGGAACCTGTCGCCCGCATGCTCGCGGTCCGTCACGTCGACCAGGCGCAGGATTTCTCTGTCCGTCTGCACCGGTGCCAACGGCAACGAGGAGATACCCAGCAAAGCCAGTGTTTGCAGAATGGCATGGCGTGCCACCTGCACCGCCTGAGGATCGTCGTGCTGGCCACATTCCAGCGTCACCGCATAGCCGCCGCGTGAGCGCATGTATTCGGTCGTTCCCACGCCGTAGTTGGGGTCGGTCACCAGGGTTTGTGCGCGGCTGTTTCCCGCGGTGAGGGGTGCTGCGGCGCGTCGTTGTACGCCCCGCGCATAGGTGTCCAGCCAGCCTTCCACAATGCGGTGCGGCCCGGTGTGGAGGGCCAGCTGCATTTCTTCGGCCGCCCGGGCAAAGGGCTCTAGCTCGCCGCTGTTGTTTTGCGGGCCAATCATCACGAATGGGGCACCGCCGGTATGGAAGGAGTGCAGGTCCAGCAGCGCGTCGTGCGATTCGAGTAAGGGGCACAGCATGTTGGCGATGCGGCCTTCGAAATCCTGCGGAATCGCACTGGGCGCCATGTTGCGGTTGAGGTTGCGCTCGCCGGTGCGTTGTTTGAGCTGGTAGGCCAGCGGGTTGGTGATGGGCACAAAAGTCACTGTGCCGCGCTCCACGGCCAGCTCGCCGCTGTCGAGTTCTGCCAGGAGCTGCGTAATGGCGCGCGTGCCGCACACTTCATTGCCATGCACCGCGCCCAGCACCAGCAGGCGTGTCCCGGGGGCTAGGCCGCAGTAGCTAAGGGTGCGCAGGTGGGAAGGCCGGCGGGTGGCCGGGGCCGGCGTGGCAATGGTGGGATTGGTCATGGTGAGGTGCGCCTGGAACAGGTTTTTCAAAAACGATGAAGGCCAAGTTTATGCCCTGTTTTGCAAAAAAATATTGGCGCTCGGGGCGTTGGGAACGGGCGCTAAGATTGCGCCATGAACCCGCTTGTTTTTGTGTCGCTGCTCCGGGTTGTTTTGTTGATTGCTACAGGTTTTATAGCTGGTCGCACAGGCTGGATAAGGGCGCAGGCCATTAAATACCTCTAAAACCTGGTTTTTTTGCTGCTCGCGCCTGCCCTGCTTTTTCGCACCATGAGCCGGGTGCGTATCGAGCGACTCGACTTCAAGCCCGTGGTGGCTTATTTCCTGGCTGTCGGCATCCTGTTTACCGGTACCTTGCTGGTGCAAGGCTTTAACCGCCGCGCTGCTGGCCAATACCTACTCCAACACAGTGATGATTGGCATCGCACTGATCGGTTTGATATACGGGCCCGCGGGGCTGGTCACGCTGTTGACGCTGGTCTCTGTGCATTCGCTGGTGCTGCTGACCCTGGTGCTGCTGCTAGTCGGGCAACCTGTATGAACTACTGGAGAACTGTTTGATGCAATTCCTGCAATCGCTTCCTGTATCGGCCCAGACCATTGGCCTGCTGCTGCTGTCCAATGTTTTCATGACCTTTGCCTGGTATGGGCACCTGAAGAATCTGGCGACGTCGCCCTGGTACATCGCTGCGCTGATCAGCTGGGGTATTGCCCTGTTTGAGTACATGTTTCAGGTGCCGGGTAACCGGATTGGCTTTACCCAGTTCAGCGTGGGCCAGCTCAAGATCATGCAGGAGGTGATCACGCTGAGCGTGTTTGTGCCTTTTGCCGTGTTTTATCTGCACGAGCCGCTCAAGCTGGATTACTTGTGGGCCGCACTGTGCATGGTGGGCGCGGTGTACTTCATTTTTCGCAGCGCCTGAATTAGCCCCCACGCTTGTCCCTTCGCATACTGCGCTGCCCCCCGATGGGGCGTCTTTTCCTTGGGGCGGCCCTACGGAAAAGGGTTCGCGCCGCGGCTGGTCAGCGGTGAAAGCCTTGCCGGTTAAACTTCCGGCAGTTACAAAAACGTCTTATTTTTGACTTAATTCCTGAGGAGCTGACATGCTGTTTAGCAAATTTTTGCCGCGAGAAGGCAATTTTTTTGAGATGTTCAACCAGCATGCAGACCGGATTGTGGAGGCTGCCCATGCCTTCTCGAATATGGTGGCCAACTACAGCGATGTACAAAAGCGTGAAGCGTTCAACCGCGAAGTGGACAACGCCGAGCGCGCCGCAGACCGCATCACCCAGGAGGTCAACCGCGCGTTGCACAAGACCTTTATCACCCCGATCGACCGTGACCAGATCCATTCGCTGATCAACACCATGGACGATGTGGCCGACCTGATTCAGGACTCCGCCGAGACCATGGCGCTCTACGACGTGCATCACATGACCGAAGACATCGTTCGCCTGACCGATTTGAGCGTCAAATGCTGCGAGCGGCTCAAGGATGCCGTGGCGCTGATCGAAAAAGTGAGGGATGCGGCGACAGCTGAGGCGGCGCTCAAGACCTGCGAAGAGATCGACAGGCTCGAATCCGACGCCGACCACGTGATGCGTTCGGCCATGAGCCGCCTGTTTCGCGAAGAGTCCGATGTGCGGGAGCTCATCAAGCTCAAAGCGGTTTACGAATTGCTGGAGACCATCACCGACAAGTGCGAGGACGTGGCCAACCTGATCGAGGGCATCGTCCTCGAGAATTCGTGATGCCTCCCGTGTTTGCGGCATCGTCGCTGATCTGTCCCGCTAGCGGATGCAATTTCTGTTGGGGTGGTCTGGTGCAGGGCACAAAATCATGAGCACAGCACAAACAGCCCTGTGGGTGGTGGTCATGCTGGTAATTTTGGCCATTGCCTTCGACTTCATGAACGGCTTTCACGATGCGGCCAATTCGATTGCGACGGTGGTGTCTACCGGCGTACTCAAGCCCGGGCAGGCCGTCATGTTTGCAGCCGCTTTTAACCTGATCGCGCTGTTTGTCTTCCATCTCAGTGTGGCGGCCACTGTGGGCAAGGGCATTGTCCAGCCTGGCGTGGTTGATACGCACGTGGTGTTTGGCGCGCTGATGGGTGCCATCGCCTGGAACCTGGCGACCTGGATTTACGGCATTCCCAGCAGTTCGTCGCACGCGCTGATAGGCGGCATTGCGGGCGCAGTGATTGCCAAGGCCGGCGCCCAAGCGCTGATGTCGGGAGGCATTCTGAAGACGGTGGCTTTTATTTTTATATCACCCCTGCTGGGTTTTGTGCTGGGCTCCCTGATGATGGTGCTGGTGTCGTGGGTCGGCCGCCGCGCAACACCTTCGAAGGTTGATCGCTGGTTCCGTCGCCTTCAGCTCGTATCTGCAGGGGCTTACAGTTTGGGCCACGGCGGCAACGATTCGCAGAAAACCATCGGCCTTATCTGGATGTTGCTGATCGCGACCGGCTATGTCTCGTCCAGCGACGCTTCGCCACCCACCTGGACGATTGTGAGCTGCTACCTCGCCATTGCGGCGGGCACCATGTTTGGCGGCTGGCGCATTGTGAAAACCATGGGCCAGAAAATTACCAAGCTCAAGCCCGTGGGCGGTTTTTGCGCTGAAACCGGTGGCGCGTTGACGCTGTTTCTGGCGACCGCGCTGGGCATTCCAGTGTCCACAACACACACCATCACGGGCGCCATTGTGGGCGTGGGCTCCACGCGGCGGGCCTCAGCCGTGCGCTGGGGCGTAGCCGGCAGGATTGTTTGGGCCTGGATTTTTACCATTCCCGCCTCCGCCTTCGTGGCGGCGATTGCCTATTGGGTCAGCCTGCAGATTTTTTAAGTCACAGCCTGCAAAGGCACTGCAATTTTCGGCAGGGCAGCCCCAAGCAAGCACAGCCCCCTCGGGGGGCAGCGCAGTACGCGAAGCGACAAGCGTGGGGGCCGAAGTGCGCCGCGCAGGGCAGCCCCAAGCAAGCACAGCCCCCTCGGGGGGCAGCGCAGTACGCGAAGCGACAAGCGTGGGGGCTATATTTACTGGCTGATTTTCCGGGCTTCTTCGACCTGGTATTCGAAGTAGCGCTGGAAGCTGAAAACAATGCTGGACATCAATGAAATGGTCCCAAACAGCAAGGCAAACACGGCCGCACCTATGGTGAGCCAGTTGGTGTGGCCGGCTACTGCGTCGGGGGCGCCGGGATTGTGCTGTGCATTCCATTTTTCAGGCGACATCAAGCCGTAGTAAATAGCGGTCAGTGCGGTTCCAGCCAGCGTAAAACCCAGCATCGGAATCAGTACCCAGGCCAGGTGGTCGTCCTGCCCGTAAAGCCGTACGCGTTCAACGCCCCACCAGCCCAGAGCGGCGGCGATGGGGTGCATCCACGCCCACAGGTCACTCAAGCCAAAAAGGTACAGGCGGTGCAGCCCCAACTGACCGCCGATGAGGGCCAGCCAGGCGGCCGCCGTTTTGTTTTTTACGGTGCGTGGATGCATACAGGGATTATGGGGTGGGCAGATCGAGTGGTGGCTGAGTGTCGCCCAGCCCGAGGGTTTTTTCCATGATGACGATGTCACGCCACGCGCCGAATTTCCAGCCGCAGGAATTGATGGTTCCGACCTGCGTGAAGCCCACCGCCCGATGAACACCGACGGACCCTGCATTGGTCGAATCGCCCACGATGGCCATCACTTTGCGAATGCCCACGGCCTCACAGCGTGCCAGCAGTTCGGCCAGCAGGGCACGGCCAAGACCCTTGCGGTGCAGATCCGGGGCCAGGTAAATCGAGTCCTCCACTGAATACCGGTAAGCCGGACGGGGCTTGAACCAATTGCCGTAGGCAAACCCGGCAATCTTTCTGCCCTGCTCGGCGACCAGGTAGGGCAGGCCCTTGGACAGGACATCGGCCCGGCGCATGGCCATGTCGGCCACGTTTGGGGGCTCGGTTTCAAAAGTGCCCGTACCATGAAGCACGTGATGTGCGTAGATGGCGGTGATGGCGGGAATGTCTTCGTCGCGGCTGGGTCGTATGAGAGGCATGTTGGTCAACAATTCAAGGTTAGATTCGTGAGTGGAGGGTGGCGGGTTTAATTGATTTTTGGCAAAACGCGATAGTGTCGTACGGCAGGTTATACTATTGGGCTTTGCAGCATTTCGCTGGCCGGGTGCCATGTCGTGTGTCTCAAGCGCTGCAGGAATATTTGGGGTGTTTTTACCCCACCACCCGAAGGATAAATCATGGTCGTCATTCGACTTTCACGCGGCGGTTCTAAGCACCGTCCATTTTTCAATATTGTTGTGGCTGACAAACGCGTTCGCCGCGATGGCCGTTTCATCGAGCGCATCGGTTTTTACAACCCGATTGCCAAAGGTGGCGAAGAAGGCCTGCGCATTGCGCAAGACCGTTTGACGCACTGGATCGGTGTTGGTGCCCAAGCGTCCCCCACCGTTGAGCGTCTGGTCAAGCAGGGCGCCGCCAAGGCCGCCTGATTTTTAGAAGTTTTGATGCTGCCCGGCCTTCAGCCGCCCGCGGGTTTGACTCCTTCAAGCCTTCCGGACGATGCCATTGAAGTCGGGCGCATTCTGGATGCGTGGGGTTTGAAAGGCTGGGTGAAAGTCTTGTCGCATAGCGCCGATCCAGAAGCACTCTTCTCGGCCAAATCCTGGTTTTTACAGGTACCTGACGCCAAATTTCGACCGGGCTTCACTGCATTTTCCGGCACGGTTTCCCTTGGCGTGGACGAGGTCAAAACCCATTCCGGTTCGGTGGTCGCCAAATTCAGCGGTGTCGACGAGCGCAATGCCGCTGAGGCATTGCGTGGTGCCCGGATTTTTCTGCCGCGCAGCAGTTTCCCAGCCGCTTCCAAAGACGAGTATTATTGGGTCGACCTGATCGGCTTGAACGTGGTCAACCGCGAAGGCGTGGCCTTGGGGCTTGTACGCGACCTGATGGCCACCGGCCCGCACTCGGTGCTGTGCGTTGAATACACGACCAGCCAGGAAGATGGCATAAGCACAAAAGCCACCGTAGCCGAACGCATGATTCCTTTTGTCGCGGCCTACGTGGATGCGGTGGATATCGCTGGCAAACGCATCACCGTTGACTGGCAACCCGACTATTGATGTCTCAGAGGCTGTAGCAGGGCAGATTGCCCTGACCTATTCCGCGCCGTAACCCAGACGCGCAAAATAGCCCTTCCATGCGCTTTGATGTCATTACCCTGTTTCCCGAGCTTTTTGCGCCGTTTCTTGTCAGTGGCGTAACCCGTCGTGCCTACGAAGCGGGCCTTGTCGAGGTCAGGCTCTGGAACCCTCGCGACTTCGCCGAGGGCAATTACCGTCGCGTGGACGACCGGCCATTTGGCGGCGGTCCCGGCATGGTGATGATGACCGAACCGCTCACGCGGTGCCTCGAAAATGTGCGGGCCGAGCGCGCCGCTAGCGGTGCCGCAGTTGTGCCCACCGTCCTTTTTTCCCCCGTGGGCCAGGTCCTGAACCACGCCAGCGTAGAACGCTGGTCAGCCAGCAGCGGCGCGGTGCTGATTTGTGGCCGCTATGAGGGTCTTGACCAGCGTTTCATAGAAACCTATGTCGACCGCCAGATCAGCTTGGGCGATTTCGTGCTGTCGGGCGGAGAAATTGCCGCGATGGCGCTGCTGGACGCCGTGGCCCGACTGCAGCCCGGGGTTTTGAACGACGAAGGCAGCCACCAGATGGACAGCTTCAATCCGGCGCTTGATGGGCTGCTGGATTGCCCTCATTACACCCGGCCGGAAGTTTGGCGCGGCCAGCCTGTGCCAAAAACCTTGTTGTCTGGCAACCACGCTCACATCGAGCGCTGGCGTCGTGAACAGCGGCTGGCCTTGAGCCAGCAACAACGCCCGGAGTTGGTGCAACAAGCGCGAGTGGCCGGTCATTTGAGCGCAAGCGACGAGGCCTTCCTTGCCGATTTGATCGAAAATCCGGAGAAGGATTCGTAAATTGCTATAATTAAAAACTTTTCGATCCTCTGGCGGCCACTGCAACCATCTGTCCATCTTCTGATGAAACCATGGATTTGCGGTCTTTAGCGTAGCGCGTGAATGAACGAAAAAGTTAGTTGGAAAAACCATGAATCTGATCGAAACCCTTGAGCAGGAAGAAATTGCTCGCTTGAACAAAACCATTCCTGTTTACGCACCTGGCGACACCGTCATCGTGAGCGTGAACGTGGTTGAAGGTACCCGCAAGCGTATGCAGGCTTTTGAAGGCGTGGTGATTGCCAAGCGCAACCGCGGCCTCAATTCAAGCTTCATCGTCCGCAAAATCTCCAATGGCGAAGGCGTTGAGCGTACCTTCCAGCTCTACAGCCCGCTGATCGCCAAGATCGAAGTCAAGCGTCGCGGTGATGTACGCCGTGCCAAGCTGTACTATTTGCGCAGCCGCAGCGGCAAGTCGGCGCGTATCAAGGAAAAGCTGGGCGCCAAAGCTGCATAAAAGCAGTTTACGCCCTCGAAAAGCCGCTCTTCCGGGCGGCTTTTTCTTGCCTGCTGGTACCCTAACTTGGAGATAGAGGAACACAATGAAACCGATGGATTTTTCTGTCTGGCTAGGCGAGAGGAGGCGACATAGCCCCAGCTACGACAACAACGCCAGACGGGAAAAGACGGGTTTTCATGTTTCTTTATTTCTGAGTTGCGGTACTAAGCTGTGACACGTATGACCTTCACCAAGCCATTGCCAAAATTTGATCCTCGCAGCATTCCGGTGCTGGGGATCGATGACCACCTTGCGGGCGTAGCGCTGGAGCGCCTTACGCCGCAGGCCATGCGCGAGCGCTTTAGGCATCCACCGGTCTGGACGCCCGAGCACAGCGTGGAAAAGAAATTTGCCGATCGGGAGCCGGCTCCTGCGGCGGTGCTGCTGCCCCTGGTGATGCGCAACGAGCTCACCCTGTTGCTGACCGAGCGGACCACCAACCTTTCTACCCATTCGGGACAGATCGCCTTGCCCGGCGGCCGCACCGACGAGTCCGATCAGGATGCGGTTGACACGGCCTTGCGGGAAGCGCGGGAAGAAATCGGCTTGCCGCGGGGTCATGTGGAGGTGCTGGGCACCTTGCCGACCTATGTCACGGGTACGGCCTTCATCATCACACCGGTGGTCGCACTGGTGAAACCTGGGTTCGTGCTGCAGCCCAACCCGGGGGAGGTGGCGGATGTATTTGAAGTGCCACTCTGGTATTTGATGAATCCCGCCCATCACCGCCGCCACGAGATCGAATTCGACGGCGGGATACGCCAGTGGCTCTCCATGCCTTACACCGATCCTATGGCTGAGACTGACAGCAGCGAAGCCAGAGAGCGCTACATCTGGGGAGCAACCGCCGGCATGCTGCGCAACCTCTACCGATTCCTGAGCGCTTAAGGAGCCTGTGCAGAGGTTTGTTGGCCGTGCGGGTGGCAGGGTGGGCGACAAAGCCTGGGTGTGGACGTAAAGCCTCAGGAAGTGCGAGAGACCGTTATGATTCGGCATGAGCTTTTTTGCTGTTTTGTTTGCACTCATCATCGAACAGGCCCGGCCACTGGCCCGCGGCAACTGGGTTCATGCCGGTTTTCGGAGGTGGGCACGTTGGGTCAATCGCAACCTGGATGCCGGTAAGCCCCACCACGGATGGTTGGCGTGGACGGTGGCAGTGCTGGTTCCTGCGCTGGTCACGCTGCTGATTCACTGGCTACTGTGGCGTGTGAGTGTGTTGCTGGCTTTTGCGTGGAGCGTGGCAATTTTGTATATCACGCTGGGTTTTCGGCAGTTCAGCCATTACTTCACCGACATACGCGACGCGCTGGACGACGGCGATGAAGCCACGGCACGTGAGCTGCTGGCGCAGTGGCGCCAAGTGGATGCGAGTGAATTGCCGCGCAGTGAAATCGTCCGCCACGTGATTGAATACTCGGTGCTTGCTGCCCATCGCCATGTGTTTGGTGTGCTGGGCTGGTTTTCAGTGCTCGCTGCGCTGGGTCTGGGACCTGCGGGCGCGGTGCTGTACCGCATGAGCGAATTTGTCTCGCGTTACTGGGGCCACACAAGCAAATCCCCCGGAGAAGGCGCCAGCCCGGCACTGCAACTGGTCGCCACCCGTGCCTGGGGTGCCATCGACTTTGTGCCCGCCCGCGTCACGTCGCTGGGGTTTGCGGTCGTGGGAAGCTTTGAAGATGCCATTGATGCCTGGCGCAACTACAACCAGCGCTTCCCGGCTAATGCACCCGCCGCCGCCGAAAACCGCAACGACGGCATCATTCTTGCGGCCACCTCCGGGGCGGTAAATGTGCGGCTCGGCGGTGAAGCGCTCAAGGCCGCATTGGCACCCGATGCATCGCCGGGGTTTGAGGCCGGTGGGCTGGATGCTGAGGACGGCACCGTCACAGTGTCCACCCCAGGCCGCGAGCCTGAAGTGGCGCACTTGCGCAGCGTTGTGGGGCTGGTGTGGCGTTCCGTGGTGCTCTGGATGGTGCTGCTTGCACTGTTGACCTTGGCGCGCTTGCTGGGCTGAGCATTCCCAGGTGGCTGGCCTGCGCCTCAGCGCTTCACCACGTGCTTTCCCGTACTTCCGATGGTTTTCAGTACCGGGTCTGCGACAGCTCGGCAAACAGCTCGCTATACAAACGATAGCGGCTTGCGCTTATGCTGCTTGGGCTAGCAGTCGATTTAACCTCTGAAATCACACCGCAGCCTGGCTCATGCAAGTGCGTGCAGTTGTAGAACTTGCAGTCCTGCGCATGGGCCTTGAAGTCGGGCATGTAGTTGGCCAGCTGCATAGGCTCAATGTGGTTCAGGCCAAATTCCTGGAAGCCTGGCGAGTCGATCAGTGCGGTGGTCCTCGCATCGTCCACCCAGTACAGCGTCGTGCTGGTGGTAGTGTGCTTGCCCGAGTTCAGGGCTTGGGATATCTCGGCCGTCAGCACCCGCGCATGGGGCACCAGCAGATTGGTCAGGCTGCTTTTTCCGGTCCCTGAAGGGCCCAGTACCAGTGTCTTTTTTCCCCGCATCAGGTCCAGCAGCTCGGAGGTCTGTGCCTCGTCGGGAAGGGCTGTGGCGGTTTTTGGCTTGATCGCAAGCGGCAGCATTTTGTAGCCCATGGTCCGGTAGGGCGCCAGCTTGGTCCAGGCGCGCCCAAACGGCTCGGTCAGGTCGCTCTTATTTAGCGCAATGATGGGGGTAATGCGTTCTGCTTCAGCGGCAATCAGGGCCCGTGTCAACTGGCTTTCCGAGAACTCTGGCTCTGCGGCGATCAGGATGAGGACTTGGTCTAGATTGGCGGCAAACGACTTGGTGCGCATCTCGTCCTGCCGGTAAAACAGGTTGCTGCGCTCCTCTATTTTTTCGAGAGTGCCTTCATCCTGCGAAGGCAGCCACCGCACGCGGTCGCCGACCACGGCCTGGTTTTTCTTGCCACGCGGGTGGCAGATCACGCGCTGGCCGGTTTCCGTTTCAACCAGAACATGGCGGCCAAAACTGGCCACCACCAGGCCAGGCTGGGTGCCCAACACCGGCGCAGCGCCCGAGCGTGCCTGTTGGGCCAGTTTGCTCAAACCAGCAAGGCGTCAACCTTGGACGCGCAGAAAAAGTCACTGACTGAAATGCCCTTCACATCGTGCGTGTTGAAGCGAACCGTGCATTGGTTGTAGCTCACCGCCAGATCCGGGTGATGGTTTTCGGCATTGGCTATGAAAGCCACTGCATTCACGAAACCAATGGTCTCGTGGTAGTTTTTGAAGGTGAAGGTTTTTTCCAGCGCGCCGTCGATCAGGCGCCAGCCCAGTGCCTGCTCGCCGTTGAGCTTGCTCAGTTGCGTGACAATTTCCGTAGCGCTCAGGGACCGGCGGTTTTGATGAATGGGATGGCTCATGGCACTGCGCTTTCGACAGCATGGGCCATGCGTCCCAAGCGTTCGGCGGCGGGTGGGTGGGAATAGTAAAACTTCACAAACACCGGGTCGGGCGTGAGCGTGCTGGCATTGTCCTGGTACAGCTTGAGCAGTGCGCTTTGCAAATCCTTGCCGTTCGTTTGTGATACGGCGTAGGCGTCGGCCTCAAATTCATGCTTGCGCGAGAACCGAGCAAACACCGGTGAGATAAAAAAGCTGAAGAGTGGCACCACCAACAAGAACAACAGCAAGGCCAGCGCGTCGTTGGCCTCTGAAAGGTTGGGCTTGACACCCATCCCGGTATAAAACCAAGCTTGTGATGACAGCCAGCCCAGTAGCGCAAAGCCAGCCAGGCTCATGGCAAACATCGAAATGATGCGTTTGAGGATGTGTTTGTGCTTGAAATGGCCCAGCTCATGCGCCAGCACGGCGTCAACCTCACCGGGGCTCAGTTGCTTGAGCAAGGTGTCGTAAAACACCACGCGCTTGGCCGCGCCAAAACCGGTGAAATAGGCGTTGGCGTGCGCCGAGCGCTTGCTGCCATCCATCACAAACAGGCCTTTGGCCGCAAAGCCGCAACGCTGCATCAGGGCCGTCACCCGCGCCTTCAGAGCTTCATCTTCCAGCGGCTTGAATTTGTTGAACAACGGCGCAATCACGGTGGGAAAGAGTACCAGCACCAGGAGGTTAAAACCCATCCATGTGCCCCAAGCCCAGAGCCACCAAAAACTGCCTGCGCTACCCATCAGCCACAGGATCAGGGCCACGATCGGCAGGCCGATTGCGAGGCCCACCAGCGCGGACTTCGCGAGGTCGGCCAGCCAGAGCCGGAACGTCATTTTGTTGAAGCCGAAGCGCTCTTCAATTCTGAAGGTGCTGTACAGGGAGAAGGGCAGGTCCAGCAGGCCGCTAATGACGCCGAACGCCGCCAGCAATGCCAGCTGCGGCACCAGACTGCCGTGAGCGGCCAGTCCCGAATGGATCAGCGCCTGGTTCAGCGCATCCATGCCGCCCAGAAGCGTCCAGCCCAGCAGCAGGGCTGCAGCGAAAGCCGTTTCCAGCAGGCCAAAGCGCGCTTTGGCCACGGTGTAGTCGGCTGCTTTTTGGTGCGCCTGGAGGGAGATTCTGGCTGCAAACGCAGTGGGTACGCTGTTGCGGTGGCCCGCCACATGGCGTATTTGCCGTGAAGCCAGGTAGAACTTCGTGAGCAATCCCAGCACCAAAATGGCTGAAAACAGCAGGGTAAAGACAAGTGAATAGCGGGACATCATCAGGAGTTTAGGTCATCAGCGAGAATCGCAAGATGCCTGAAATTGAATTCACTCTCAAAAAATCAGACCAGAACCTTGTCTGGCTGGACTGCGAAATGACCGGTCTCGACCCGGAAAAGGAACGCCTGATCGAAATCGCCGTGATCGTCACCGGCCCGCAACTCACGCCGCGTATCGAAGGCCCGGTACTGGCCATCCACCAGTCCGACGAGCTCCTGGGGCAGATGGACAAGTGGAACAAGGGCACCCACAGCCGCAGCGGCCTGATCGACAAGGTCAAGGCCAGCACGTTAACTGAAGAAGAAGCCGAAAAGCAGTTGCTGGTCTTTCTCGCGCAGTACCTGCCTAAAGGCACGTCGCCGATGTGCGGCAATACCATCAGCCAGGACCGGCGCTTTCTGGTCAAGTACATGCCCAAACTTGAAGCATTTTTTCACTACCGCAATGTCGATGTCAGCACCTTCAAGGAACTGGCCAAACGCTGGCGGCCCGAGGTTTACAGCGCTTTCAAGAAGCGCCAAAAGCATACCGCCCTGGCTGACGTGAATGAATCAATTGACGAACTTGAACACTACCGGGAACACTTTTTGAAGTGAGTCTCAGGAATTTTAGATAAATTAGGCCTCTAGCCCAATAAGCGCGGGCACAAGAAGCTCCTGAAATAATAGCAGGTCAGTCACGGAACGGCTCGCCGCAACGTGGCTCCATAACCTTTGGAAAACCGGGGAATTGGTAGAAACCCGCAAACCGTGGCATAATCACGGGCTTGCAGTTGCACAGGGTGTGCTGCATTTGTACATCTACCTCACACTTTTGGACTCTACTAACAGAGTCACCGCTTCAGGCACCGGTTTACCGGAGTCGCCTGGACCGAAATATTCGTTTGATGGTTGATGTTTTATTAACCATGAACGAAGCCTTCTGCATCGCGGGAGGTGAAGTTTCCTGCTGCACTTTTACTTTTTTGGCTACCTGTCAAAAGCGTCGTGCGCAGGTGATTAGTGAGAAAAAACATGACTGACTCTTTTGAGGCTCGTGGCGACTTTTTGTCCGAAGCCATTACCGACACCATTTCCGATATCGAAATCAACGTGATTCCGGACTTTTCCGACGCGCCTGTTGATGCAGAAACCTCGCTGGAAGCCATTGCGCCCGAGCCCAACGGCTTCGTGAAGCTGGGCCTGGCCAGGGAACTGCTGCAAGCCGTGGCCGACATGGGATTTACCCAGCCCACCGCGGTGCAGCTGGCGACCATACCCAAAGCCATGCAGGCGCTGGATGCCGACCCAAAGGCAGAAAAATTCACCGATCTACTGGTCTCCAGCCAGACCGGTAGTGGCAAAACTGCAGCCTTCCTGCTGCCCGTGCTGCACACCCTGCTCATGCAGCAAGTTGAAGCCGAGCGCCATGAACGCGCTGAATTTGAACGCCTTAGCGCGGAAGCCATCGCCAGAGGCGAAGCGCCTCTGAAAAAACCCAAGCGCAAAGACCCGACCAACGCCCGCAATTTCAAAGCCGCCACGCCCGGCGCGCTGATTCTCTGCCCGACACGCGAGCTGGCCCAGCAAGTCTGCGCGGACGCGATTGATCTGGTTCGTCATTGCCGCGGCTTGCGCATTGCCAATGTGGTGGGCGGTATTCCTTACCAGTTGCAAATTGCCAAGCTGCAAAATGCTGACCTGGTGGTGGCCACGCCCGGCCGTCTGCTGGACCTTCAGCGCAGCATGCAGATCAAGCTCGACAAGGTGCAATTCCTGGTGGTTGACGAAGCTGACCGTATGCTGGACCTCGGCTTTGCCGACGACCTGACCGAGGTCAACCAGCTGACCATTGAGCGCAAGCAGACCATGATGTTCAGCGCCACCTTTGCGCCGCGCATCATGCAGCTGGCTACCCGCGTGATGCGGCAGCCGCAGCGCGTGGAGATTGACTCTCCGCATGAAAAACACGCTTCGATCACGCAATCCCTGCTGTGGGCCGACAACATGACGCACAAGCGCAAGCTGCTGGACCACTGGCTGCGCGACACCACCATCAACCAGGCCCTCGTGTTTGCCTGCACGCAGGTTGAATGTGATGGCCTGGCCAATGATCTGGTGCAAGAAGGCTTTAGCGCCGTGGCGCTGCATGGCGCTTTGGGCCAGGGTCTGCGCAACCGCCGTTTGATGGCTTTCCGTGACGGCCGCGTGCAGGTTCTGGTGGCCACCGATGTGGCCGCCCGCGGCCTGGATGTGCCGACCATCACCCACGTGATCAACTACGGCCTGCCGATGAAAGCTGAAGACTATGTGCACCGCATTGGCCGTACCGGCCGTGCCGGCCGACAAGGTCAGGCGATCACGATTGCCGAATTCCGCGACCGCCGCAAGATTCAGGATATTGAGCACTACACGCAGCAAAACCTCAAGCCCAGCGTGATCGCCGGTCTGGAGCCGCAGCAGCGTTTTGCGCCAACCTCCGAGCGTCCACGCGGTAATTTTGGCAACGGTCCTGACCGTGGTGGTCGCAATTTTGGCGGCGGCGGCTTTGCTGGCCGCAAGCCAGCAGGCGGCGGTTCGGGTGGCGGCTTCGGCGGCAACCGTGATGACCGTGGTGGCTCCTTCCAGGGCCGGCCAGCAGCGCCTCAGGGCAATGCTTATGCGGACCGCACCAGCTTCAACGACCGCGGCCCACGCCGTCAGGACGACCGCGGATTTGGCGGCGGCAACAGCAACAGCAACAGCTTTGCGCCGCGTGAAGACCGTAACTTTGACGCCCGCAACGAAGGCTTCGCACCTCGTCCTGATTTTGCAAACCGTAAACCCGGTTTCGCCAAACCAGCTGGCAAGGTGTTTGTGCCGCGCGATGCAGCAAAAAAGGCTGGCAAGTTTTCCAAGCCCGTACGTGACTGATGGTGGCTGATCATTTTTGATCAGCCCCAGCGCTAAAAGGTCGTTGCAAACCGCAAGGTTTGCAGCGACCTTTTTCGTGGAACGGGCAAAAATGCTTATTCGATCTTGATGCCGGTTTCCTTGACGACTTTGCCCCAGCGCTCCATCTCCTGCACCATATACTCCGACATGGCCTCGGGGCTGGAGGGTGAGACTTCGACGCCCGCGTTATACAGGGCTTTCTTCGTGTCCGGAGAATCCATCGCCTTGCGGATTTCAGCGTTCAGCTTGTTGACGATGTCACGGGGCGTGCCTGCCGGAGCCAGCAGGGCCAGCCAGACCGACGCTACATAGCCCGGTACACCGGCTTCCTGCATGGTGGGAACGTCAGGCAACTGCGGGATGCGTTTGGCCGTCGTCACTGCCAGCGCCCTTAGTCGGCCCTGCGGCACCATCGACAGCGCATTGGGAACACCTGCAAAACTGCTCTCCACTACACCGCCTACCAGATCGGTAGTCGCACCGGCACTGCCCTTGTAGGGCACATGCGCGAGCTTGGCTCCCGTCATGGAAACAAAGAGCCCGCCCATCAGGTGCTGCGAACTGCCGTTGCCCGATGAGGCATAGTGAATGGTATCGGGCGCGGCCTTGGCCAAGGCAATGAATTCCTTCACATTGCGCGCGGGCACCTTGGGGTTGACCAGCAGCACATACGGTGAGTCGACCAGTTTGGAGATCACCGTAAAGCTCTTAATCGGATCGTAAGGCAAGCTTTTGTAGATCCAGGGGCTGATCACATGCGTGGTGGAAACCATTACCAGTGTATAGCCGTCTGGCGCCGACTTGGCCACAAAATCAGTGCCGATGATGGAGCCCGCACCGGCCTTGTTTTCAATCACAAATTGCTGCCCCATGGCGGTAGAGAGCTTTTGTCCCAGGATGCGCGCTACCACATCGGTAAAGCCACCCGGCGCAAACGGAACAATCAGCTTGATCGGTTTGCTTGGATAAGTCTGGGCAAACCCTGTTGACAGCGTTACCGCAAGCAGCGGCCCCAGCAACAGTGACTTGGCAATGGTTTTCATGGTGTTACCCCTTGTAAGCTGGCTCTGGCATGGTGAAGAAACTGTGCAGTATCTGGTAGACCATCATGTAGTTCTTCTGCTGGAAGCTGGCGTGCGAGATGCCCGCCATCACGCTGAACTGCTTGTTCATGTTGGGTAGCAGCTTGAAGAAATTGATCAGGTCGTCCAGGCCTGCAATGCCGTCGTACTCACCCCGCAAAATGAGGGAGGGCACCGGGATTTTTTGAGGATTCAGCAGCGGCAGTTTTGAGCACATATCGACATAGGTTCCCGTGGGCATCGAATCATCCAGTGTCAGGATGGCATCGGCAAACGCGTTGACGGTGTTCTCGTCGGCAGTACCGGGATGGTCGCGCTGGAAAATGCTGTGGACGAACGCGCGGTCGATAGGACGGCGGTTTTTGGCCAGAAACTCCGGCAGTTTTTTCTTGCGCTGCTCCAGCGTGTGGCTGCCTTCGCCGGTCCATACAAAGGCATCGAGTGCCAGTTTGGCCACGCGCTCTGGATGCCGCTCGGTGAACAGCGCCGCCTTCAGCGCACCCGACGAAATGCCATACACCAGCAGTGACTTGGCGCCGGATTTTTTCAGGATGTACTCGCTGCCTGCGGCCAGGTCATCGGCACCATTGCTGATGTCGAAGTTGATGTCCCGGTGCTTGTCGGAGCGGCCATAACCTTCGTTGTCCATGGTCCAGGTGTCAAAGCCGTGCTCTGCAAACCAGTCCATTGCGGACGAATAAGGCCGGCCGGGCACATGCAGGTCAAACGTGGGTTGCGAGGCCATGGACGAGCCATGCACAAAAAAGAGGGTACCCGCATGCGCTACTTTGGGAGAGGCCTTTTTCTCCCAGAGAAAAAGTTTGATATTCCCTTTGTGGGCCCAGTGCTCCACACCGCCCGTCCACTTCACATCACTCATCAAAGTCTCCTCTTAATGGCACCCCCACGGCGCCTTTTGTTCATGCCCGACAGGGCTCACATAAAACGGTTTTCAATCACGCCAATGCCGTCGATCTCGATGCGTACGACGTCACCAGATTTCAGGTACTGCGGCGGATTCATGCCCATACCCACGCCGGCCGGTGAACCCGTGGCAATCACATCACCGGGATACAGCGTGATGCCGCGCGAGCAGGTTTCGATCAGCGTCGGGATGTCAAAGATCAGGTCGGTGGTTTGCGCGTCCTGTCGCAACTCGCCGTTGACCCAGCCGCGCACGCGTGTCCGGTTGCCGTCGAGTTCGTCAGCCGTCACTATCCACGGCCCCATCGGGCAAAAGGTATCGAAGGACTTGCCCAGGTCCCATTGCTGGTGCCGCATTTGCACGTCGCGTGCGGTCACGTCATTGACGATGGTGTAGCCAAACACATGCTTTAGCGCATTGGCGCGCGAGATGTTGCGGCCACCGGTGCCGATTACCACGGCAAGTTCGGACTCATAGTCAATCTGCTCCGAGATCCCCGTCGGCAGCATCACGTCGGCAGTCGGGCCCACCACGCATTCAGGCACCTTGGTGAAAATGATGGGCCATGCTTCGGGGTTGGCGTTGTTGTTTTTGAAAACCGACGCTGACAGCTCTTTGGCATGAGCGTGGTAGTTGCGGCCCACGCAAAAGATATTGCGCCGCGGTACCGGTAGCGGCGCTTCCAGCTTCACATCACGGATTAGCAGGGGTTGTCCGTAGCGCCGTGACAGCTGCTTCAGGTCGCCGCCCAGTTCAATCACCGCCAGCGCGCCTGTGCGTGCCTGTCCCGGTTCGAGGTTCAAGGGAGTCAGGGATTGGCCGTCTTCAGCAACGACCCCTACATGCCGTTGTCCGTTCCATTGATAAGTTGCAATACGCAAATGAGTCTCCTTGTCGTTGAGATATGGGTTTGTCCGTTGCCTGGGTGCCGTAGCGTTCAGAGCTTCCCAGGGGCCCCAAGCAATTTCACCCAAATAATACCAATAGTCAACCAAGAAAGCAAAGATAGTCGGTTGTTTCTGGAAAACACCTAACGTGTCTTATGGTTGAATCCCTGAGTGTGTTAAACCAATTCGGCCCAAATATGGAAAATAGAAAGCAAACTCAAGTAAATGGGTATCATGGTGCAGGCTTCACTCCGGCTCTTTTCTCATGAACTTTATGGACAGCGCTGCGGCTTTGGAAGAAACCATCCTCGACAATCTGAAGTCGCGCAAATGGCGTTCCGGTCACCGGATTCCGACCGAGCGTGATTTCAGCGCCGAGAGTGGCCTGAGCCGGTCCACCGTGCGGCGTGTGCTGGCGGGTCTGAAAGAGCGTGGGCTGATCACGCAGACTGTCGGCAGCGGCACCTATGTGAGTGAACGCATTGCCGAGGTGCTGGGCAGCATGCCCGATACCGGCACAATGAGCGCTATCAGTCCGGCCGAGCTGATGAGTGCGCGCCTGGTGCTGGAGCCGGCCATCATCGACATGGTGATCGGCAACGCAAATTCCGCCGATTTCGCGCGCATGGAAGAGTGCTGCAGCAAAGCCGAAGCGGCTATTACCCTGGAAGACTTCGAGCGCTGGGACAGCTTGCTGCACGAAGTCATTGCCGACGCTGCCCACAACGCCTTTATCGCCAGTGTTTTCCGGCTGATGAACCACGCACGCTCCGAAGCCGAGTGGGGCATGCTCAAGCGCGGCAGTGCCACGCCAGAGCGGCGGCTGGAGTACCAGCAGGAGCACCGCGCGCTGGTGGCGGCGCTGAAATACCGCGATGCCGTTCGGGCCAAAGCGCTTTGTACCGCGCACCTGGTCCATGTGCGCGGCAATATGCTGGGCTACTGAGTCCGCTGATCTGTCAGGCAGCTTGCAACTGCGCGAAACTGGGCATTATGGATTCTGGACAGTTGTCTTGAGCAGGGCATGGGTGTGGTGGCCTGAATGTAAAAGGGGAGCCCGAACAGGCCGCGCCCACGCCGGGGAGGGCGGAGGAAAGCTGTGCCAAGATGCAGGTCAGCATCAAAATTTGAAAGAGGACTCCATGAACAGCGCCACAGCAGCTTGGGACCCCCAATGGCTGGACAGTATGTACAACAACCGCGCCCTGGTGCCGGGGTATGCCGCCCACTTCACGCGCTGGGCTGAAGACTCCCAGAGCGCGCGCAAGCGGCTGCCCTGTCAGTTGGACCTTCCCTACGGCAACAGCTCCGGTGAGACTCTGGATGTCTTTCCGGCAAGCGGATTCAGCGCCAGTGGTGGTGCCCGGGTTCAGTCGGGTGCCCCGGTGCTGGTGTTCATCCACGGCGGCTACTGGCGTGCGCTGGACAAGGCCGATCACTCCTTCATAGCGCCTGCATTGACGCAGGCCGGTGCTTGTGTGGTGGTGCCCAACTACACCTTGTGCCCGGCGGCGACCATTCCTCAAATTGCCCTGCAAATGGTCGAGGCACTGGCGTGGACCTGGCGCCACATCGTCGAATACGGAGGTGACCCGCAACGCATCACGGTCGCCGGACACTCCGCTGGTGGGCATCTGGCGGCCCTGCTGCTGACCTGTGGCTGGAAAGACTATGCGCCTGATCTGCCGCCATACCTGATCAGGAACGCGCTCTCCATTTCAGGCTTGTACGATCTGGAACCGATCCGTCGCACGCCGTTTCTCTCCGACTTGAGGTTGACGCCGGAGCAGGTGCAGCAAGCCAGTCCGGCCTTGTTGCCGCGCCCGAGCCTGGGCACGCTCTACAGCGTGGTGGGTGCAGACGAAAGCGCCGAGTTCTTGCGCCAGAACTTGTTGATCCGGCAAGCTTGGGGCTTTGAGACCGTACCCGTCTGCGAATCGCTTTTTGGGCTTAACCACTTCAGTATGCTGGAAGCCTTAGCCGAGCCGAAACACCGCCTGCATGGGCTGGCGCTGGAACTGCTGCAGTCCACGGCCTAGATATTCACGTCGTACTCAAGTTCGACGTCCGACGCCGGCAGGCCGCCACGAATCGCCCAGTTCTCGCGCGGCGCTTCGCGCACCAGTACTTTGAGGTGGTCGGCGGGAATGCCGCACAGTCCGAGGTTCTGCACGATCGCCTGATAGAGCGCGCGTTTGGTCTCGGCAGAGCGTCCGATGAAGCAGTCAATGCTGACCAGCGTGTACCGCTCGCCCTTGTCCTGAGGCCCCGCAAAGCGGTGCGGCTCGTGGACGAAAAGGCGGACAAGCATGGTCCAGTGCGGCACTTTGAGTGCCGCCATCATCCCGGCCCGCACGGCGTCGATGATGGCGGTTTCTTCGTCACGCGAATATTGCCGGCGTATTTCAATAGCTGCAGTTGGCACGAATCCTCGCTTTCATGGTTGGCGATGACTTTACTCTCCCGACACCTTCAGTCCTGCAGGCCTCACATCAGCAGATCTTCGCTCGCGTTGTTGCCACCCAGAACCACGTAGTTGACCTTGCGGATGTCCATGAGTTTTTTGCCACCGGCGTAGCTGATGGCGCTCTGGATGTCTTCTTCCATCTCGCGCAGCGTGTCTTGCAGGCTGCCTTTGACGGGCTCCAGAATGCGCTTGCCCTCGACATGTTTGTACTCGCCCTTGTTGAAGTCCGAGGCGCTGCCGTAGTACTCCTTGAAGAGCTTGCCATCGACCTCGACGGTTTTGCCGGGGCTTTCTTCCAGGCCGGCCAGCATGGAGCCAATCATCACCATGGTCGCGCCAAAGCGCACTGATTTGGCAATGTCACCATGCTCGCGTATGCCGCCATCGGCAATGATGGGTTTGGTCGCCACGCGCGCGCACCACTTCAGCGCCGAGAGCTGCCAGCCGCCGGTGCCAAAGCCAGTCTTCATTTTGGTGATGCAGACCTTGCCGGGGCCGATGCCCACCTTGGTTGCATCGGCGCCCCAGTTTTCCAGGTCAATCACCGCTTCAGGCGTGCCCACATTGCCGGCAATCACGAACGATGTGGGCAGTTTTTGCTTCAGGTTGCCGATCATCTTCTGCACCGTGTCTGCGTGGCCATGCGCCACGTCAATCGTGATGTACTCGGGCGCCAGACCTTCGGCTGCCAATTGGTCCACCGTGTCGTAGTCAGGTTTTTTCACGCCCAGCGAAATCGATGCGTACATGCCCTGGGCTTTCATGTCCTTGACAAACTGGACGTTGTCCAGGTCAAAGCGATGCATCACGTAGAAATAGCCATTTTTCGCCATCCAGGCGCAGATGTCTTCGTTGACCACCGTTTTCATGTTGGCCGGCACCACCGGGATGCGAAAGCTGCGCCCGCCCAGCGTCACACCGGCGTCACATTCCGAACGGCTTTCCACGCGGCATTTGCGCGGCAGCAGCAGGATGTTGTCGTAGTCGAAAATTTCCATAAACCAGGCTCTCCAGAAACTGTTGATAACAGGAGGGCACTTGGACTGGACCGGTTTGGAAAGACATCAGGGTGATGCGCAAACAAAAAACCGGGCGCAATTGCTTGGGCCCGGTGACTGATTCTAGGCGCCTGGGCGCACCGTGTTGATGGGGCGGCCTGTATATCCGTTGCAGGCAGCGGCCAATTTCTAGACTTCTCAGGGCGTATCGCAGCGCGATTGTGCTGCCACCAGCACCTGGCTCTTTTCGTCCTCCACCCAGCCGATCACGCGCAGTCGGCTCGGGTTGGCACCTGGTGCAATGTTCATGGAGCGCGCTCCGAAAAAACGATTTCGCTCTGTTTTTGATAGCTGCTTATGCCCATCCCATATGGCCTGTAGTACGTTTCTTACCATATTTCTCTCTGTGGGAGAGCCTTCGGTGCCGGCCGGCAAGGTTTCCACCAGCGCCAGCCAGGCGGTCCAGTGCTGCTTTTTCGCCGCTGCCGGAATGGGTTTGAGTTCTATGGAAGCACCCAGGTAGTCGTTTAAGGGCAAGCCGTGCGACACGCGCAGTGTCGTGCCCTTGAGCCCTTTGACCGGGTGGGTCATGCTGCTGCCTTCTGCGGGAACGCTTTTCCCCAGGGTTTCCAGCCGGGCCAGCGCATCGCGGCTCGCCACCGCGGACAGCGGGGCATCGTCGCCCCTGTCGCCAGGCACGACCCAGTCCAGGGCGACTTGGCCGGCGACCGGTTGGGGCATGGCCGGGTCGGCCCAGCAGCTGTCACAGTTGGCGTTGATAAAGCGCTCCATGAACTGTACAGGCCGGGCTGGCCGTCGCTGGCGCAAAACGACTGCGCTTGCGCGCTACGCAGCGGAGCCAGCCATGCCACGGCAGTGAGCAAGCACGTCAAAACCAAGGGTGAAGCGGGCGACATCAAGTATTTCATCGGGGCTTTCTACAATGAGGGATGTTCTCAGAAGTCATTTCGCCATCCCCCCTCTTGCAAAATCTTAATCCAGAGCAACTGGCTGCGGTGACCTTGCCCGCCACCCACGCCCTGATCCTTGCGGGGGCGGGCTCCGGCAAGACCCGCGTGCTCACCACCCGCATCGCCTGGCTGCTGCAAACGGGCCAGGTTTCGCCTGGCGGCATTCTGGCCGTGACCTTCACCAACAAGGCGGCCAAGGAAATGCTGGTGCGCCTGTCGGCCATGCTGCCGGTCAATGTGCGCGGCATGTGGATTGGTACCTTCCATGGCTTGTGCAACCGCTTTTTGCGCGCGCATTACAAGCTGGCCAACTTGCCGCAGAGCTTCCAGATACTGGACACGCAAGATCAGCTGTCGGCCATCAAGCGGCTTTGCAAGCAGTTCAACGTTGATGACGAGCGCTTTCCGCCCAAGCAATTGATGCGCTTTATCGCCGGCTGCAAGGAAGACGGCCAGCGCGCCAAGGACGTGCCGGTGCGCGACGAAGAAGGCCGCAAAAAGGTCGAGATCTATGCGCTTTACGAAGACCAGTGCCAGCGTGAAGGCGTGGTGGATTTTGGCGAGCTCATGCTGCGCAGCTATGAGTTGCTGCGTGACAACCCCCCAGTGCGCGAGCACTACCAGCGGCGCTTTCGCCACATCCTGATTGACGAGTTTCAGGACACCAACAAGCTGCAGTACGCCTGGATCAAGATGCTCGCCGGGCAGGGCCCGGATGCGGCGCAAGGCGCCAATGCCATGCCGGGTGGCTCGGTGGTGGCCGTGGGCGACGATGACCAGAGCATTTACGCCTTTCGCGGCGCACGCGTGGGCAACATGGCCGACTTCGTGCGCGAATTCCATGTCACGCATCAGATCAAGCTCGAGCGTAATTACCGCAGCTTCGGCAACATTCTGGATTCCGCCAATGAGCTGATCAGCCACAACAGCAAGCGGCTGGGTAAAAACCTGCGCACCGAGGCTGGCCCCGGCGAGCCGGTGCGGGTGTACGAATCCACCAGCGACTTTGCCGAAGCGCAGTGGTTTGTCGACGAGGTGCGCCAGCTGGTGCGTGACGGCACCGAGCGCAAGGAAATTGCGCTCTTGTACCGCAGTAATGCGCAAAGCCGGGTGATGGAGACGGCACTGTTCAATGCTGGCGTGCCGTACCGGGTGTACGGCGGCCTGCGCTTTTTTGAGCGCGCCGAGATCAAGCATGCGCTGGCCTATCTGCGCCTGCTGGAGAACCCGCACGACGACACCAGCTTCATGCGGGTGATCAACTTTCCGCCACGCGGCATCGGCGCCCGCAGCATCGAGCAATTGCAGGATGTGGCGCGGGGTGCAGGCTGTTCGCTGCATGACGGTGTCAGTGCGGTGGCGGGCAAGGCCGGCGCCAATCTGGGAGCCTTTGTCGCCAAACTGGATGTGATGCGCGAGCAGACCACGGGCCTCACGCTGCGCGAAATCATCGAGTTGGTGCTGCAGCACAGCGGGCTTGAAGAGCACTACAAAACCGAAAAAGAAGGCCAGGACCGGCTGGAGAATCTGGCCGAACTGGTCAATGCCGCCGAGTCGTTTGTGAGCCAGGAGGGCTTTGGCCGCGACGCCGTGGCCTTGCCGGTCGATGAACTGGGCACGCCGCTGACCCAGTCGCCCGCCAGCCAGGGTCTGGACCCGTCGGCACCGCTGGGCAGTGAACCCTCATCCGAAGTTTTGGCCCCCGACACCGCTACGGGTGAAACGCTGTCGCCGCTGGCCGCTTTTCTCACGCACGCCGCCCTTGAATCCGGTGACAACCAGGCGCAGGCCGGCCAGGACGCCGTGCAACTCATGACCGTGCACTCGTCCAAGGGACTGGAGTTTGACTGCGTGTTCATCTCGGGCCTGGAAGAGGGTCTGTTCCCGCACGAAAACGCCATGAGCGACCATGAAGGCCTGGAGGAAGAGCGCCGCCTGATGTACGTGGCCATCACGCGTGCGCGCAAGCGGCTTTACCTCAGTCATTCGCAGACCCGCATGTTGCACGGCCAGACGCGCTACAACCTCAGGAGCCGGTTTTTTGACGAGCTGCCCGAAGCGGCACTCAAATGGATCACGCCCAAGAACCAGGGTTTCGCTTCCGGCCTGGGCACGGGGGCAGGCGGCTGGGGAGGCGCTAGCAATTCAGGAGCTGATGGTTCCCGTGGTGATTGGGCTAGCAGCGTTTTTTATTCAAAATCTGGCGGTTCATCAGGTAGCTTTGAGCGCTTTGCCAGCCCACCCGTTCCACCGCAGCGCAACGCCTCCACGCATGGGCTTAAAAGCGGCATGAATGTGTTTCATGCCAAGTTTGGCGAGGGCAAGGTGCTGATGCTCGAAGGCAGCGGCGACGACGCACGCGCGCAAATCAATTTCACGCGGCATGGGGTGAAGTGGCTGGCCTTGAGTGTGGCCAAGCTCACGCCCATTTGAGCTGAAGCGCTCGGCGTCGCGAGTCAGAAACGCAATGCTTTGCCGTCAAGTGTTGTCTTCAGCGACGTAGCTATCGGTGGCGGCATCGTAATGCATGCTTTTTGTTCCCGTTGAAGCGTCATCGTCAGCCACAAAACTATCGCGAAACGTGAAGTAAATCGAGGTAAAAAACATCGCCACAATCACCAGGGCGATCGGAAACATGGCCACGGTGACCAGCGTGGGGTTGCCTAACAGGCTGGCAATCAGCGAAACCATGACGACTGCCAAAACGAAGACCGCTGTCCAGGCCAGGCCGAACACGGTAAGCGCGCCAAAGTTTTTGTAGCAGGCCATGAAACTGAAAAACAGGCTCTTGACCGGCGTTACCCCATGCCAATGCACCAGCGCAGGCGCATGCCAGAACAGCAGTGACAGGGGCAGGTACAGCCCCATCGCCACCCACATCGCCACCTGAAAGCTGCTTTGCTGCACCAACTCTTCAGTGATGGTGCCGCCCACGAGATACAGCTTGGCAAACTGCCCGCCGTCGAACAGGGCTGACACCCCCATCAGCGCCAGAAAACCCGCAGCGTACAGCGCACCCAGCACCATCATGGCCTGCATGCGCTGCTGGCCGGCGCGGAAGGCGCTGATCAAAATCGAGGGCATTGGAAATTTTCCTTTGGCCGCTTCTTGCGTGGCGGCCATCAGGCCCAGCGTGGCGGCCGGCAGCAGGGCCAGCGCCAGCGCCGCGCCCACATAGGGCACGAGCGTCGCAACTGAGAGCAGCGCCATGAACATGAAAAACAGGCCCGACATGGCCAGCGGCTGCTTTATGAAAGTGGTGATGCCAAGCTTGACCCATGTCAGGCCGGTGCGCGCGGGAACGATATTCAATTTCATGGGACGAGACCGGGCAGATGGCCCGGATTTCCGGTGGGTTACAGGATGTAGGGGTGCAGGAGCCGCTCGCGCAGCACCCGCTCAAAATGATTGGGGTCGTGCGCTTTGAGCACGGCTGCGTCGCGGGGTAAATGAAAATCCCATAGCCGTGAAATCCAGAAGCGTAGCGCACCGGCGCGCTGCAGGGCTGGCAGCAGGGTGCGTTCCTGCGCCGTCAGGGGGCGCACGCGCTGGTAGGCCGCCATGAACGCATCGGCACGCGTCGCGTCCTGCGCGCCAGTGGCCAGGTCAATGCACCAGTCATTGAGGCAGACACCGATGTCAAACAAAAAGGTATCGCAGCCAGCAAAGTAAAAGTCAAAAAAGCCGGTGAGCTTGCCGTCTTCGAACATCACGTTGTCGCGAAACAGGTCGGCATGTATGGCGCCGCGCGGCAGGCTGCGGTAGGCGGGCGCGGCAGCGATATGGTTCTGGTAGGCCAGCTCTCCCAGGATCAGGCTGCGCTGCGTCGGAGTCAGGTACGGCAGCACCACGGGCACGGTGTCGTTCCACCAATCCAGGCCGCGCAGGTTGGGTTGCTTGCGGGGGTAGTCCAGCCCGGCCAGGTGCATGCGTGCCAGCATCCCGCCCACGCCAGCGCAATGAGCGGGCGTGGGGGCCAGCTCGCTGTGGCCACGCAGCTTGTTGACCACGGCGGCCGGCTTGCCCTTCAGGCGGTGCAGGATGGCTCCCTTGGCGTCTGCAGCCGGGTCAGGCACGGGAATGCCACGCGCGGCCAGATGCTTCATCAGGTGCAGGTAAAACGGCAACTGCTCAAACGTCAGGCGCTCAAACAGCGTCAGCACGTACTGGCCTTCGGTGGTGTCTATAAAGTAGTTGGTGTTTTCGATGCCGCCTGCCGCGCCCTTGATGCTCTGCAGTTGCCCCAAATTCAAGGCGTTTAACAACGCTGCAGCCTCGTCAAACGAGACTTCGGTAAATACGGCCATGCCTGAAACTGAACCCTGAACTAAAAACTGAAAATTTAGAACTTCAGCATGTTCCAGACGCGCGAGCCATTGGTGTCGCCGCTGGCTGCAGCCGGCGCACTACCCCGCGCACCTTCTGCTGGCTTGACCTCATAGGGAGGGACGCTGGTTTTGGGTTGCACCGTGATTTTTTCAGTCTCGCCGCCTACCCGCAACTCATCGATGCGCGAGCCGGCATCTTCGGTGCGGATACGCTGAATCGCCCGGTCTGGACGCGCCGCGCGAACTGGCGCCTCTGTCGTCGCGGCCGCTTTTTGCTCAGGCGCCTGCGTTTGAGCCATGGCCGCAGCCAGCGGCAGCACTGCAAGGGCAGCGGCAAGTGGGAGGCTAAAAGCGTTTTTCATGCCTGCATTGTAGGCTGGCGGGAGCGGGCTGGCAAAGGTTTGACAAGGCTGGCACAGCCTGGGAATGGGGTCTCTAAAGTGTTACCAAATGGGTCGCCAGGGCCTGCGGGCCTGTCTGGAGCGGTTTGCCGATATCCCCGACAATCTGGCCCTATGAGCTCTGACAAAAAAACACTGCTGCTGGTGGATGGTTCCAGCTACCTGTACCGCGCCTTTCATGCCATGCCCGATCTGCGCGTCAACCCGGGCGACCCCACCAGCCCGGCCACGGGCGCCATCCGCGGCATGATCAACATGATGCAAAAGCTGCGCAAGGATGTGCGCGCCGACTACGCCGTCTGTGTGTTTGACGCCAAGGGTCCGACGTTTCGCGATGCGCTGTACCCCGAGTACAAGGCCCAGCGTTCGGCCATGCCGGACGATCTGCGCAGCCAGGTTGAGCCAATTCATGAGGTAGTGCGCCTTTTGGGCTGGAAAGTGGTGGCCGTGCCCGGCGTTGAAGCCGATGACGTGATCGGCACGCTGGCCTGCATGGCCTCGCAGCAGGGCATTCAAGTCATTATTTCCAGCGGTGACAAGGACCTGAGCCAGCTGGTCGATGAACACATCACGGTCATCGACACCATGAACGACCGACGCCGTGACTTGGCAGGCGTCGAGGCCGAATTTGGCGTTCCGCCGCGCCTGATGGTGGACTACCAGACCCTGGTGGGCGACGCAGTGGACAACGTCCCTGGCGTACCCAAGGTCGGCCCTAAAACCGCCGTGAAGTGGCTGCTTGAATACGGCTCACTCGATGCGCTGGTGGCGCGTGCCAGCGAGATCAAGGGCGCGGTGGGCGAGAACTTACGCCAGTCGCTCGACTGGCTGCCCCAAGGCCGGGCGCTCTTGACCATCAAGAAAGACTGCGACCTCATTGATTACATCGAGGGCCTGCCAGCTATGGATTCAATAGCCATTGGCGGCCAGCAGACGGAGGCCCTGAAGGTTTTTTATGAAAAGTATGGCTTCAAGGCGCTGGTCCGGCAAATCGACACCGAAAGTACGCCGCCCGAAATGATTGGCGGACCCGGCGGCCGGCATGCACCGGCCCGACCACCGGCCTCTGCGAGCGCTGCAGCCTCTCCGGATGAACCTGGCCTGTTTGATGGACCGGCATTTCTCGACACGCCGCTGGCGGTCCGCGCCACCAACCTGCAGTACGACACGATTTTGACGTGGCAGGCTTTTGAGCGCTGGCTCGTAAAAATTGAAGCGGCGGAGCTGGTGGCTGTTGACACTGAAACCACCTCGCTCGATGAAATGCTGGCGCAGATTGTGGGCCTGAGTTTCAGCGTCACGCCCGGCGAGGCCGCCTACATCCCGCTGACGCACGACTACCCCGACGCTCCGGCGCAACTGCCGCGCGATGAGGTGCTGGCACGCCTGAAACCCTGGCTGGAGAACCAGGCCAAGCCCAAGCTGGGCCAGCATGTCAAATACGACCGCCATGTGTTTGCCAATCACGGCATTGAGGTGCAGGGCTACGCGCACGACACCATGCTGCAGAGTTATGTGCTGGAAGCGCACAAGCCGCACGGGCTGGCCAGCCTGGCCGAGCGGCATGTGGGGCGCAGCGGAATCAACTACGAAGACCTGTGCGGCAAGGGCGTGCACCAGATCAAGTTCAACCAGGTCGATATTGCCAAGGCCGCTGAATACTCGTGTGAGGACTCCGACCAGACACTGGACGTGCACCGCGTGCTGTGGCCTCAAATTGAGGTCAATGAAAAACTGCGCTTTATCTACGAGCTGGAAATGCAGAGCAGCGAAACCCTGTACCGCATCGAGCGCAACGGCGTGTTGATTGACGCGCCCACGCTGGCCAAACAGAGCGGCGAGCTGGGCGCGCGCATCCTGCAGCTGGAGCTAGAGGCGCACGAACTGGCGGGCCAGCCTTTCAATCTCGGATCACCGAAGCAAATTGGTGAAATCTTCTTCACCAAACTCGGCCTGCCGGTCGTCAAAAAAACTCCGAGCGGCGCGCCCAGCACGGATGAAGAAGTGCTCGAAAAACTGGCCGAAGACTATCCGCTGCCCGCCAAAATCCTGGAGCACCGGGGCCTGTCAAAACTCAAGGGCACTTACACCGACAAGCTGGCCCAACTCGCGAACCCCAGAACTGGCAGGGTGCACACGCACTACGCGCAGGCGATTGCCATCACGGGCCGCTTGTCCAGCAATGACCCCAACCTGCAGAACATCCCGGTGAAGACCGCCGAGGGCCGGCGCGTGCGTGAGGCCTTTGTGGCCGCGCCTGGCTGCGTGATTGCGAGTGCCGACTATTCCCAGATCGAGCTGCGCATCATGGCGCACATCAGTGGAGACGCAGCCTTGTTGCTGGCTTTTCACGACCGCATGGACGTGCACCGCGCCACCGCCGCCGAGGTGTTTGGTGTCACCACCGATCAAGTCTCCAGCGAGCAGCGCCGGTACGCCAAGGTCATCAATTTCGGGTTGATCTACGGCATGAGCAGCTTTGGCCTGGCCCGCAATCTGGGCATTGAAACCAAGGCCGCGGCCGCCTACATCGACAAGTATTTTCAGCGCTACCCCGGTGTCAAACACTATATGGATTCCACCCGTCAACTGGCCAAAAGCCAAGGCTACGTTGAAACCGTGTTCGGCCGGCGCCTGTACTTGCCCGAGATCAACTCACCCAACGGACCACGCCGCGGCAGCGCCGAACGCGCAGCCATCAACGCGCCCATGCAGGGCACCGCCGCCGATTTGATCAAGCTCAGCATGAACCAGGTGCAGCAGGTGCTCGATGACGAGCAACGCGGCACCAAAATGATCATGCAGGTACACGATGAACTGGTTTTTGAAGTGCCCGAGGGGGAAGTCGCATGGGTCAGAACCGAGATTCCGCGCCTCATGGCCGGGGTGGCCGACCTCAAGGTGCCGTTGCTCGCCGAGATCGGTTTCGGACCCAACTGGGAAAAGGCGCACTGAGGTTCGAGTGTCACACGGCGCATGACGGAGATCACAACCTACGGTATGTTCGAGCGTGCGGACCACCTCGACTTTGACATCCGGTCCCAACTGGCGCGGCCACCGCTGGTGCGACCGCACCGGCACGAGTACTTCCAGATCCAGATCAGCCTGCAAGGCGACACCGAGCAGAATGTGGCCGGTACAGTGCGGCCTTTCAGGCGCGGCTACCTCAGCTTTATCCTGCCCTACCGCGTGCAGGTGATTCCGCATCCAGAAGGCTCACGCTACTTCATCATCAACATGGCGCAGCAGTTCTTGCGGCCCGGATTGGACATGGACCCGCTGGACCCGGAGGACGTGCCGCTGTCCAGAGCGCCCGAGCTGGCGCCCTTTCTATTTCAGGAATACGCCGACTTTTCTTTTCCTGCAGACGAGTTTCCTGAAGTCGAAGTGTTGCTTGAAAAGCTGGCCCGGGAGAATGCCTACCGCCGCTTCGGATCGGTCGAGATAATCCGCGGCCTCATGCTTCAGCTGATTGGGCTGACCTGCCGCAAGTTTGAAGCCGACCTGCTGCGTTTTTCCGCCAGCCAGGCGCATCAAAGCAGTCGGCGCGCGAGCCTGCAGCGTGCCGTTCGCTACATACGCGAGCATCTGGCCGGTGAGATCACGCTGGCAGATGCGGCAGCCGCTGCGTTTTTGTCACCCAACTACCTGGCGCACCTGCTCAAAAAAGAGACCGGCAAGACCTTCACCTCTCTGGTCACCGAGCGGCGCCTGGAATTTGCGCAGGAGTTGCTGGCGCACAGCAGCCAGCGCATTGCCAGCGTCGCGCATGCCTGTGGCTTTGCGGACGAGGCCTATTTCGCCCGCCGCTTCAGGCAGCGCTTTGGCCACACGTCCAGAGCCTTCCGCGAGAGCGTCCGCGCCAAAATTTCCGGCCTTCCCTGAAGGCCGCTACTTCAGGCGGTGTCGGCAGGTCGGTCCGCCTGGTCCGCTACGGCGCCGCATTGGTGCATTGAATCGTCCGGGAAATGCATAATTGCGTCTGACTGCCAGCGCCGCTCGCGGTTTAAGCTTGCTGCTGGAGAAAACAGGCAGCCCTCATAATAATAAGCGCCAGCCGGTAACAAGCCCGTTACTGCTTGCCAGTGACCAGTCACAACACCGAAGGAGACAACCATGACCGACATGAGCAAACGCGGACTTTTGCAATCAGGCGCCTTGATGACGGCAGGTGCCGTCGTCGGTTGCGCCACACCCGGCACAGCGGCCAATGCACCGGTCACGCCCTTTACCGTGGCAGACACCTACGTGCCCATCGCGGGCAGCGCAGAGATGTTCCCGGTACGCCGCATTTACTGCATTGGCCGCAACTACGCCGCCCATGCCATCGAAATGGGCTCTGACCCCAGCCGCGAATCGCCTTTCTTTTTCCAGAAGCCGACGGACGCGATTCAAGTCGTGCCACCGGGAAAAGTGGCCGACCATCCGTATCCCACGTTGACCAAAAACTACCACTACGAAGTCGAACTGGTGGCAGCTTTATCCAAAGGCGGCCGCAACATTCCCATCGACAAGGCGCTGGATTTGGTGTATGGCTACGCCCTGGGCCTGGACATGACGCGCCGCGACTTGCAGCGCGGCATGGGCGACCAGAAAAAGCCCTGGGAAATCGGCAAGAGCTTTGACCGCTCGGCCCCCATCGGCCCTATCCACAAGGTAGCGCAAACCGGCCACTACACCAAAGGCGCTATCTGGCTCAAGGTCAATGGCCAAGTCAAGCAGCAGGCCACGCTAAACCACATGATCTGGTCGGTGGCCGAACAGGTCTCCAAATTGTCCGAGGCGTTTGAGCTGTTTCCCGGCGACATCATTTATTCGGGTACGCCTGAAAACGTCGGGCCCGTCGTCAAGGGTGACGTGATTGAATGCCACATCGACGGTCTGCCCGAGCTCAGCGTTAAGATTGTGTGAGTCGGCCAGGCTACCCTGGACCACAGGGGAGGCGGATTGCAGCATGAGGACTGCCGGGGCCTGTTAACCCTTGGTTTGCAGGCCAACAATTCCCGCGCACACTGGCAAGAACTTGCGCCTCCGCCTAGACTCCGACTGTTTGCGTCAACCACCCCCTTCCGAAGAAATCGCCATGCTGAACAAGGACCAGAAAAACGACTTTAATTCCTTGTTGCCCGGGCAGTCGAGCGAAGCTGGCGCCAGCCGCCGCACGGCCCTGAAAGCCGCGCTGGGCGTGGGTTACGCCGCAGCCGCCCTGCCCATCATGGCGCAAACCACCATCAAACCCCCGGCCGCCGACAGTCAAGCCGCGTCCGGGGGTTCGCCATTTGTGGGGTAAGCTGATAAGCTGCCTTTACAGGTTTTTTGTAATCATTTAGGGCTCCGGCCCAAGTACGACGGGCGTGAGAAGCTATGACTTTGATAGCGATTTTGATGGGAACAATGGCAGCCGGCATCGGCAGCGTGTGGCTGGCGGCGCTGCTCAGCTTTGGCATGCTGGCCCGCTACACCACGCACATGCTTAGCCTGGCCGCCGGCGCGCTGCTGGCCACCGCCTTCATGCACCTGCTGCCAGAAGCCTTCGAAAGCCAAGCTGACGCCCATGATTTGTTTGCCACGCTGCTGGTCGGGCTGGTGTTCTTCTTTCTGCTCGACAAAGCCGAATTGTGGCACCACGGGCACGAACACCATGCCGCTGAGTACCCGGGCAGCCACGACCACGACCACGACCACGACCACGGCAGCAAAAGCGGCGGTTGGGCCATACTGGCTGGCGACAGCGTGCACGCGTTTGGCGACGGCATTCTCATCGCCTCCGCCTTCATGGCCGATATCCGCCTGGGCATTGTCGCCGCATTAGCCGTGCTGGTGCACGAGGTGCCTCACCACATGGGGGACCTGATGGTGCTGCGCCAAACCTCTGACAACCGGCGTGTTGCCCTCATCAAGGTGTCACTGGCCGGCGCGGTGACGGCGCTGGGCGGCGTGATTGGCTACGCGCTGGTCGACCGGCTCCACGATTACCTGCCGTTCTTCCTGATCATGGCCTCCAGCAGCTTTATCTATGTAGCGCTGGCGGATTTGATTCCGCAGCTGCAAAAGCGTGTGACAGCCAAGGAGACAGCCGCACAGATTGCCTGGCTGGCGATCGGCATCGGGCTGGTGACGCTGATCAGCGGGGTTGCGCATTCGCACTGAGCAGCTTCAACCTAGAAACGGCAGTTGACCGCTTGATTGGTTTGTTAAACCCGCATGAAATCGAGTTTTTTCGCCTTCGATGACGTTCACCTTTTGGGTCAGAGCGCTACGCACCCGATGGCACTGCGCTTGCCGCGCCATACGGCGTTGCTCCGCCTTGTGGGCAGTAGCCCGCTGCGTTGTCGCGCCTTGTCTGGCACGCCAATCACAGCACCCTCGGGCGCGTCCAACTGCCGTTTCTAGGTTGATTGTTATGAATTCACTTTTGTCCCTGATCGAGGGCAAGCCAAGGGCGTAAGGCGCGGGTCACTAGTTCACCTGGACCGGAAAATAATCTCTTTCATGCGCTGCAACCTGGGGGACACCACGGGCACCGTCAGCATGGTGCTGGCGATGGCCATCAACAGCAAGGCGGTGAAGGTTCCGCTGGTAATGATGCCTTTGTCCAGCAGGATGTTGGAAAAAATAATCATGATGAGCGCCTTGGTCTGCAGCAGCCAGCCAATGATCGAGCTTTCGCCAGGCGCCCATTTGAGCAGTTTCCCGGCGACGTGAGTACCGATCAGTTTGCCCATCACAGAGGCGACGAGCAACACGCCAGCGGCAACAAACACGGCTTCGCCGCCCACCGTCCAGTTGGTTCGCAAGCCCGTGCTGAGGAAAAACACCGGCATCATGACCAGCAACACGTGATGGCGCAGCAGGTCCATGTGTGCCTGATTGAACCACTCGCCGTCCATGATGGCGCCTGCCAGAAAGGCGCCAACCATGAAGTGCAGGCCCGACCAGTCCGCGCCGAAGCTGCAGACAATCAGCCAGACCAGGCCGGCGTACCAGCGGTCTCGCTCGGGGAGCCACACCATGAGTTTTCTGAAGGCATAGCCAAAGCCCGCGAAAGCCGCCAGAAATGCCGCTTGCTTGCCGACGCGCTGCCAGTCCATGAGGATGAGCGCAAGCACGCCCCAGATCGCGATGTCGTCCAGACTGGCATAGCGCAGGATGCGCTGCCCTATGGGTTGCCGCAGGATGGCGAGCTTTTCCATCAGCAAGATCAGAATGGGCAGCGCGGTGACGGCGCAGGCCATGCCGACGCCCAAGACAAACTGCCAGGGGGTTCCCCGGGGTCCCAGCCAGCCCTCGGACATTAGCATGCCGGCGGCGGCCACACAGCCAAAAACAAGCGGCGTGCCAAGGGCCAGCCCGGCGGTGATGCCGCTCTCGCGTCTATGCATCCAGGCCTTTTTCAGATCGAGCTCGATGCCGGCGATCCAGACAAAAATTATGACCGCCCACCAGGCAATGCCGTTCAAGGACTGGACGACCGGCGTGCTGAATACAAACGAGTAATAGTCCGGGAATATCTTGCCCAGGACGCCGGGCCCCAGCAAAATGCCCGCAATGATCTGGACCACCACAAGAGGAGCGTAGTAGTCCGTTTTACCTACGCGCCAGATCAGGTACGGGACGGTAAAAATGATCGCCATGGCGAGCAGATAGATCTCGGTCGTTGTCATTGCGGCAGGCATAGCTCCCCGGGTCTTTTTTGTTGAAAAGTGGACGCGCATGTCCGCGCCTGGTGGGCTGGATGGTAAGGCATCCATGGCGTCCCCGACGCCTTGGCGCCAAAGCTCGCGCGTGGCAGAAATTAGGTGTTTTCTGACCGACGGTTTTGCCAGCCTTGACAAGCCAGGGTTACCCACGGTTAATGTGCAGCAGTCTGTGGATAAGGTCGTGCAGAACTCTGCCAAGCCCCGCCCGTACTGGCTCGCGGCGTGGTGCTCAAGAAGCAGGCAACGGGCCCTGATGAGACTTCCTCAACCAGGCACTTCAAAGAGGTCAACCGAAAAAACGGGCCACCCAACAATCAGTGGACGGGCCGTTCTGCAGCGCTCCGTCCAGCCGCGTTCATCACGCACCCGGCGGAGGGTTTGGCCGCGCTTACTGCGGTGCTGGAATCACCACAAGGTCGCTTGATGTCTTGGGCTGAACGACGACCGTGCCCGCGTCAGCGGGTACCACCACCGTTTCCACCTGACGCACCACCCCCCCACCGGCCACGCTGCCACTGGTGCTGCCGTAGCCGAGCATGCGGGCCTGACAGGCGATTTGGTCCTCACCCTTTAGAACATCGCAGCGTTTGAGGGCGTTATTCTGAAACTGTCCGCCGGCATTGTCGAGCTTGCCACTGCGTTTGTCGGCTGCAGCATTGTTGGCTTCGCGCATGCAGGTGACGTAATCCTGCTGGGTCATGCCGCTATTGCAGGCTGCTTTTTCGCGCTGGGTGTTGCCCGATGCGTCAATGCCGGTGGTGCCTGCTGCAATCTGTGCAGTCGCTGCCGTCATGGCCAGCAGGGCAGCCAGTCCGAAATATGCGACCCCTTTGGCCAAGCGGTTAAGCCGGGCGTGATGGACGTGGTGGGAATTAGGGAAGTGCGTGGATGAGGTCATGGTCAAACTCCTTGTTCGAATCTCAATGACTGAAGTCTGGCGCAGCGTCCCGGGATTTCCTGAAAGACAATACAGCAGCCAGCCCGTGCTCCCCGCCTATTCGACTGTAGGACAGGTCTTTCAGGAAGGTTTAAGCATTCTCAAAACCGCGGGCACACCGAATGCCAAAGACCACAGAAAGGCCGTCCGGGCTGCGCCAACGCTTTTTTTAAATAGCCTTGGATTGAACCAGATACGTGCTCGCGTGTCGGGTCATGGGCCAGATTTAACGTCGGGATACCTGCCAAATTAGCTATTAATATAGTAGCTAATAATTCCCGTCCTGTATGGACTATAAGCACTTTTCTTATAAATTTCTGGCTGCGGCAGCCGCTTTGTCTTTGAAGGCTGCCGCGAACCGGAACTTCAGTGGGCGGGAGCCTTCTCTTGTGCGCCCAGCATGGGCGCAATCTTGGAGGTGCAAGTCCTGTGCGCCAGCAAAGCTGGCAAGAGGTAGTTGGTGCAAGTCCAATACGGAGAAGAAGTGGCGAACCACTCTGGCCCCGAGTCATGCGTCACACACCGCGAGGTGTGGGGCGAAGCGTTGACAGGGGAAACCGGCAGGCCAGCCATTGAGCCGCGAAATCAACAATTTGGGATGCCGACGGAGTAGGACTCACCGGAAGGCTACACGGGGCATGGCGACAATCGCAAGTCATGTCCTGATCCCACGCGGTCGGAGACCCTGCGCATGCCGGGAAGCCTTTTGTACGGAAGCTGGGAGATCTCGGCGGTACCTGACAAAGCAAAGTCAGGTGGGACAGGGAAGGTTAATGACCGTCATCCTGTTATCAACGGCGCCGAGAAGTCGGATGTGCCCGTAGTACCGAAGAAGTTGTTGAACGAAGCGGGAGCGGAGGAGGCAATGGAGGAAAGGGGCGCAACCGAGGGAAATGCTGGAGAAGCTCCCGCAGGCCGGACACAGAGCCGGGAAACTGCGTCGATGGGACTCGAAAGTATACGTGAAGCCGCTAGGAGGAATCCGGGGCTGAAGTTCACGTCACTGCTGCATCACATAACGCCGTCGCTGTTGGTAGAAAGCTTTTACGAGCTCAAGCGGAATGCGGCGGCAGGCATGGATGGCGTGACGTGGGGGGAGTACGAGAATATCCTCTACGGACGGGTGGGGCAGCTGCACAAGGAACTGCACACCGGGGCGTATCGCGCTCAAGCGTCGCGGCGAGTTTATATTCCCAAAGCGGACGGTAAGCTGCGTCCGTTAGGGATCGCCGCTGTAGAAGACAAGATTGTGCAACAGGCCGTGGTCAAGGTGCTGAACATGATCTACGAGGAAGACTTTCTCGGTTTCTCGTACGGTTTCCGACACGGTCGCGGCCAGCATGATGCGCTGGACGCGGTCAGCGTCGGGATCGAGAGCCAGAAGATAGGCTGGATACTGGACGCCGATATACAGGCGTTCTTCGACACCATCGACCACAAGTGGATGATGCGGTTTCTGGAACATCGGATCATGGATCAGCGGCTCTTGCGGCTGATTCACAAATGGCTCAAGGCGGGCGTGATC
>DFWY01000078.1:0-391 GCA_002381615.1 Polaromonas sp. UBA4122 | reverse complement strand
TGGCTCAAGGCGGGCGTGATCGACGATGGACGTCGGACAGCGGCAGAGAAAGGCACTCCGCAAGGATCTGTTATTTCGCCGTTGCTTGCGAACATCTACTTGCACTATGTGTCCGATTTGTGGGCACATCAATGGCGAGGGCGGCACGCGACAGGACGCGTCATGCTCGTACGCTATGCGGATGACAGTGTATCGGGATTCGAACGGCAGGCCGATGGAAAAGTGTTCTTGGCGGCATTGCGGGAACGCTTGGCGGAATTTGGGCTGGCCTTACACCCGGAGAAGACCCGGCTGATTGAATTTGGACGATACGCCGTCAGAAACCGGCTCCGGCGTGGCAAAGGGAAGCCGGAGACATTCGACTTTCTGGGCTTTACGCATTGCTGTGGAA
>DFWY01000152.1:4035-7155 GCA_002381615.1 Polaromonas sp. UBA4122 | reverse complement strand
CTCGAGAAGTTGGCGCTGTTGAAAATCGCGCTCTGCAAAGCGCCCGTCTTGAGCAGTGTTTCTTGGCGCTTAAATTCCATGACGCCGTCAGGGCCACCCTGGTTTTCGCCAGCGCCATCACCAGAACCGATGTTATGCATAAGCTCTTTCGCTCGAACAATCATACATCAGCAGATTTCATGGCCACGCCGGTGTTGCAAAACATCGATCGTGGCGACGACTTTCTCACTCACCAGTTCCTGGGACATCTTCAGGCCGACGTCCGGATTGACTTGGTCGTCCTTGCGCACAATTTCGAGCTCGCGTCCCAGATAGACCCCGACCGCGCTGATGTAGTCCACAGCCTGATGGAGGCCATTGAGCATAGGCATGCCAAATTCGCCCGACGGACCGGCGAATGGGCCGATGACTCCGACTCTCAGGGCGTTGCCTGCGGATTTTCCAGTGACAGGCGCCGGAGTGGCGGCTGAGTCGGCGGTGGTTTGGGCATGAACGGCCACCATAATTGCCAGCCCGCTACCGATCAAGGCGACGATGCGAGCAAGGAGAACGGTAGAAAGCATGGATCTCTCCTAGGTTGGCTTCTGGATACTCCTCGGTAAAATTTGGCGACACCTGACTTTCCCGTAGTTACCGGCCTTATGTCACGGAAACGCCACTGGAAATCAGCCGACTAGACGCGCCCGACCATCAGCGACGAAGCGGCCGCCTGCTTGAGGGCCGCTGTCAGCGCGTCCAGCACTTCGGACTCCAGATTCCAGCAGTGCCAGTACAACTGAATAGGCAGTGTGTAAGTGGGCGCAACATTGACGAGCAGACCCTGGTCCATCAGGCCCTGCGCGAGCAAGCGCGGCACCACGCTGACGCCCCAGCCCGCCAGCACGGCACGCACCTGGCCTTCCGACGATGGCACAAACAACTGCTTGAGCGTGACCCGCTTGAGCCCAAAGGCTTTGCCGACAAATTCGCTTTGCATGTCGTCTTTGCGGTTGAAGGCCACGAACGACACGTCGCGAAAATTGTGGATCGTCAGCACCGGCGTTACCGCTGTGCTTGAGGCCTTGCTTCTGGCGGCGCTGCCAGCAGCTGCTGGCTTGGCCAGTCTGTCCTGCGCAAACGCCGGGGAAGCTACGGCCACATAGTCCATGGCGCCCAGCGCCACCACCTTGCAGCCGCGCAAGGCCTGCTTGAGCGTGGTGACACAGCCCAGAACCTGGCCCTCACGCAGCCATTCCTGGGTGAAGTCCTGGTCGTCGGTAATTATTTCCAGAGGCAGGCCTTGCTGCGCCAACTCCGTCAGCGCCTGCAGGGCCCAGGTGGCAATGCTGTCGGCGTTGACGGCAATCGAAATGCGCCCTTCCTCGCGCGCACCGCGCAGCGAGCTGGGTGCCAGCTCTTTCAGGTCGCGCTCCAGATCGGCACGCAACAGGCGCAGCATCTTGGTGTGCTTGAGCAGCAGTTGCCCCGCAGCAGTGGCTTTTAGCGGCCGACTGCGCACAATCAGCATGGTGCCGACCTGGGCCTCCAGCGCCCGCAGGCGCTGCGACACCGCCGACTGCGTGATCGACAGGCGCTGGGCCGCACGCTCGAAGCCCCCTTCTTCCACGATGGCGGCCAGACATTCGAGCGCATCGGGGTCAAAATTGCTCATTGGGAAGCTTCCTTGTATTAGTGTTTCTGATATTCTCGCTGAAAGTTTAATTTTTCTATTTGTTGAAAGCAAGCTCCTTCACACTTGAAGATCAGGAAAGGTCTCTATGAAAGTTGTTGTTTTGGGTGCAGGCATCATTGGAGTAAGCACGGCCTGGCACCTGCTTGAGCGCGGCCACGAGGTCACGGTGGTGGACCGGCAGCCCGACGCTGCGCTGGAAACCAGCTTTGCGAATGCGGCACAAATTTCTGTCGGCTACTGCGAGCCCTGGGCCAACCGGGACGCGCCGCTGAAGGCCCTGAAGTGGCTGTTTCGCAACGATGCGCCCCTGCTGTTTCGCCCGCAGCTGCCATTCGGTGAGGGATGGCAACAATGGCGCTGGGGCCTGCAATTTCTGGCGCAATGCAACGACGCTGCGTTTGAGCGCAATGTGCAGCAGCTGGTGGCGCTGGGCGCTTACAGCCACACCGCACTCAAGGAAGTGGTCAGGGCTACGGGCATTGAATATCACCGGCTGGAACGCGGCATTGCGCACTACTATACCGATCAAAAGGCGTTCGACACAGCAGGCGATGCGGCGGCCCTGATGCGCAAATATGGCGTGGCGCGCCGCGTGGTAAACACGGCCGAGTTGCTGGAAATTGAGCCCGCCTTCACATCATTTTCCCACCGCATTGTGGGCGGCACCTACACCGCCAGCGATGAGAGTGGGGACGCCCGCATCTTCACGCAGGCACTGGCCCAGCGCTGCGCTGAGCGGGGTGCCAACTTCCTGTACGGACACGACATCGAGCGCCTTGAGAAGGCCGGAGGTGCTATTGAATCAATAGCTGTTCGTACCCGCCCTGTGCCGGACAGCGAGCCAAAACTCGTTCATCTGAGGGCCGACGAAGTGGTGGTGGCCTGCGGCTCCTACACCGCGCCGCTGCTGCGCACCGTCGGCGTTGATTTGCCCATCTACCCGGGCAAGGGCTATAGCGCCACCTTCAAGCTGCTCAAACCGGAGCTGGCACCCTTCGTCAGCACCATTGATGACGACGTCAAGTGCGCCATGAGTCGGCTGGGCAACCATCTGCGCGTGGCCGGCACCATTGAAATCGGCGGTTATGGCTTGTCGCTCGACACGCCAGTGGCCCGAGCCCGCTGCAAAATGCTGGCCGACCGGATTGAAACAGTACTGCCCGGTGTGTGCGACACGCGTCTTGAAGAGCAAGGCGGCACGCCGGAGTTCTGGACCGGCTTGCGTCCCGCCACACCCACCAACATCCCGTTTATTGGCAAGACCAAAGTGGGCCACTTGTGGGTGAACGCGGGCCACGGCACGCTGGGATGGACGCATGGCGCTGGCTCAGGCAAAGCCATCGCCGAACTCATCAGCGGCGAGCAACCGCAAATGGCGTTCAATTTTTACGGAACCACCGGGTCGACACGCAGGCCCGGGCTTTCGCCCTTCTGAACACCTGACAGGC
>DFWY01000152.1:0-3942 GCA_002381615.1 Polaromonas sp. UBA4122 | reverse complement strand
GTATAAGAGACAGTCTGAACACCTGACAGGCGCCATTTCGCTGCCTGCCCGCCTGCGCCTTGTCGCGCCGCCCTTGCCGTGGCTCGGAGAGCCCTGCGTTATGGCCCTTCTCCTCACGTCATAGCCCAAAAAAGCGTATTCTTTGCTGCACTGCAGCAATTTCTGCGCAACGGAGATTTTCATTGGCTATTTCACTCAGCGAACTTTTGAAAGCGACACAGCGAACCTCCCTTGCCCGCCGCATGGATGCGCTGCGGCTGATCCGGCGCGCGCTGGGTCTGATCGGCACTCAAACCCCGCAGGCTCAGCCCCCGGTTGGCCCTGCACCTGTGCTGAAGGAAAAGATGCAGGTTGAAGAAGTAGCCGTCCAGCCGCGGCTCGCGCTGCAGGCCCGGCCAGTCAGCTTCACCGAGCACGACTTCCAGTTTGCCGATGCATGTTATGCCTATCGGCTCTACCTTCCCGGTCCTGTCGATACAGACACTCTGTTGCCAGCGCCTTCGCCACTGGTGGTGTTGCTGCACGGCTGCCAGCAGGACGCCGCTGACTTTGCGCAAGGCACGGCCATGAACGAGCTGGCAGAGCAAAAAAAATGCATCGTGCTTTACCCCGAACAGCTGTCTAAAGCCAACAGCATGCGCTGCTGGAACTGGTTTGAAACCGCCCATCAGGAGCGCCACGCCGGTGAGCCCGGCATGATTGCAGCGCTGACACGCCAGGTGATCCAGAGCCACAACGCGGACCCGGCGCGGGTCTATATTGCCGGGCTCTCGGCAGGCGGGGCGATGGCCGCAGTGGTGGCCGGGCTCTACCCCGAGCTATTTGCCGCGTTGGGCGTGCACTCGGGAATCCCGACCGGTGCCGCCAGCGATGTGGCGTCGGCGTTGAGCGCCATGCGCCGGGGCGCTCGCCGACCCGCGCTTGCTGAGGAGAAGGAAGGCGTGATGCCGACCATTGTTTTTCACGGCAGCGCCGACAAAACCGTTCACCCAGACAACGGCGACCAGATCGCAGACGCAGCGCTTGCGGCCCTGGGCGCTTCAGGCCTGGCGCTGAAAAAAATCCAGCGCACCGAGGAAAGTGCGGCCAGCACCGGCAGCAGCCGAAGCGCCCTTCGAACCCTTTACCGCGCGGCGGACGGAAAGTCCTATGTCGAACACTGGTCCGTCGGGTCAGGGCCTCATGCCTGGTCAGGCGGAAACACGGCGGGCACCTTCACCGACCCGCAAGGCCCCGACGCGTCACAGGCGATGCTAGAGTTTTTTCTTCAGCATCACAAGTAAGTGGCTTTCAGGGCACACGCGGCAGCGGCCCTGCGCTGCCTCGCACAGTTCGCGTTTCACATTCGGCAATTTGGCTGAGAAATCAAGGCAAAGGGGCATGCGCGCGCGTTTAATCGTCCATCCGACCGCTTCCGGGAGCATGCCTTTTGGGTCAACATTGGGCACTACAAGCCCCGCAGCGGGCAGGCTCCGAACGCTTGAGTTAAATTACCCTGCTATGTTGTCCCCCCCCACCCTTTGCAAAGCAAGCAGCCCCAGTTTTTCCCAGCGGGAATTCCGGGCCTCGCTGGCCATGTTTGCCACCGGGGTCACCATCGTCACCGCACGCACGCCCGCAGGCACCCTGCTCGGCCTGACCGCCAACTCCTTCAATTCGGTGTCGCTCAACCCGCCCTTGGTCCTCTGGAGCCTGTCGCAAAGCGCGGGCTCGATGGCGGCGCTGAGCACCGGATCGCACTATGCCATCAACATTCTGGCGGCCGACCAGAAAGAGCTGGCTGAACGCTTTGCCAGCAAGCGCGAAGACCGCTGGAAGGACGTGCTGTTTACCGATGGTGCCAGCGGCTCGCCCCTGCTCATCGGTGCGGCCGCAACTTTTGAATGCTTTAACCGCAGCCGTTATGAAGAGGGCGACCACGTCATTTTTGTCGGCGAGGTGGAGCGCTGCAGCCACCGCGCCGGTGCCGCGCCGCTGCTGTATCACGGCGGCAAGTTCTACTCCGAACATCCTTTGTGAAACCTCCATCCGTCACCTCACGCAAAGCCCACCTCGATACCCTCGCCATTTCCCTGCTGCTGGGCTGCTGCCTGTTCTGGGGCTTGCAGCAGGTGATGATCAAGGCCACGATTGCCGAAATACCCCCGATGTTCCAGGCTTCTTTGCGCCTGGTGGGGGCAACGGCGTTGCTGTGGCTGTGGTGCTGGTGGCGCGGTATTCCCCTGTTCAGCCGTGACGGCTCATGGCGGGCCGGTTTGATCGCGGGCGCCCTGTTCGGCGCGGAATTTGCCTGTATCTACCTGGGACTGCAGTACACCGCAGCCTCGCGGCTGACGGTGTTTTTGTACACCTCGCCATTCTGGGTGGCGCTGCTGGTGCCCTTGTGGGTCACGTCGGAAAGGCTGCGCGGCGTGCAGTGGGTCGGGCTGCTGTGTGCCTTTGTGGCGGTGGGATTTGCCTTGCGCGAAGGCTTCTCGGGTGGCCCGGCATCCACCGCACGCGGTGACTTGCTGGGGCTGGTGGCTGGCATGTTGTGGGGCCTCACCACAGTGGTGATTCGCGCCTCCGGCCTGACCCGGATCTCCGCAGAAAAGCTGCTTTTTTACCAGTTGGCCGTCAGTGCGCTGGCGTTTCCGGTGCTGTCCATGGCGCTGGGAGAAGTCTGGGTCTGGCACTTCAGCCCGTTTGCGATCACGTCGCTCCTGCTGCAGACGGTGATCGGTGCTTTTGCCAGCTATCTGGCCTGGATGTGGATGCTCGGGCACTACCCGGCCACGAAAATTTCGGTCTTTGTATTTTTCACACCGCTCTTTGCCTTGCTGTTTGGTGCGCTGTGGCTGCACGAAAGCGTGACGCCGGGCCTGCTGGCCGCACTGGCCACCGTGGCGGCGGGCATTGTGCTGGTCAACCGCAGGCCGCGCGTAGTGGGCTGAACGAGAGGGGGTATCCCACCCCTACCCCGCCAACCGCTTCTGCGCAAACGCCACGTACCAGTCCAGGCAGCCCGGGTTGGCCATGGCATCCCTGTTCACCACCCTCTCCAGCGGCTGCCCCAGCAGCAGTTTCTTGATCGGCAACTCCTGCTTCTTGCCCGACAGGGTGCGCGGAATTTCGGCCACCTGAAAGATGGCGTTGGGCACGAAGCGCGGGCTGAGCGCGGTCTTGATGGCGTTGTTGAGTTTGGCCTTCATCGCCTCGTCCAGCGCCACGCCTTCGCGCAGCACGACGAACAGCGGCATGTAGCTCTCAAAGCCCAGGTATTCCAGGTCCACCACCAGGGAGTCCAGCACCTCGGGCAGCACTTCCACCGCGCTGTAGAGCTCGCTGGTGCCCATGCGCAGGCCGTAACGGTTGATGGTGGCGTCGGATCGGCCGAAGATCACGCAGCCTTCGCCGCCCTGCTCCTTGGTGCCGATGCGCAGCCAGTCGCCGTGGCGCCAGACCCCGCCCGCCTCGGGGCCGAGGTCCCGGTCGCCGGGCCGCCCCAAGACCGGGACAGCCCCCTCGGGGGGCAGCGACCCACTCGCAGAGGGGAAGCATGGGGGCACGGGCAGGCCGCCACCGGGCTTGCGGCCATGCCCGGCAGGGTACATCTCGAAGTAGCTGGCGAGGTAGCGCGCGTTGTCTTTATCGCCCCAGAAATAGAGCGGCATGGACGGAATCGGCTGGCTGCAGACCAGCTCGCCCACCTCGCCCAGCACCGGCTGGCCCTGCTCGTTCCACGCTTCAACGGCGCAGCCCAGCAGCCGGCACTGCATGACGCCGGGCTGTTGCGGCAGCTCACGATTTCCGCCAATAAAAGCGCCGCAAAAGTCGGTACCGCCCGAAATATTGCACCACCAGATTGGATCCCCCACGCTTGTCGCTTCGCGTACTGCGCTGCCCCCTGAGGGGGCTGAACTTGCTTGGGGCGGCCCGGCGCTGCAGCCCATGGCCCCCACG
>DFWY01000118.1 GCA_002381615.1 Polaromonas sp. UBA4122 | reverse complement strand
GACCACGCCACGGTCCATCGCTGAGCGATCAAGATATTGCCGGTGCTGGCAACCGTATTTCGTCGGCGCAAGCGCCCGGTGGGCAGTAGCTGGAGAATGGACGAGACCTATATCAAGGTGGCAGGCCAATGGAAGTACCTGTACCGCGCCGTTGATCGCGAAGGCGACACAGTTCACTGCCAGGCGGGATCTGGCTGCAGCACGGAGCTTTCTGGAGAGGGCCATCAACCTGCATGATGTGCCAGAGAAGATCACCATCGACAAGAGCGGCGCGAACACGGCCGCCATAGAAAGCGTCAAGGCCGACGCCTGCGTCGACATCCTGATGCGCCAGAACAAATACCTCAACAACGTTGTCGAGCAGGACCACCGGGCCATCAAACGAATCACCCGACCCATGCTGGGGTTCAACTCGTTTTGGAGTGCCCGAATCATCATTGCGGGTATTGAGACCATGCACATGATTCGCAAGGGGCAGCTGGACTGTCCCGCTGGATCAACCCTGTCTGCAGCTGATCAGTTTTACAGTCTGGCAGTTTGATCGCCAGGCCAACGATGCAACTCTTTTCGGCCTTGCTCCGCTATTGCGACACAACCATATTTTCAGCCTGATGCTTCGCTCGCCTAAAATGCGGGCCTTAGATCGTTACGCTACCTGTTCGGCTCCTGCTCTTGGCCCTGACACACCGAGGCAACCCGTTCGACGCTCGCTCTCCAATTCGCCAACTGAGGATCATCTCAATGTCACTTTCCAACACAACCCTCGCCGCGATTCAAAAACTCGGTGCCGCCGCCTTCAACGCCGATGAACGACTCAAAAAAGAGGTCAAGATCTATGCGGAACGCGTGAATGCTGCGGTTATGGGAAACCCGTACAACCTGGGAAATGACACCCTGATTAGCAACTGGAAAGTTGTTGCTCGCCTGTCGCAAACACTAGCGAGCCTTGAAGAGGAACTCCAAAAGGTGTTCCAAGTCGCCTCAGAATTGAGCGAGGACGACCAGGCCAGCGTGCACGATATACCTGCGCTGCCTGCACCATCACGTTCTAAGGGAAAGGCCAAGAAAGTTGCTGTAGCGGCTTCAAAGCAGAAGACCACCGGGCAGAAAAAGGCATCGAAGCCTGTGGCCTCAAAACTGTTTGCGCCAAAGGGAACCACTAAAAAGGCCGTGACCAGCCAGGCTGATTTGGCCCCTACCGATGTGATGGCGAAACCCAAGATGAAGGCAGCGGAACCCAAGGGCAAAGTAAGCAAAGTCAAACGCGCTGTGGCATCCGGGAAAGCGCCGGTACTTAGTGCCAACCCTGCCAAGTTGCTTGCATACTTCGAACGCACCCTGAACTCGAATGAGTTTTCTGCGGTGAGCCAAAAAGCTGCGGCTCAAGAGACGGGTATCCCCATGGGTTCCATGAGTGCGGCCATCAAGAAGTTGGTTGAGACCGGGCGCATTACGGCAGCGGCTGATGGTGGCCTGAAGCTGGCAATTTCTCTGTCCCCCCTGAATGGTTGAAAAGGCGCAGATCCATCCGGATCAATGCCTTTGATGGGCTGTCAAATGAACACCTGATGCAAGCTTGTCGTCTCGTCATGGATGACTTTCATTGCCTGGAAACCTACGCTGAGTTTCGCTCTTGAAAAGCAGCAATCGAATGTCAGCCATGGACCAGCATCTTTGGCGTGGGGCGCCGGCATCTGATTGCGTATTACTGTGCTGCTTTTCTCTTTGCTATTACGGCATTGATGGCCAATGGGCCGCAGGCACGGAGCAGATGACACACTGCGTACGCCTGTTGCCGCGATAGACACTTTCTCAAATCGACACTGTAGCGATGAAAAACTTGATCAACCTTGAGCCCAAGCGCGTGGATTTTGTTGTCTATCCGGGCTTCAAGGCGCTGGAGGCCATCGGCACCATGAGTGTCTTTGAGTACGCCAACCTCCACCTCGCCCAGCAGGGTCGGCCGCAGGGCTATCAATTGAACATTGTTTCCGTGACAGCGGGCCCGGTGCCATCTGATACCCAAATGGTGCTAGAGGCGTCCGGGGCTGTCAGTGTGGACGATCTGCCGCATACAGCCATCATCATCGGTGCGCGCCAGATCGAGCAAGCGCTTGAGGCCAACCCCGCGATCATGGCCTGGGCTGCGGCCGTGGCACCGCGTATTGATCGCCTGGTTGCGCTCTGTTCGGGTAGCTTCTTTCTGGCTGCTGCGGGGCTGCTTGACGGTCTGCCGGCCACCACCCATTGGAGTGTGGCCGCGCTGCTGCGCGAGAAATTCCCGGCGGTTCAGGTTCAGGCTGATGCGATCTATCTGCGCTCGGGGCGGCTGTGGACTTCGGCCGGCGTCACTGCCGGCATCGACCTCGCGTTGGCCTTGGTGGAAGAAGACTACGGCCGCGGCCTCGCGCTGCAGGTGGCCCGAGATCTGGTTGTCTACCTGAAGCGTCCGGGCGGTCAGTCGCAGTTCAGCGTCCACCTGACGAGCCAGAACACCAGCCACCCGGGCATTCGAGAGATTCAGGACTGGGTGTTGTCCAACCTCTCGCAACCGCTAGACATCTCGATGTTGGCGGCGAGGGCGGCGATGAGTGAACGGAACTTTCGTCGCGTGTTTGTGCGCGAGGTCGGCACCAGCCCGCTCCAGTTCATTGAAGCCGCCCGTCTGGAGGCGGGCCGTCGCTTGCTCGAAGAGGGTGATTTGCCGCTGAAGTCTGTTGCGGGACGGATTGGCTTCGCCTCGGAACAGTCCTTGCGCAAGCTGTTCTTGAAGCACCTGGGTGTGGCGCCCCAGGCGTATCGCGAGCGTTTCGGTGGTGCACCGCAGGGCCGCAAGGCATGACGCCTTGCGGCTACAAGCAAGTCGATGCCACCTTCACCCGCCAGCGCGGTGCAGGGGAAGCAGGCGATGTCGCCGATCGTCGGATGACTGAGCTCCAGAAATTCGCGGCCGGCAAGATGATCGGTTGCGCGCCCCAGCGGTGCGATGACCTCGGTTTTGGTGGATGTGGCCGTGACGACAGCGTCCCGTGCGTGTCAAATGGCCGGGCGAGACCCAGCGTCAGTGGGGCCGCACCATCACATGGATGCCGAGGTGCAGGCGCGCATGGACGGCATCTTCGAGGCACTGGGTTTGTGAGGTAAATCGGGCGTGGTTCAAACATGGCTAACACTTTGATCATGATTTCGGAGTCACCGCCCTGTGGATTCAGTCTACGACGGTGTTACCCGAAATAGACGTGTTATGAACCACGCCGACGGCACCCCGCATCCGTTTGAATTGTTTGGCGAAAACTGGCGTGAGTGGGGCAGTGATTACACGCCGGAACCAGTGGCCGAGGACCGTTGCGTTGTTACACCGGCCCCACGGAAATAGTCTGGTCGGCTCAGGTTGCCGGGTTCGGCCTGTCAGGCCAGCGCTGACGCCGGCCCGAAGAACTCGTAAGAAGTTTGCGCTTCTGGCACGCCCACTTCGCGCAGCGACGATTTAACGGCTTTCATGAAAGGCACGGGACCAAGAAAATACGCGTCCACATCACGCGTTTCAGGGAGCCACTGGGCCAGATGATTCGGTCCGATCAGGCCGACCGCATGCGGTTCTACATCGCCCTCGCGCGACTCGGCATAGCAATAATAATGACGCAAATTGTCATGGCGCTCAGCCAGCTGGTCGACCATGCGACGAAAGGCGTGCACGCCGCCGTGGCGCGCCGCATGGATGAAATACACGTCGCGTCCGGTTTTCAGCGCGCTGGTTAGCATCGGCAATGTCGGCGTGATGCCGACGCCGCCGCTGATCAGCACCACCGGCTTGTCGCCCTCGGCCAGCGTGAACGCACCCGATGGCGGGAACAGATCGACCGCATCGCCGACATTGACACGGTCATGCAGGAAGTTGGACACCAGCCCCATTGGCTCGCGCTTGACGCTGATCTGGTAGCTGACGCCGTTGCGCTCAGCCGACAGCGAATACTGGCGCTGCATCTCGACGCCGTCGACGGTCACGCGGATGCCGATCCACTGGCCCGGCTCGAAGGCCAGCACAGGCTTGCCGTCTTGCGGCGTCATCTGGAACGACACGATTTCGTCCGACTCCACGGTTTTGTGCGATACGACGAACTTGCGTGCGCCTTCCCAGCCGCCCGGCGCGGCTTTTTTCTCTTGGTAGATGTCGCCTTCGGCACCCATCAGGATGTCGGCCAGCTGGCCGTAGGCTGCGGCCCAGGCATCAATGACGGCGTCGGTGGCGACTTCAGTGCCGAGCACTTCGCGGATCGCTTTCAGCAGGCTGGCGCCGACCATAGGGTAATGGCTGGGCAGGATCTGCAGCGCGACGTGCTTGTTCACGATGGTGTTGACCAGCGGGCCCAACTGTTCAAGGCGCTCGATGTTCCTGGCATACATCAGGATGCCGTTGGCCAGCGCGCGCTGCTGTTCGCCGTTGTGCTGGTGGGCCTGGTTGAACAGCGGCAGCACCTCGGGAAAGTCCTTGAACAGCTGGAGGTAAAAGTGGCGCGTCAGCGCTTCGCCGCCTTGTTCCAGGATAGGGACGGTTGCGGCGATGATGGAACGGTGTTCTTGGGAAAGCATAGTGGTTAGCGCTGAATTTAAGATGTATTAATAATACATCTTAAATTCAGAGGCTGCCATACCCCCACCAAAATCAGGTGTAATTCAAGAGTGGGCAACACCTAACTTGGCTTCTGGCTGGAACGCGCTACGCGGCTTGCCCAAGCCTGTTGAACAAGCGCAAAGGAAAAGGGGGCTAAGTTTGAATTAATGCAGCAACACCCGCATCTATGCCGAGAGTGGTGTCAATGCCATAGCTGAGCGGATCTCAAAAACAATAGCTGCTCACGTCAATTGGTGACTGAGCGAGACGGCGATTCAGACTTGCTGCCACCGTGCCCCATACCTCTCAATTGGGCTGGTGGCTGCTGGGATTTGGCGATGGGGTTGAGGTGATTGATTCCGGTGGTGCACCGCAGGGCCGCAAGGCATGACACCTTGCGGCCGCAAGCCGCTCAGTTTGGCTGGGCAATACCAGGCATTGTGATGAAGCCAGGCAGGCGCTTCATGCGCTCGATCCAGGCCAGCACATTCTTGTAACCCGACAAGTCGATGCCACCTTCACCCGCCAAGGCGGTGTAGGGGAAGCAGGCGATGTCGCCGATCGTCGGATGACCGAGTTCCAGGAATTCGCGGCCGGCAAGATGATCGTCCATGATCTTGAAGACGCGGTGTGCACCGGCTTGCAGCTTTTCCAGGTCCATCGGGTAGTTGAGTACCTTGACCAAGCGCGCAGCAGCCGCATTCATGACCTCGCCGCCGCCGGTGGACAGCCATTGCTGGATTTGGCCCATGGCAGTTGCGTCGTCGGGGTACCACTGCTTGGTTTTGTCGTACTTCTTGGCCAGATAGACCATGATGGCCTGGGCATCACGCAAGCGCAGCTCGCCGTCTTCAAATATCGGGATTTCGCCGAAGGGATTGAGTGCCGTGTACTTGGGCGTCTTGTGTTCCTTGTTCACAAAGTCCACAGGAATGGTCTCGTACTGTTGCCCGAGGATGTTGAGCAGCAGCCGAATTTTGTAGCAGCTACCAGAAATGTCGGTGTCGTAAAGTTTGATCATGAAAATCTCTTTAAGGAGTGGGTTGAGGGAAAAGGGTTGTAGCGACTTTCACAGGTCAACGGGGGCTAATGCCCTCGCATGATGTGCCAGGTGATCGCCAATGAAGGTGGCGATGAAGTAGTAACCATGGTCATAGCCCGCGTGCCGGCGCAGCGTGAGCGACTGGCCCACTGATGCACTGGCCGCTTCAAACAAATGGGGGTGCAATTGTTCGGCGAGGAATTTATCGGCCAGACCCTGGTCAATCAGGATGCCGCCAGGGTAGGGTGCACTGGGCAGGCCTGTCATCAATGCCGTGGCATCGTGTGAGGCCCAGCCGGACTCATCGGCACCGAGGTAGCCGCTAAATGCTTTTTGACCCCACGGGCATTGCGTGGGCGCGCAGATCGGCGCAAAGGCTGAGAGCGACTTGAACAGGCCCGGATGCCGCAGCGCCAGCGTGAGCGCGCCATGGCCGCCCATCGAGTGGCCAAAGATGCCGATACGTTCGGCATCCAGCGGCAAGCTGTTTGTGAGCAGCGGCAGCAATTCCTTTGTGAGGTAGCTCTCCATGCGGTA
>DFWY01000023.1:5568-9075 GCA_002381615.1 Polaromonas sp. UBA4122 | reverse complement strand
GGAGCCAAAGTAAGTGCCATTCTCCTTAAGATTGACTTAAGGTCAACTAGGTAAAGTTCACACATCAACTCAACTGGAGACCATTCATGAAGCTTTCTATTTTGACCATTACATTGGGTTTGGCTGTTTCCTGCGTTAGCGCTGGTTCGGCTTTCGCTGCTACGGGATGCAGCTCAGCTCCCGCGTCACAGTGGCAACCAAAAACCAAACTTGAATCCAAACTCTCCGCTGAGGGTATGAAAGTTCGGCAGATCAAGACTGAAGGCGGCTGCTATGAAGTGTATGCCACAGACAAGAGCGGAAAGCGCCAGAACCAAGCTTTCAACGCCAAGACACTCAAACAGGTTGCCAACGCCGAAGCTGGTGAAAAGTAAGATCTGAAATCAATGACACTCGTAACATGGAAGTGAAAACGATCCGTGTATGGGATGTTTTTGTGCGTGTGTTCCATTGGAGCATAGCGCTCTGTATCGGTATTGCTTGGCTTAGTTCGGACAATGCCGATACATTGCATACGACAGTTGGATATATTTCTGGCGGTCTCGTGATTTGCCGCTTGATCTGGGGTGTCATCGGGTCGAAATACGCCCGTTTCTCCCAATTCGTATGCTCACCGGGAATCGTCATCGGTTATCTGAGGGCCATATTCTCACACCGCGAGGCTCGCTACCTCGGACATAATCCTGCAGGCGGTGCCATGATCGTTGCCCTGCTCTTAGCAGTGGCTGCCACATCCATCTCAGGCTGGATGCTGACTACTGACGCATACTGGGGCGTACTGTGGGTACAAAAGGTACACAGATTTCTAGCTGACAGTGTTTCAGCATTGGTCTTTTTTCACGTTGGCGGGGTAGTGATGGCGAGTCTTCATCATCGAGAAAATTTGATATTGGCGATGCTGAGTGGTCGCAAACGCCAAGCTGGGCCCCGAGACGTCGTCTAATAGATTGCCGACCTAGACACCGTGTGTTCAGTGACCGGTGTGGAGAAGGCTGACCGGAAAGTTGTATGACTGGGTTGTGTCTGGTGCCGACGGTCAACTTTCTCCGAAGCCGACATTCAGATTGAAGGTCTGCAATGGAGCGGTATGTTCTTCGGCAATGCAGCGCTATGTATAGATTTACATTGCGCTGCCTATGCAGAGTTTGAAACTATGCACAGTGAGTTGTTGAAAATCACAAGGCTGGCGTATTCAGGGCCTTACAGAACTGCTCGACGGAAAAAACTCTACATAGTCCAACCAGTAAATTCGGAGTCGTCGGTGCCGACTAGCTTCAACTGTATGGAACCCAAATCGGAACCCCCCCAATGAGCAGCTTTCCGCTGCTACCCAAAGGGTGGCACTGCGTCGGCCGTCCGAGATTGAAACTATGCACAGCTCGCTGCGCACTCCTGATCCTTCCGGCCTAATGGTCGCGCATGCGCGGGGTCCGGTTCACTGTGCATAGTTTGGATCTGTGCATAGGCAGCGGGAACCGACTGTGACGAACGCCAGCTTCCTGGGAGTCCAATTTCATAATTTTGGAGCCCGGTCAACCGACGGTCGTGGACTTTTGCGGCGAGCTCGAACCTGCCCCAGATCTGATCGGTGCATTCATGCTCCGGATTTGTCCAGCGCGTCTCTCGGTCTGCCTCGGCGTGCTCGGTCATATGTAATGATGAGGGATGCAAGGAATTCTCCGCTGGTTGAGCATGCTGCGACCGTACCGCTGGCGCCTTGCGTTGGTACTGGCCTGCCAGTGTGGGCAGACGCTGGCTTCCCTGCTGTTGCCACGCCTCAGTGCCGAACTCATTGACCAAGGTGTCGCCCTGCACGACACGCGCTTGATGGGGCAATTGGGGGGCTGGATGCTGCTGGCAGCACTGATGCAACTGGGCTTGTCGCTAGTCGCACTGGCGCTGGGCGCACGCATCGCGATGGATGCCGGGCGCGACCTTCGCGGCGCGCTGTTCGCCCACGTGCACTCGTTCTCGCTGGCCGAGGTTCAGCGCTTGGGCGTTCCTTCGTTGATCACTCGTTGTACCAATGACGTGCTGCAACTGCAGACCTTGCTGGCCATGGTCCTGACGGTGATCATACTGGCGCCGCTGATGGGCCTAGGCGGTGTGGCCATGGCCATGCGGCAGGATGTTCGCTTGTCTGGCCTGTTACTGGTGGCCGTGCCCGTGCTGGCGCTGGTGGTAGCTTCGCTCATGGCACGCGCAATGCCTCTGTTCGGCCGCATGCAGGCCCAACTTGACCGCGTCAACGGCATCCTGCGCGAGCAGATCAGCGGCCTGCGTGTGATCCGCGCCTTCGTGCGTGACGACGCCGAGCGCTCGCGCTTTGCGGGCGCCAACGACGAGCTCACTGGCACGGCGCTGCGCGCCGGCCGCTTGATGGCGTTGAACATGCCGGCCGTGATGGCTGTGCTGCACCTGACCGGCGTGGCGGTGGTGTGGGCCGCCGCGGAGCGCATCCACGCTGGCACGCTGTCTGTCGGCACGGTGGTCGCCTTCCTGGCCTACAACGCGCAGATTCTGATCGCGGTGATGATGGCCGCGATGCTGTTCCTGATGGCGCCACGCGCGGCCGTCAGCGCGCGCCGCATTGCCGAGGTGCTGGACACACCCACCAGCGTTCTTCCCGCCATCCGGCCGCTGGCACTGCCAACCTCGCCGCAACTGCTGGCCCGGTTGCGCTTCGACGACGTGAGTTTCGGCTTTCCGGGCGCGCAGGCTCCGGTGCTGCGCGACATCGACCTGGAGGTCGGGCCTGGCGAACTGCTGGGCGTGATCGGTGCCACCGGCTCCGGCAAGTCCACGCTGCTGGGCCTGGCCATTCGCCTGCACGACCCCAGCGGCGGGCGTATCACGCTGGGCGGGGTGGACCTGCGCCATCTCGATCAGGAAGCGCTGTGGGCCGCGGTGGCCATCGTGCCGCAAGCGTCCTTCCTGTTCATGGGCACGATCGGCACCAATCTGCGCTACGGACGCGAAGACGTCAGCGAGACCGATCTCTGGCACGCGCTGGAAGTCGCCCAGGCGCGCGACTTCGTGGCCGCGCTGCCTGGCCGCTTGGATACCTTGGTGGCCCAGGGCGGCGGCAATTTCTCGGGCGGCCAACGCCAGCGCCTGGCCATTGCGCGCGCCCTGGTGCGCCAACCAGCGGTGCTGCTGTTGGATGACAGCTTCTCGGCACTGGACGCCGCCACCGACGCCCGACTGCGTGCGGCCCTGAAGGCCGAGCGGCGCGAGGGTGCCACCGTTGTCGTCAGCCAACGCGTGGCCAGCCTGCGGCAGGCCGATCGCATCGTCGTGCTGGACCAGGGCCACGTCGTCGGCAACGGCCGTCACGAAGACCTGCTGCACACCTGCCCAGCCTACGCCGAAATCGTCGCCTCGCAGTCCTCGCAGGACGGGGGCAGTGCACCATGAGCCGGCCAGCCTTTCATCTGCCACGCGGTGGCGCATTGCTACCGGGCAGCGTCGCCGGCCCGCGTGACATGCGGGGCGCGTTGCGCCGCA
>DFWY01000023.1:0-5480 GCA_002381615.1 Polaromonas sp. UBA4122 | reverse complement strand
GCATGGGACGCTTCCTGCTGGGCGACCACCGGCGGCTGGCCTTGGCCCTGGCCTTCACCACCGCCAGCGTGGTGCTTGGCACGCTTGGGCCCTGGCAATTGGGAATGGCAACGGACCTCGTTGTGGCGTCCATCGGCCAACCGGGCCTGCCGACCGGCCTGGTGCAGCAGTTGGCGGTGGTGGCGGTGCTCTACGCCACGGCATCCGCGCTCCAGTGGGCGCAGGCCTGGCTGACCACGGCGCTCGTGCAGGCGCTGAGCAAGCGCCTGCGGCGCGATGCCGAGGCCAAGCTGGCGCGCCTGCCCCTGGACTGGTTCGACGCACGACCTCTCGGCGAAGTGCTTAGCCGGGTCACAAATGACATCGACAACGTCACGCAAAGCCTGCAACAGCTGATGAGCCAGCTGCTGATGTCCTTGCTGACGCTGCTGGCGAGCTTCTCGATGATGGGGATGCTCTCGCCGTTATTGCTCGCGGTGGCCGTGGTCGCACTCGCCTTGTCGGCCGCAGGGAGCCGCTTGGTGGCCGCACGCTCGAAGTTGCACTTTGAGGCCCAGTGGCGCCTGACGGGCGAGCTCAACGCCGAGGTCGAGCAGACCTTCACCGGCCATGTGCTGGTCAAGGCCTTCGGCCACCGGCAGCGCACGCTGGCCGAATTCGCGCAGGTCAATGGGGCGCTGGCCGACAGCGCCTGGCGAGCCCAGTTGCTGGGTGGCAGCGCGCAGCCGTTGACGATGTTCGTCGGCCAGCTGGCTTTCATCGCCGTGGTCGCCGGGGGTGCCTGGCGCGTGCTGGGCGGGCACCTCAGCATTGGGCAGTTGCAAGCCTTCATCCAATACATCCGCCAGATCGGCCAACCCATGTCGCAGGTGTCGGCGATGGTGGCGGTGGTGCAGTCCGGCCTAGCCTCGGCCGAGCGGGTGTTCGAGCTGCTTGACGCCGACGAGCTGGTCCCCGACGCCGACGCGCCTGCCAAGCTGCCGACACCGCGCGGCCATGTGGTGTTCGAGCATGTGCGCTTCGGCTATCGGCCGGGGCAGCCCTTGCTGGAGGACGTCAACCTTGAAGCCCGTCCCGGCCAGACGGTGGCAATCGTCGGGCCCACAGGCGCCGGGAAGACCACAGTGGTGAACCTCCTGATGCGCTTTTATGAAATCGACGCTGGCGTCATCCGGCTTGACGGCACCGACATCCGCGCGCTGCGCCGCGACGATCTGCGGCGTCACTTCGGCATGGTGCTGCAGGACAGCTGGCTGTTCACCGGCACTATCCGCGAGAACCTGGTGTATGGCCGGCCCGAGGCCAGCGAGACCGAATGGCGCGAAGCCGCTGTGGCCTGCCTGGTGGACGACTTCGTGCGCACCCTGCCGCAAGGCTACGACACGGTGCTCGAGGACGGCGGCGCTGCGCTCAGCACCGGTCAGCGCCAGTTGCTGACGATTGCTCGCGCCTTCCTGATGCGCCCAGCCGTGCTGATCCTCGATGAGGCCACCAGCTCGGTGGACACGCGCACCGAACTTCTGGTGCAGCAGGCAATGGCACGGCTGCGCCAAGGCCGGACCAGCTTCGTCATCGCGCACCGGCTCTCGACCATACGGAGCGCCGATCTGATCGTCTACATGGATGGCGGCCATGTTGTCGAGCAGGGCTCTCACGCGCAGCTGATCGAACGCCGTGGCGCTTATTGGCGGTTGCACGAGGCGCAATTCGGGGGGACACAGAACCTGACGGCTGGCTAGCAGCGGGCACCCGCCGGCGCATCCCCTGCACTGCCTTGATCTTCCGGGGCAGTTCCTGCGTCGAATAGATCGAAGTCGTATCAATACTGGCATGTCCTGCCAACTCGCTCACCACCTCAATCGGCACGCCATCGACCAGCGACTGGCGCACAAAGGTATGGCGCATCCAGTGCGTGCTGGCCCTCTCAAAGCGGCGCGGATCGAGCCCGGCATCGGCTGCGCTTTTGGCCGCCTGGCCAAAGAACCGTTTCAGCACCGCATAGATGCCTGCTGCCGACAAGGCGCTGCCGGGATGGTCGGATAAGGCAACCGCCTGCAGCCCACCGCCCTGCCCCATTGCGCCACCGACGCATGCAGGGTGCGTATCAATGGCAGGGTACTTGAGTCGGCGCAGAGTTTGTCCTCCTGCATGAACTCTTTCCCATGCGTGGCCAGCAAGCGAACCACCTCATCATTGAGTGGCACCTCGCGCGTTTTGGCCCCCTTGCCCGTCACAGTCAGGACCCAAGTTGTCGGCAGATCCGGCAAGGACTCCAGCCGAAATTCCCATGGCGCGCACGCGCCAATTCATCCACCCTGGGCGACCAAACCAACCAGCTCTGCCAGCAATGTCTTGTACAGGTCAGCCCAATTGACCGTTCCCGTGACCCCTGCTGCGACCGTGCGCCAAAGATCGGCAACGCGCCGCTGAACCATCAAGATAGCTTGGTCTGTGGCGGTGAACAGGCAGTGCCGTAAAAAGCAGGCAACCTCCACTGTGCGGGCGGGTTCTTTGATCCTGGCCCCCACCGAGGTCGGCCTTGAAGCCAGGCGGCGTGCATAGCGCCGCACAATGAGACCGGACAGGTCGTCCAGGTGTTTGTGGACATTCAGGGCGTACAGCAGTTCGATTCGCTCGAACACCTCGCCAATTTGTTTGGTTGAGTGTTTGGCCGGAGCCGCCCACAGCCAGCTCTGCTGGGTTTGCCCATCCGGGCGCAATGCAGCCATGGCATCCCGCCAGCGCACCAGCAGTTCGGGTGGCACCGCTGTCGCAATCGTCTTGGCTGTTTCTTCTTCGAGTTGTCCCAGCGTCGCTGTGACCAGGACACGGATGTCACGGTCGCGCAGGATCAGGATCTTGGTTCGATACAACCAGAGCCGAGCGAAAACGAGCAATTGATCCCGATCGGCACAGCGGGCCACTTCATCGCGCAGGGTGCGTACCAGGGCGCGACGTTGGTGCTCCGTCATCCATTGAAACCCAAGGACTTCACAGGCCAACTGTTGATGGTCAAAAAGGGTTCGACCACGCCCATACAGGGCTCTGAGGGAGGACAGTTCAGGCGTGGCGATGCCGATTTCGTTGCCCAGATGCTGCCAAAGCATTGCCGGAACGATCCGCACCGAATTCAGCAGGCGCCCACTCAAACGCAAGAAACCTATGTGCAGTGCCAAACCCAGCTTGTGGGCGTTGCCTCGGCGGGCGTTAATGAGCTCGCGCTCAGTACGGCTGTATGTGAAAAACGACTGTAGCTTGAAGGTGCTGATTTCGCGTGGCAGCTCTCGCAGACCAAGGTAGGTCGTTTGCCAGCTTTGCATTTTGTGTCTCCATTGGTTGGGGTAGACCCAATACGCCCGAAACAAGTGAACAGAAAAACAAATGAAATCAAGGGCTTACCAGGCCACCCCTACGCCAGTGCTCGTTTTCCTACTGTCACTTTTGACAACGAAAACAAATCGACCCCGACGGAGATGCTATTCTGAAAGGGGGCTGGTTCAATTTCAGGAATACCTAGTCGATCAGATGACACTGCAATGGAGATTTGCATGGGTTTGAAGAACAAGAACATTCTCATGACTGATGATCGTCAACAGCTACATTGGAGCTCGGCAATGTCGATCTTCCTGAGCCTAGCTCTCTTGATCTACGGTTCCATGCACCTCTATGCGCTCAGCAAGATGTGGATGACCTTCCCGCATTCATATGGCCTGGGTCTGGCGCTGATACTGGCGGGCATCGTCCTGACCTTCTCGCCGCTGCTGGTCTGGTTCCTGGAGAGGCACAGCTGGCATCGCGCTACCACCGCCACCGCTTGGGTGAGCTATAGCTGGATGGGATATTTGTTCCTGTTTCTTTGCATCGGCCTGCTATTGGACCTCGGCCATGCACTCGCGACGCTGCTGAATTTCAATTGGCCGCTTAGTCAAGCGATGTCGCTTCGCACCGTCAGCCTGCTCGCACTGGCCATGCTGGGCTACGGATTTGTCGAGGCGCGACAGATACAGGTGGAAGAAATCCACATCACCACGCCGAAGCTCGCGACCGGCCATATCACCATCGCGCAGCTATCGGACCTGCACCTCGGCATCATGATGGGGGAGGAATTTCTCGACCGCGTCATCGCCAAACTGCGAGAGATCAAGCCCGACATCATCGTGGCGACGGGTGACATCGTCGATGGGCAAGGCGACGACCTCGATGCGCTGGCCCGGCATTTCCAAGCCTATACACCGCCGCTGGGTGCCTACGCCGTCACCGGCAATCACGAATACTATGCGGGACTGGAAAACTCCCTGCGATTCCTGCGCAGGGCGGGCTTTAACGTGCTACGCGGCGAATCGGTCAAAGTCGGCAGCATCGTTCTGGTGGGTGTTGATGATCCCGCTGCAATGTCGTCACGACAACAAGCCAGATTGGATACCGCCAAGGCGCTCGATTCTGCCACCACGAATGATTTCATCGTCTTGCTTAAACACCAGCCGGTAGTTGACAGTGACACGCCATTCGATCTGCAGCTCTCCGGGCATACTCATGGCGGCCAGATATTCCCGTTCATTTACCTGACGCGGCTGGCCTATCGTGCACACACCGGTCTGACCGAACTGGCTGATGGGCGACGGCTGTATGTCAGCCGCGGCGCCGGCACATGGGGGCCGCCGATTCGCCTGTTTGCCGCGCCCGAGGTCACACTGATAACCATCGAGAGTAGAGACAAATGACCTCGACCCAATCCATGAAATCAAAGAGCAACAAATTCGTCACGCCTGATAACGTAAGTCGGGCGACGGTGTTATTGGAACAAGATTTTTGTTGCCTATCCTATCCATCGGATATCCGGCTCTTTGCGCGGGACGGGTGGAACTTCCGTCTTGGGGTGCCCGACGATGATGGGTGCAACGGTCACGGTGGTGGCGGGAAGGCCAAGCATATTTTTGCCATCCGACGTATTGAGGAAGGTCTGCGCAAAGCCGATCCAACAAGTGCCCAGCCCGGATGCGTACGCGGCTAGCATCATGTTTTCGGCGGCTAACGCACAGTCCTCGACAACCCAGGGACCTGCCACGGCAGCCGAAACGACGATCAGCACAGGAGCATGGTAAAAAATATGAAAATTAGGATCACTAAGCATTGAGCGGAAATGCTCGGAATGGGGACCAGGCGATGCTGTATTGAGCATGAAAACCTTCGCATCATGCGAGATTCGATCGAGCATCGTTTGATCGCGCACGACAGTGAATGTCCATGACTGTTGATTTACCGCGCTCGGCGCGAGTACCGCAGCCGCAATAAGACCACGGATGGTTTTTTCGTCTACGGCTTGATTCGTGTACTCTCGCACCGCGCGGCGACCTGCAATTGCCTTCTCGATATCCATTTCGTTGCTCCTCGTAAAGATTCAGAAAGATCAAAGTGTTTGATGTTTTCATCTCTGGGACGCCGCGCATTGATACAGCGCAAGGCAGCGGCACCTACTTCTA
>DFWY01000071.1:15518-15746 GCA_002381615.1 Polaromonas sp. UBA4122 | reverse complement strand
GGCGCAACCGGTGCGGCGGCCGGAGTTTCGTGCAGTCCAGCCGGGTGCGGATTGAGCGTGTCGTTGTCCACCACACCATCGACAAAATGCACGATGCGTTTGGCATAGGCCGCCATGTCCGCTTCATGCGTGACCATCAGAACGGTAATGCCGTGGTTCACGTTAAGGCCCCACAGTAGTTCCATGATTTCGCGGCTGCGTTGCGTGTCCAGGTTGCCGGTGGGCTCG
>DFWY01000071.1:0-15278 GCA_002381615.1 Polaromonas sp. UBA4122 | reverse complement strand
GGTGGGCTCGTCGGCCAGCAGCACCGCCGGTTCGGTGACGATGGCGCGTGCAATCGCCACCCGTTGCTCTTGTCCGCCCGACAACTCGGCCGGGGTGTGATGCTCCCAGCCAGTCAGCCCGACGGAGGCCAGCGCTTTGGTAGCGGCCGCGTGGCGCGCCTTGGCCGATTCGCCCCGGTACAGCAGCGGTAGTTCCACGTTTTCCTGGGCCGAGGTGCGCGCCAGCAGGTTGAAGCCCTGAAAAACAAAACCCAGAAAACGCCGGCGCAAGCGCGCACGCTGGTCGCGTGACAGGGTCTCGACGTGCACGCCGCGAAACAAGTACTCGCCCGTGGTGGGTGTATCCAGACAACCCAGCATATTCATCGCGGTGGACTTGCCCGAGCCGCTGGGCCCCATGATGGCGACAAAGTCCCCGGCTTCGATTTTCAGGTCAACCCCCTTGAGGGCCTGCAATGCCGTAGGCCCCTGGCCATACATTTTGGTCACCCGCTTGAGCTGGATGAGCGGGGTTTCACTCATGGTGCCGTCCCGGCGCTGCGCTGATCGGTGATCACCAGCATACCGGCCTGCAAGTCACCCGCCGTGATCTCGGTCATGCGGCCGTCGCTGATGCCGGGGGTCACGCCTACGGCCACCGCTGCGCCGCCCTGCAGCACCCACACCTGTCGTGAAGTGCCACTGCCGGACGCGGATTTGGCTGCGCCGCCACGCGGCATGCGGGGTATCAGGCTTGACACAATTCCGCTGCTTGATTTTGCTGTTGAGGTGCCGCCTGCCACCGCTGGCGTAAAGCGCAGCGCCGTGTTGGGCACCAGCAACACGTCGCGCCGTTCGGTGGATGTGATGGTGCTTGATGCCGTCATGCCGGGACGCAGCGTCAGGTCGGCATTGTCGACGTCGAGGTAGGTGACATAGGTCACCACGTTGTCGGTGGTGGTGGAACCATACGCCACGCGGGTGATGGTGGCCGGGTATTTTCGGGACGGGTAAGCGCTGACGGTAAAACTGGCCTTTTGCCCCACTTTGACCGAGCCCACATCGGCCTCGTCCACATTGACCTGCAGTTTGAGTTTGCTCAAATCCTCGGCCACGGTAAACAGGGTGACAGCTTGCAACGAGGCGGCCACCGCATTGCCAGGGTCCACCGTTCGCGTCAACACCACACCATCGATGGGTGAGCGGATCGAGGCTTTGGACAGATTGGTTTCATCGGTAGACGCCGCTGCTTTTGCAGCTACCACATCTGCATGTGCACTTGCCTCATCGGCCTGGGCACGTTCCAGTGTGGCACGGCCGGTGTCCAGCTCCGCCTTGGACGGTACCTTGCCACCTGATAGACGCGCTACTTCTTCCAGTCGCGCCAGGTTGCCTTGTGCTTCTTTGCCTGTGGCCACCGCTTGTGTCACTCTGGCTGTGGCAGAGGCGAGCGCTGCGCGGGAGCGGGTCACCTGATCGTTCAGCTTGGCGGTGTCAAGCTCCACCAGCACCTGGCCTTTTTTGATCTTGTCATTCACATCCACCAGCACACGCAGCACGGTCCCTGACAGCTCACTGCCAATGCTGACTGACCGTGTTGGCTGCAGCGTGCCGTTGGCGGCGACGGTCAGCGTGAGATTGCCGCGGCTCACGGCTTCAGTGACAAAAACGGGCGCCGCATTGCTCTTGGCTCTCGCCTGCCAGAAGTAGACACCCGTACCCGCCAGCAGCACCAGAGCGACGATCACCCAGACCATGCTGCGGCGCCACCAGACGCGCGCTGGCGCCTCATCCAGCATGGCTTGCAGGTCAGTGGTTGCTAGGGGTTCGCTGGCGTCAGCTTGGGTAGTCATGATGAGCTCTGGAAGTTTGGGTTGTATTCAGTACCAGCCGCCACCCAGTGCCTTGTACAGGCGCACATGGTCGGCGCTGATGTCGGCGTTGGCACTGGCCACACTGTCTTGCGTCGTCAGCAGCGCGCGCTGGGTTTGCAGCACGATCTGGAAGTCAATCAGGCCACTGCTGTAGCGATTCTGTGCCAGTAGGTCAGCATTGCCCGCCGCTATGGCGGCGCTTTGCAGGTGAAGCAGGCGCGCGCGGTCGCCTGCCAAGGCCACCAGCGCGTCCTCCACATCTTTCAAGGCGGTCAGCACGACGGATTGGTAGCTGACCCGGGCCTGCTCCAGCGCCGCTTCCTGTGCCTGCACCTGGGCCCGGGCGGCACCGCCATCAAACAGGGGAACGGAGACACTGCCCAGCAAGGCGTTGACCACGGAAGCACCGTTGCTAAGCGCACCCCCTGTCAGAGCACTTAAGCCCAGCGAGCCGCTGATGGAAAAGCCTGGATAGCGCGCGGCATCCGCCGCTGACACCCGTGCCAAGGCCGCACTGATACGGTGTTCTGCCGCACGTACATCCGGACGTTGGCGCAGGGTTTGCGCAGGAATACTCAGGGCTAGATCTTCCGCCGCCTGCGGTACGGGCTGGGATGCAGCCAAAAGCATTTCCAGCGCCGCAGGTGGCTGGCCCGTCAAGACCGCCAGGCTGTGCCGGGTCTTGGCGATGCTGGCCTCCAGGGTGGGAATCTGGGCGCCGGTTTGCTCGCTGGCGGTGCGGGCCTGCTCCACTTCAAGCGAGGTGATCAGCCCGGCTTGCGCGCGCCAGTCGGTGATTTGCAGGGTTTCATTCTGGCTGGCCAGGTTGTTGCGGGCGATCATCAACTGCGCCTGCTGGCCGCGCAGCTGGATATAGGCCAGCGCCACCTCTGCGGCCATCGACACCTGCACATCGGCCAGCGTTGCCTCTGTCGCCTGTGCGTCGGCCTCGCTGGCGTTCAGTGCGCTGCGTTTGCCACCAAAGACATCCGGTTCCCAGCTGGCATCCAGACCTACCCTGAAGCTGTTGCTGGCGTCGTTGTCGCCAGATTGGCTGCGCTGTGCCGATCCGGAGGCCGACACGCCGGGCAGCATGTCCGCAGCTTTGACGTCGCGCAGTGCGCGCGATTGCTGCAGCGCTGCCTGCGCGGACCGGATACTGGTGTTGGCCTGCAAAGCTTTTGTTACCAGTGTGCTCAGCAACGGGTCGTTGAAGCGTTGCCACCACTGAGCCAGCGAAGCGGCTACCGCTGGGGTGGACGGGTCGGATGGCCGAATAGCCGCTGCGGACCATTCGGCCGGTACCGGTGTTTCGGGCAAAACCGGGCCCCGAGGGACCAGCGTGGTGCAGCCCGACAGTGCGGACACAAAAGCCCAAGCCAGAGGCAGAGTCAACGGCACCCATTGCCTGCCAGCGGCAGGCAATGGGGGAAAGTCCGGTTGTTGAGGGGACATCAGGGTGCATCACATGAAGTTCTTACAGGTTCATTTTGAGGCAGCCATTTGTCGCAGGTGTTGATCTAGGTTAAGTCTTGTAAGGCTGCAGTACCCCCACCGCTGGGGGTCATTTTTAGCATTACTGGAACGCCACTTCCGAAAAACTCCGCAGCTTGCGGCTGTGCAGTTGGCTGATGCCTTCGGCACGCAGCAGTTCAATGGCGCGAATGCCGATGCGCAAATGCTGGTCAACTCGTTCACGGTAGAAATGGTTGGCCATGCCCGGCAGCTTGATGTCACCGTGCAAGGGTTTGTCGCTCACGCACAGCAGGGTGCCGTAGGGCACGCGAAAGCGAAAACCATTGGCGGCAATCGTGGCGCTTTCCATGTCGAGCGCAATCGCCCGACTCTGACTGAAGCGGCGTTGCGGCTGGTTGCTGGGCAACAGCTCCCAGTTGCGGTTGTCGGTAGAAGCGACGGTGCCGGTGCGCATGATGCGCTTGAGGTCGGGGCCTTCGGCGTGCGTCACGTCTTCCACCGCCTGCTCCAGCGCCTTCTGGATTTCAGCCAGTGCCGGGATTGGCACCCACAGCGGCAGCTCTTCGTCGAGAACGTGGTCTTCACGCACATAGCCGTGGGCCAGCACATAGTCGCCCAGTTGTTGGCTGTTGCGCAGGCCGGCGCAATGGCCGAGCATGATCCAGGCGTGAGGCCGCAGCACGGCGATGTGGTCGGTGATGTTTTTGGCATTGGCCGGACCGACGCCGATATTGACCATGGTGATGCCGGTGCGGTCGGCACGTATCAAATGGTAGCCGGGCATTTGCGGAAGACGCGGCGGCGGCACGCCCAGCGCGTCGCCTTCTTCAGCGGCCAGGCCGGTGCGGCGTGTTACCACATTGCCGGGCTCCACAAACGCGATGTAGGCGCTGTTGGGGTCGGCCATGGCTTCATGGCCGAGCTGCACGAATTCATCAATGTAGAACTGGTAGTTGGTGAACAGCACAAAGTTCTGGAACCACTCTGGCGATGTACCCGTGTAGTGGCGCAGGCGCTGCAGCGAGTAGTCCACGCGCGCCGCAGTAAACAGCGCCAGCGGTTGCGGCTCACCGGGGAGTGGTTCATACGTGCCATTGGCGATGCCGTCGTCCATGGCCCCCAGGTCGGGCAAATCAAACACGTCCCGCATCAACAGGCGCCGCGTCGCATTCATGGTGCCCTCAATGTGGTCGTTTTCGGCAAATGAGAAGTGAACGGGAATCGGCTGCGTGCTGGTGCCGACCTCCAGCTCAATGTCATGGTTTTGCAGCAGCAGCCGGAATTGTTCCAGGTAATAGTGGCTGTACAGGTCGGGCCGGGTCAGCGTGGTTTCATAGCGACCCGGCCCCGCCACAAAACCGTAACTCAGTTGCGAAATGTCTGGCGTTTCAAGAATGGCGCGAGCCACGGTTTCGGTATGTAGGCGCACAAACGGATAGCAGGCCCGCACATGGCCAGGCAGCGTTTCGCCGGCCACGTAGCGCTGCATGGCATCGCGTAGGTGAGCAATCTGCTGGTCGTAAATAGCACGGACCTGCGCCAGCGCCGCGGCAGGGTCGTTGTAGCGCGTCGGCGCGATGAAGGGCGGAAGGTAGGGCATGGCTGGAGATTGTTGATTTATCGTTTTCATCGTAACCGGTTCATCATGCATCCGTTTCTGCTTTGAGCTGTCTGTCGCCAGGCTGCTTCAGGCGGGGTTGATACACCTCAATCAGCAGCGTCAACGGAATTTATACACTGCCAGTAGCCAGAGCGCATGTTGATGTGCCAACCTGGCTGCTATCTTTAGCCTCAGTATCTTTGAATCTGAAGCGCACGAATGTTAAGTGCGCTACCGTACAGTTTTTTCATCGCGGCAAGCCTAATCTCAAAGTGGCCCGCCAACCCGAGCACCACATTTTTACCGGAAAACCAATAATGATTTCTAATATAAAGGACAAGGACGACAATCCGCTCGGATACCCCGATCGGCTCGATCCGCATCTGTCACATCAGCAAGCCGATCAGGTGCTGATAAACAATCAGGATCAGGGTCTGGAAAAGTTTATTGATGCCTTGCAGATGAAAACGCCCGTGTCCAAACTGGCTGCCTTGACGCTGATGGAAGCGCTGGTCAAGGATACGACAACCAGTTATGCGGAAGACATTGCCAATACCATGCGGTCATTGAACTGGAATGACTTGCTGGGAAGCGGAGAAAACCTGATGGATGTGGCTCGCCGTGCCGTCGATTTTTTCAATACCCATCCTGGCCTGGAAATCTATAATTCTTTTGTAAAGACCTTGTCGAAAACGAATGACACCATGTATTGAATCGATGGGCATTACGCTGCCCCGCAGCTACTATGGAGCCCAGGCTTTCATTGCCGCTTTATCTTGCCTTGATCCAGCTTTAGTAGCGCCAGTCATTTTTTCTATTGCTGCATTTCCATTTCTCCGCACTGCATCAGGATAAGGGTAACTGGCTGTCTTGCGCAGCAAAGAACCGCCCCTATATCCGTAAATCTCAAGATAAACCAGCAAGCCATGAGAGCAAATCAGCTGGGGTTGGCGAACTGCCAATGCGTTTGGCCGGCATTCATAGAGGGGTGGCCCTAGACGCACGCCGCACTCAAGCTTTGACCGGCTCGCGCATCGTCACAAATTCTTCAGCGGCTGTGGGATGGATACCAATCGTACTGTCGAACACCGCTTTGGTTGCCCCCGCCTTCATGGCCACGGCAAAACCCTGCACGATTTCGCCGGCATCCGGTCCCACCATGTGTAGGCCGACCACGCAGTCGGTGGCATCTTCGACCACGAGCTTCATGAGCGTGCGTTCGGTGCTGCCGCTTAGCGTGTGCTTGAGCGCCTTGAACTCGCTGCGGTACACACTGACTTTGCCAAATTTCTCACGGGCATCGGCTTCCGGGTAGCCAACCGTGCCGATGTTGGGATGGGTAAATACCGCCGTGGGAATGAACTCGTAGCTCATGTGGCGTGGCTTCTTCCCGGCGGCAGGGCCAAACAGCTGGTCCACCACCACCATGGCCTCGCCCAGCGCCACGGGGGTGAGCTGCACGCGCGCCGTGACATCGCCGAGTGCGTAGATGGAGGCTACCGAGGTCTGGTACTGCTCGTTCACCTGAATCGCCCCCACGGCGTTCACCGCCACGCCCACGGCCTCCAGCCCGATACCGCTGGCATGGGGCACACGGCCCGTGGCAAACAGTACGGTATCCACCAATAAGCTGGCGCCGCCGCCTTTCACCGCCACCTGCAGGCCCCCCGCCGTTTTAGTGATGGCTGCGATTTCAGTGTGGAGTTGCAGCTCGACCCCTGTTTTACCCATTTCGCTCGCAATAAAGTCGCGCACGTCCTCGTCAAAGCCCCTCAGCAATTTGCCGCTGCGGTGTACCTGGGTGACCTGCGCGCCCAGCCCGTTGAAGATGGACGCAAACTCGCAGGCGATGTAGCCACCTCCCACCACCAGCAGTCGCTTGGGGAAGGGGCTCAGGTCAAACATGTGGTCAGAGGTCACGGCGTGCTCGCTGCCGGCAATCGCTGGCACGGTGGGTGTGCCGCCGGTTGAAATCAGAATATTTTTGGCTGTGAAGGTTTGGCCATCAACTTCCACCGTGTGGCCGTTAATCAGCCTTGCCCAGCCTTTGATGAGCTTGACGCCTGCGGCGTCAAGCAGTTGCACATAAATGCCGTTTAGGCGCGAGATCTCACGGGCGCGGTTGGCTTTGAGGACTTCCCAGTCCAGCTTAGGGGCATCGCCCACCCAGCCAAAGCCGTGCGACTCTTCAAAGCTTTCAGCGAAATGGGCCGCATAGCTGTAGAGCTTCTTGGGGATGCACCCCACATTGACGCAGGTGCCACCCATGGCCGCCACTTCGGCCAAGGCCACACGGGCACCGCGCTGCGCCGACATGCGTGCGGCGCGCACCCCCCCACTGCCGCCGCCGATGACGAAAAGGTCAAAGTCAAAATTTTGCATAAATGTTTTTCCATGTCATTGTCAGAATGCTGCAAGCATGCCTGCAGCGCTTTGAACTTGCGATGTGCAGGTATTTTGGTATAAAAATAACAGCAGCGTACATCCGACTGACAGCGGCTGACGGCTGTTTTCGTGCCGAAGTGAAGAAGTGGCGTTGCCGATCGCAGGAAAATGCCGGCCTGTCTGCAGCGAAAGTGCTCAAGACTTGGAGCTGCACTTCCGGGGCCATGGGCAGCCGGCACCCTCTCAGGGGACCTGTGCATCCTGGCCGTAGTGGCGCTCGGCCAGCTCCCGCGTCAGTTGCACCACAAAGCGGCTCAGGCGGGTGGCGGGGCGGGCCTTGGGGACGGCAAGGATCAGCCGATTGCGAATCACCGGTGCGTGGATGGCGGCGATGAAAGGCGGTGTGTCGTGCGTCCATTCCCGCAGCGAGCTTGCCGGCAGCACGGTGGCCGCCACGCCCCGCGCGACTAGGGATAGCACGGTCTGGATCGAATCAACCTCGGCCACCACCTTCAGCGCAAGCCCTTTGGGTTGAGACTCTTTTTCAAGCAGCTGGCGCAGCGCGTTGGGCCGGCTCGGCAAGACCAGCTGCAAATCCGCGACATCTGCCAGGCGCATGCGCGCCGGCAAAGGGGTGGCCGCCATGACCACCAGCGGTTCCCGCACCAGCGTTTCCATGTGCAGGAGCGGCGATGCCGGCGGATCGAACAGCACGGCGATGTCCAGTCGGCCTGCGACCAGCCATTCGCGCAGGCGAATACTCAGGCCTTCGGCGACGCTGATGGCGGCATCGGGAAACGCCCCACGGAAACGCTGCACCAAGTCGGCCGTCATGGCATGGGCCACCCGCGGCGGCAATCCGATGGTGATGCGGCCGCTGGGCATGAGCTGGCGCTCGCGCATGTCAACGCGGGCCTTGTCTGCAAGCTCAAAAATCCCGCGGGCATGGACCAGTAGCGCCAGTCCGGCGTCGGTCGGCTCGACGCCCCGGCCGTTCCGCGTGAACAGGCGCTGGCCGGTCTCTTGCTCCAGCAGGGCGACCTGTTGACTGAGCGCCGGCTGCGACATGTGCAGTGCCGCCGCCCCCTTGCTGAAGCTGCCGGCTTCCGCCACCGCGACAAAATACTCAAGACGGCGCAAGTCGATGGTGGGCTCCAGGGTTCATATAGCGCATATTAAAGCATTGCTTAAATCAATAGCTGATATTGGTTATTGTGTTATGTAAAAAAGGCAATTAACGACCAGAATACCCACATTCATCGCCATGTCCCAATCTGTCCTTACTTTCAACCCCCAGCCGTCCAGGCCCCGGCTGTTGCTGCCGTCCGGTGCTTGCGACGCCCATGTGCATGTGTTCGGTCCGGCCGCGCGTTTTCCGTTCGCCGTTGACCGCAATTTCACGCCGGTAGATGCGCCCAAGGAAACGTTGTTTGAACTGCACCGGCATCTGGGCATCACGCGCTGCGTCATCGTGCAGTCGATCGTGCACGGTTTTGACAATGCGGTGGTGGAGGACGCAATCCGGGCTGGCGGCGGCCGCTACCTGGGCGTGGCACTGGTGCCGCACCAGGTGCCCGACGCCGAACTACAGCGGCTCAAGGCCGCCGGGTTTCGGGGCGTGCGCTTCAACTTCATGAAGCACCTCGGGCAGGGCGCCACGGTACAAGAGGTGGTGGCGCTCACGCAGCGCCTTGCTCCGCTCGGTTTGCATTTGCAGGTTCATTTTGAGAGCAGTCTGATCCACGAACTGGCGCCGGTGCTCAAGCAGTCGGCGGTACCGGTGGTGATCGATCATATGGGGCGGGTTGACGCTTCGCTCGGCGAGAACCATGCCGATTTCCGCGTCCTCTGCGCGCTGCTGGAAGACCCGCGTTTTTATGTGAAAGTCAGCGGTGTTGACCGCGTTTCCCGCGCCTGGCCTTATGCCGACGGCGTGGCTCTGGCGCGTCGGCTGGTGCACGATTTTCCGAGCCGGTGCTTCTGGGGCACCGACTGGCCGCATCCCAACCATCACCACGTTCCGGACGACGGTGCACTGGTCGATGTGCTGGCGGACATCACGCCCACGGCAGCCGCGCTCGAAGCCCTGCTCGTTGACAATCCGCAACGCTTTTATCAATTCGAAACATGACAGGGACACATCCATGAGCGGTCGGCTTCAAGGCAAGGTGGCACTGGTTACAGGCGCCGGTTCAGTCGGTCCCGGTTGGGGCAATGGGCGGGCCATCGCGGTGCGTTTTGCGCAGGAAGGGGCGCGGGTCTATGCCGTAGACCGTGACCTCGAACGCATGGAAGAAACTGTGCGGTTGGTCGAGCAGGCCGGTGGCGAGATAGTGACAGCGGGCTGTGATGTGACGCAGTCCGACGCGGTCGCCACGGTGGTGGCCCAATGCCTGGAGCGTTTCGGGCGCATCGACGTACTGGTGAACAACGTCGGTGGCTCGGCTGCGGGCGGGCCGGTCGAGATGAGCGAAGAAGTCTGGGATGCGCAGATCGACCACAACCTCAAAAGCGTATTTTTGACCTGCAAGCACGTGCTGCCGGTCATGGAACGCCAGGGCAGTGGGGCGATCGTCAACATTTCTTCAACGTCGGGCATGCGCTGGACCGGTTCGGCGCAGGTCGCCTATGCATCGACGAAAGCCGGCGTGATCCAGTTTTCACGCGTGGTGGCCGTGCAATATGCCAAAAAAGGCATCCGCGTCAATACCGTGGTGCCCGGCCAGCTCTATACCCCCATGGTCGATGTGCGCCTGGCCAAACAACGCACTGGCGGCGACGTGACCGCGCTGCTGGCGCAGCGGCAGTCGCGCATTCCACTGCCCTTCATGGGTGATGGCCGCGATACCGCCAACGCGGCACTTTTTCTAGCTTCTGATGAGGCCCGCTTCATCACCGGCACCGAGCTGGTGGTCGATGGGGGCATGTCTGTTCGTTGTGATTGATAAAAGGAAAATAACCATGAGACAACACACCTTTCTGCGCAGAAGCGCGCTCGCGCTGCTGGCCGCTTCAACGCTGGGTGCCTGCCTGCCCGCTTTTGCACAGGGAAAAATCACTCGGATCGTGGTCGCGTTTCCCGGGGGTGGGCCGGTGGACTTCGTGGCCCGCACCATTGGCGAGCAGCTGGGCAAGGAGCTTGGCCAGCAGGTGATCGTCGAAAACAAGGCTGGCGCCAATGGCGCGATTGCTGCCGAGTACGTGGCCCGCTCGGCCCCTGACGGCAGGACCTTGTGGCTCACCAGCGTGGGTGCGGTCGCCATCAATCCGCCACTCTACGACGATCTGCCTTACGATCCGGTTCGCGACCTGGCGCCTGTCTCCCTGGTGGTCAACAACGTCGAACTGCTGGTGGTCAATGCGGCCAACCCGGCCAACACCGGCGCCGAATTCATCGCCAACACGCGGCAACAGGCCAAAGGCGCGACCATGGCTTCGTCGGGCATAGTCAGCGTGCCGCATCTGGCGATGGAACTGCTTGCCGACGCCACCAAAGCCAAGCTGCTGCATGTGCCTTACAAAGGCGCTGCTCCTGCGATCAACGATGTGTTGGCGGGCCATGTAGACGGGTTTTTTGGCGACATTCCCGGGCTGATCGGTTTTGTCAAGGCCGGCAAGCTCAAACCCATAGGGATTGCCGCGTCCAAACGCCATCCGCTGCTGCCCGAGGTCAAGACTTTTGAGGAGATGGGCATTGCCGGTGTTGACTCCGACAACTGGTATGCACTGTTCACCAGCAAGGCCACGCCAGCCGCAGACATTGAACGTCTCAACCAGGCGGTGCGGCGCACCTTGGCCAACAAGACTGTGGCCGACAAGCTGATGGCCTCCGGCGCCCAGCCTTCGGCGTCCAGTCCGACTGAATTGGCAACGCTGCTGAAGAACGACACCGCCAAATGGGGCCGTGTGATCAAAGCGAAGCACATCAAGCCGGAGTGAGGCTGGGCGTTAGCGCCTCGCACTGTCTGATTGATAACCTGATTGAAGAACTGTATGTCCAGAATGAGAATTCCACCCATCGTTCCCGGCACCCGACCCGAGCTGGCCACGCTTGAAGCCGGCATTGTGGCCGAGCGTGGCCGCGTTTCGCCGCTTTACCAGGTGCTGCTCAACAGCCCGGCCATCGCGCAGGGCTGGGAGCAATTGCTGACCGCCGTGCGCAACCGCAGCAGCCTGCAGCCCGATTTGCGGGAAATGGTGATTTTGCGCATCGCAGTGCTGAATCGGGCGCCTTACGAGTTCGATGCCCATGTGCCGCATGCCCTGGGCGCCGGCGTGAGCCCCGAAAAAATCGAAGCCTTGCGCGCCCAACTGCTGGATGCTTCTTTTTCAGGCTTGGAGCGCAGCGTGCTGCTGCTCACTGACACCATGACCCGCGACATTGATGTGCCCGAGAGCCTGTTTGAGTCTGTGAAGGCGCACTTCACCGATCAGGCGATGATCGACCTGACGGTCACGATTGCGGCCTACAACATGGTGTCGCGTTTTCTTGTCGCCTTGCAGATCGGACACTGATGATGGCTGTACAAACGGATGCTGTGCTGGTCCAGGCGACCGTGCCGGCCGATGGGGTGAACGCTATTCCGCGCTCAAGCGCCTGGCTCGCCGATATCCCGGCCCTTGCGGATGCACGCTGCCGCGTCGTCTGGTCGGCGACGCAGCAGGCGCTTTACCTCTATGCCGACCTGCTTGTGCCCCGGCCCATGGAAGGCAGCCAGTTGGTCGCGCTGGAGGATGCCTTCAAGCGCGTTTGTCCGGCAAGCGCCAGCGTCCGTGCGTCACGCCTGTCCAAAGTGTTTGACGTACCGGGTGCGTCCAGCAGTGACCGGCCTGCTTTCCACTACGTGGTGGAGACTGACCCGGAGACTGGCTGGATGGAAGAGATCGCGAGCTGGTATGACGCCGAACATATGCCCGGACTGGCAGGCGTCACAGGGTGTGTGCGGGCGACCCGTTTTCTCAACCATGACCATGGCCCGGTTTCTTATGCCTGTTATGACCTGGTGACGCAAGAGACGCTTGGCTCCGAGCCGTGGCTTGCGGTTCGCAACACCGACTGGAGCAGCCGGGTCAGGCCGCACTTCACCAATACGCGGCGCACCATGTTTGAGCTTTTGTGCCAGAGCGGGAGTCCGGTTTTGCTATAAAAATAATAGCTGCTTGCGCCCTATCTTGAAGGATTGAAGGCTTATTTAACACTCAATTTGCGGTTGCCCATGGCACTCTTGAAGACGGGACTCGGGGCCGACCGGTCGTGAGCCAAGCAATGCTCCGTTGGCTTAAAAATGGCAAGCACCGATAATCGGGGCATGACTCTCCCTTCCATGACTTCCAGCGCAGCAAGCACTGACTTCAGCGCTCTGCCGCTGAACCCTGCGATGCAGGCCAATCTGCAAACCCTTGGCTACCTGACCATGACGCCGATCCAGGCGGCCAGCCTGCCTCTCGCCCTGATGGGCAAAGACCTGATCGCGCAGGCCAAAACCGGCAGCGGCAAGACCGCGGCGTTTGCGCTGGCGCTGCTGTCCAACCTGAACGCGCGCCGTTTCGCTGTGCAGGCCATGGTGCTGTGCCCCACGCGCGAGCTGGCCGACCAGGTCACCACCGAAATCCGCCGCCTGGCGCGCGCCGAAGAAAACATCAAGGTCGTTACCTTGTGCGGTGGCGTGGCCTTGCGCGGCCAAATTGCCAGTCTGGAGCACGGCGCGCACATTGTGGTGGGCACGCCGGGCCGCATCATGGACCACCTGGCGCGTGGCAATCTCAACCTGGAGGCCATGAACACACTGGTGCTCGACGAGGCCGACCGCATGCTCGACATGGGCTTTTTTGACGACATTGCCACCGTCGCCAAACAATGCCCGAAAGAACGGCAAACCCTGCTGTTCTCGGCCACTTACCCCGAAGGTATTGCCAAGCTCAGCCAACAGTTCATGAAGAGCCCGCAAACCATCACCGTGCAGGCGCAGCACGAGAAAAGCAAGATCCGCCAGCGCTGGTACGAGGTGCCTGACAGCGATCATGACGAAGCGCGCTTGAACGCGGTGGCGTTGCTGCTCAAGCATTACCGCCCGGCCAGCACGCTGGCGTTTTGCAACACCAAGTCACAGTGCCGGTCGCTGGTAGCGCTGCTGAAAAGCCAGGGCTTCAGCGCGTTGGCGCTGTATGGCGAGTTGGAGCAGCGCGAGCGCGACCAGGTGCTGGTGCAGTTTTCCAACCGCAGCTGTTCGGTACTGGTGGCCACCGATGTGGCGGCGCGCGGGCTGGATATTTCGCAGCTGGAGATGGTCATCAATGTGGATGTCACGCCAGATCCAGAGGTTCACATTCACCGCATTGGCCGCACCGGCCGCGTCGACGAGGAAGGCTGGGCCATCAGCCTGGTCAGCATGGACGAGATGGGCTCGGTCGGCAAAATTGAACAGCTGCAAAAAGCCGAATCCGAATGGCACAAGCTGGCCGAACTCACCCCCGCCAGCAAAGAGCCGCTGCAGCCGCCCATGGCGACGCTGCAAATTGTCGGTGGCCGCAAGGAAAAAATCCGTGCCGGCGACGTGCTGGGCGCGCTCACCGGCGAGGCCGGCTTCACACGCGAGCAGGTCGGCAAGATCAACGTGAACGAGTTTTCAACCTACGTGGCCGTGGACCGGAAAATTGCGGCAGAGGCCTTGCAAAAGCTGGTTACAGGCCGGATCAAAGGGAAAACCGTGAGAGTGCGCCTGCTGGAAGACTGAAGCAGCGAAGGCCTTTTTAGGGCCTTTTTTATACATGATTTAGTGTTATAGCCCAATGAATACGGGCATTAGTAGCTATAAAACTAATAGCAAATCAGCCTACTCCGTTGGCGTGGCTTGGCGGCACGCTCAAACTTGCGGCGGAGTGGCCTTGGCAGCGGAAGCCTGACGGCGACGCTCACGGAAGGCCTGTAACTCGCCCACCACACCCTTGCGGAAGGCCATCACGCAGACCACGAAAATCACGCCGATGATGACATTGACCCAGGATCCCACCTTGTCGGCCAGCAGGTCTTGCAGGGAGACGACGATGCCTGCGCCGAAGGCTGGGCCGAAGAAGGTGCCAACGCCGCCCAGCAGCGTCATCAGGATCACCTCACCCGACATGGACCAGTGCACATCGGACAGCGTGGCAAAACCCATGACCAGCGTCTTGAGCGAGCCCGCCATACCGGCCAGTGCGGCCGACAGCACGAAAGCCAGCAGCTTGTAGCGGTCAACCTGGTAACCCAGCGAGATGGCGCGGGGTTCGTTTTCACGAATCATCTTGAGCACCTGGCCAAATGGCGAATGCACGATGCGCGAGATGAACAGGAAGCTCAGCACAAAAACAGCCATCACGAAGTAATACAGGGCGGTGTCGGATTGGAGCGAGAACATACCGAACAGTTGGCCGCGCGGAACGCCCTGCAGGCCGTCTTCACCGCCGGTAAAAGACGCTTGCAGGCAGACAAAAAATACCATCTGTGCGATGGCTAGGGTGATCATGGCAAAGTAAATCCCCTGGCGCCGGATAGCGACCATACCGACCAGCAAGCCAATCAGTCCGGCACCCACCGTGCCAGCGAGAATGCCCAGTTCAGGCGTCCAATGCTGTGATTTGATGAACCAGCCGGTGATGTACGCGGCCGAGCCAAAAAACGCGGCATGGCCAAACGACAGCAAGCCAGTAAAGCCCAGCAGCAAATTGAAGGCGCAGGCAAACAGGGCGAAGCACAGAAGCTTCATGACAAACACCGGGTACAAGCCGATCATGGGCGCCAACAGCAACAGCGCCAGCAGTGCCAGGTAGGTGATGCGGGTCAGTTTTTTCGAGTTATTCATTGAGGCCTCCCAAGGGCCAAGGTGCGCAGCGCCGGGCCGCCCCAAACAAGCAAAGCCCCCTCGGGGGGCAGCGCATTACACGAAGTGAAAAGCGTAGGGGTTTCAGAACGCAGCGCCGGGCCGCCC
>DFWY01000052.1:504-39496 GCA_002381615.1 Polaromonas sp. UBA4122 | reverse complement strand
TAAGTAAGTGCCATTCGTGTTAAGGGCCTGTTCAACCACCACAAAGCTGGCGGCGTAATCGGTTTCATCAGTCACGGTGACATGGGCGGTGAGATGGCGCGCCTCAAACCAGGACTTCAGCGCGCCGTGCAACAAAATTTCGGGTTTACCGCTGGCCGCATTGGCAATTTCGCAGTGGCGCCATGTCATGGGCAGGCGCATGCCGGTGCCGATGGCTTTGCTGAAGGCCTCCTTGGCCGAAAAGCGCGTGGCAAGATAGTTGACGCCCCGGTTCGGCCAGCGTTGCGAACGGCTCCGCCAGATCGCCAACTCGCCGTCGCTAAGGATTTTCCGGGCAAAGCGCTCGCCGTGGCGTTCAAGACTTGCGCGAATGCGGCGCACATCACAAATGTCGGTACCCAGGCCGTAAATCATCAGGAGGCTGCGCTTGGGGAAAACGCTTCGTCGATGCAGCGCAGGTAGTCTTTCACCGCAGCGGCATAACCCAGCTCCAGTGCGTCGGCGATCAGGGCATGGCCGATCGACACCTCTTGCACACCGGGCACCGTACGCAGGAATTCGGTAAGGTTGTCGCGATTCAAGTCGTGGCCCGCATTAACTCCTAAATTGATAGCTACTGCCGCCCGTCCTGCCTGGGTAAACTGGCTTAAAGTCTTATTTTTTTGGGCCCCAGACCAGGCTCGGGCATAGCTCTCGGTGTAAAGCTCCACACGGTCGGCGCCCACGGCTTTGGCTGCGGCCATGGCTTCGGGGACGGGGTCCATGAACAGGCTCACCCGCACGCCGCGTGCGTGCGCCTGCTCGATCAGGGGTTGGAGGCGTTCGGCATCGTCCGGAAAAGTCCAGCCATGATCGCTGGTGAACTGGTCTTCGCTGTCGGGCACAAAGGTGCACTGGTGCAGCGGCAAGCCTCTGGCGGACAGGTCCCGGACAAAATCCATCAGGTTCTGGAGGGGATTGCCTTCAATATTGAATTCACGGTCGGGCCAATCCTTCATCAGCGCCGCGAGTTCGTACACATCATCGGCGCGAATATGCCGCTCGTCGGGCCGGGGATGCACCGTGATGCCCTGCGCACCGGCCTGCAGACACAGCTCGGCGGCGCGCGTCACGCTCGGGATGCCGAGGTGCCGGGTATTGCGAAGCAGCGCAACTTTGTTGACGTTGACCGACAAGGCGGTTTTATGCGCGGCTTGGTGGGTCGCTTGGTGGGCGGGCTGGTCGTGAGTTTGGAAAAAGAGGGGCATGGCGGTGTTGATTGTTAAAGGGCTTGCAGATCCATCATCATTTGCCGGGTTTTCAGGACCTTCACGCCGCAATGGTAGTGCAGCAAAGCGCGCAGTTGGGTTTTAAGTTCAAGGAGCCCGGGGATGCAGGCCGCCACGGTTTCAGAAAAAAGGGCGTTATCGCCCAGGGCCTGCTGCAGCGCCTGCCATTGTTCGCCGGGCAGGCTGGCACGGTCGTCGCCATGGGCCTGCCGGAGGCCCGCCTCCGCCACCAGCACGTAGCGGGTGTGGGCTTCCAGGGGGCTCAGCGTCGCCGTTTCTGCATCCAGCATGGGCAGCAGGCCAATGTCGCGCAGCAAACGCAGCTCAAAAGCACGCAGCGCAAGCTGCAGCGTGTCTATGCTCTGGCTGGCGAGCAGCTGCACCGTAGCCGAATAGGCGTCAAAAAGGGCCGGGTGCGGGTCCTCGCGAGCCAGCAGGCGCATCAGCAGTTCATTGAGGTAGTAGCCCGACAACAGTGCATCCCCCGTGGGCATGACATGGCCACCCTGCCATTCGGCACTTTTGAGGGTCCGGATTTCCGCATCCCCACCGAAAGCAATGTGCAAGGGTTGCATGGGCAGCAAAATCGGCCGAAAGCTGGAGCTGGGCTTTTTAGCCCCGCGCGCAACCAGCGCCACCCGCCCATACTGGCGGGTAAATACCTCCAGAATCAGGCTCGACTCGCTCCAGTCATAGCGGTGCAGCACATAGGCGGGCTCGTCACTGATACGTTTAACCGCCATGGCTCAACGCTCCTCAAGCCACCACTGGGCCGTACCGAGTGAAGCCAGCCCCTCTTCGTGGTGAAAGGGGAGGTACAACACTGGAGACAAGCAAGAGCGCCAAGCATTTTTCCGACAGGTCGCCCCAAGCAAGTTCAGCCCCCTCGGGGGGCAGCGAAGCACACGCAGTGGCGAGCGTGGGGGCCATCATTCATAGCCGAAAGTCTTGACCCTTGCTTCATCGTCAGCCCAGCCGGATCGAACCTTGACCCAGATCTCCAGAAACACTTTTCCACCCGTCAGCGCTTCGAGTTCGTGCCGGGCTTCGGTGCCAATGCGCTTGAGCTTCTCCCCTTTCTCGCCAATGATCATGCCCTTGTGACCGTCGCGCTCAACGACGATGGTGGCGGCGATCTTGCGGAGATTGCCTTCTTCCTCGTACTGGTCAATCAACACGGTCGAGGTGTAAGGCAACTCGTCGCCAGTGAGGCGAAACAGTTTTTCCCGAATGATCTCGGCGGCCATGAAGCGGTCGCTGCGGTCGGTCAGTTCGTCAGCGCCGTACATCCATGGCTGCACCGGAAGGTATTTTTCGCAAATGCCGAACAAGCGCTCAACGTCTTTGGCGTTATTGGCCGACATGGGCACAAACTCGGCAAAGTTGTGCCGCTCCTGCATGGACCGGAGCCAGGGGGCGATTTCCGCACGGCGGTGGATCAGATCGAACTTGTTGGCCAGCAAAATGGCAGGTGTCTTTTCAGGCAGCAGGGCCAGTACCTTGGCGTCGGCCAGATTGAACTGGCCAGCTTCCACCACAAAAACAATCAAGTCCACGTCGTTGACAGCGCCGACCACCGTGCGGTTCAGCGAACGGTTCAAGGCATTGCCGTGCCGGGTCTGAAAGCCCGGCGTGTCCACAAATACAAACTGCGTTGCCTTGACCGTGCGCATGCCCGTGATGCGGTGACGCGTGGTCTGCGCTTTGCGCGACGTGATGCTGATTTTTTGGCCCACCAGCGCGTTGAGCAAGGTGGATTTACCCACATTGGGTTTGCCGACGATAGCAATCAGGCCACAGCGCTGCTCGCCGGCAGGTGGAATGTTGGCCGCAGGAGAGCTGTTATCGGTGGAAGTTGTGTTGACCGCAGGTACAGCCGCCCCGCGCGACAATAGCGCCTGGTCCAGCATGGCGCCGATCGCATCCGGGCCCTGCTCAATGGGGTTCATCGGTGGCGTATTTGCCGCCGCTTTTGCTGCCGCTTTTACCGGCTTCTTCGGTTCTTTTTTACCTGTACTCATAGTCTGTTAATCATGTTGGGCTACAGCGCTTGTAGCGCTGAGTCAGGAATCCAGTGTTTTGACAACCATCAGCATGGCCGCCGCAGCGGCCTGCTCACCGGCTCGGCGCGAGCCACCGATGCCGCGTTCAGCCCGGCCGAATTCGGTGATTTCGCATTCCACATCAAATGTCTGCTTATGCGCAGCACCCATCGTACCCACTACCCGGTAAATGGGAAGATTCATTTTGCGCCCTTGCAACCACTCCTGCAATTCGGTTTTTGGGTCTCTGCCGATGGCCTGCATCTGGGGGTTGATCTCCACATCCTTGAACAGGCGGCGCACCAGTTGGTCGGCCTTGTCGAAGCCCGCGTCGAGGTAGATCGCACCTATCACCGCTTCCAGGGCATCGGCAAGTATGGAAGGTCGCTTTTGCCCGCCAGACTTGGCTTCGCCTTCGCCCAGCCGCACCATGCCCGGCAGGCCCAGCACCACCGCCAGCTTGTGCAGGGTATCCTGCTTGACGAGGTTGGCGCGCACACGCGACAAATCACCCTCGGGTAACTCGCTCAGCTGCTCATACAGAAGCCCCGCCACCGCCAGATTCAGCACGGAATCGCCCAAAAACTCGATACGTTCGTTGTGGTCGGCCGAAAAACTGCGATGCGTCAGCGCGCGCGCAAGCAGTTTGGGATTGGAAAAATCATGCTGCAGGCGCTTTTGCAGTGCCAGCAGATCTGCACTTGAAGGGGCACTGGCTCGCACTTACTTGGATCGGCCGTTGTACTTGAGCAGCAGGTACGCAGGGCCAGCCATGTGAATTTCCCGGGTGTAGGCAAAAGCGACTACGGTTTTGTCGCCTTCTTTGGTGACTTCCAGGTCCTTCCCGGAAATTGACTTGATGTCATCAACCGCAGCGGCTTTGTCGAAAATCGACCTTACTTCTGCCACCGTGTTGCCCTCTGTGGCTTTGCTGGCCGCTTTAGTGATCGCCTGGAATTCAATGAGCGTCGGCACAACCTCGGCAGTCAGGACGCCGATGCACGCAAGAACCCCCCCCACAAACAGGAGGCCGATGAAGGAAATGCCGCGTTGCTGATGTTTCATTTTTTCTCCCGCTCTGACTGGAAATCCCTGTGAGTCATGGTCTTGGCACTCTGCAGTGCAGTCCCCATGTCGAAATTAGTCAAAAGAACCAATACGTTTCAGGTTGCCGAAATTCATCCAGACAAAAAAGGCCTTGCCCACGATATTTTTCTCGGGCACAAAGCCCCAATAGCGGGAATCCAGCGAATTATCGCGGTTGTCACCCATCATGAAGTAGTGCCCTTCCGGCACCTTGCACACCACGCCCTCGCTACTGTAACGGCAATCTTGCTTGAATTGAAAGTCGTCTGCGCCCGCAATAAACGCCGGACGCTCGTCATCGTTGAGCAGGCGGTGTTTCTTGCCGCCAATGACTTCCTCAAACTGCTTGGCGTAGCGCAGCGTTTCGTCATCGAAAAAATCGGCCAAGGGCGTCTTGGGCAGGGGCTTGCCATTGATGGTGAGCTTCTTATTGAGATAGGCCACCTCGTCGCCAGGCACTCCCACCACACGCTTGATGTAGTCCAGGCTGGGCTTGGGCGGATAGCGGAACACCATCACATCGCCGCGCTCGGGCTCGTGGTTGTCAAACACCTTGGTGTTGATGACGGGCAGCCGTATGCCATAGTAAAATTTATTGACCAGGATCAGGTCGTTGATACGCAAGGTCGGGATCATGGAACCCGATGGAATCTTGAAAGGTTCAAACAGGAAAGAACGCAACAGGAAGACCACCACGATGACCGGAAACAAACCGGCGGTCCAATCCAGCCACCAGGGCTGCATGATGAGCCTGGTTTTGGCCTCGCGGGTATTGTCGTCGACCTGGTTGATGCCCATTTTGGCCAACTCGGCCTTCCGTTTCACTGCACTCGCTTCAAGCGCGGCAACAGCCTGACGCCGCTGCGGCAGAAAGTAGAACCGCTCAGCCAGCCAGTAAATGCCTGTGACCACCGTTGCCAGAAACAGCAGCAGGGAGAAGTTGCCTTCCACGGCGCCAAAATACCAGGCAGCCCCGTAGCCGACAAACGCCGCCAACACCACCGCCGTGATTGAGCTCATTGCATTGCGCATTATTCATCTATCTGCAATAAGGCCAAGAAAGCCTCTTGGGGCACTTCCACCGAACCGATTTGTTTCATGCGCTTTTTACCTGCTTTTTGTTTCTCAAGGAGCTTGCGTTTGCGTGAAATGTCGCCGCCGTAGCATTTGGCAATCACGTTTTTTCGCAGCGCCTTGATTGTCTCACGGGCAATAATGTTGCCTCCAATGGCCGCCTGGATCGCCACATCGAATTGCTGCCGTGAAATGATTTCGCGCATTTTTGCCACCACGGCCCGTCCGCGGTAGGCCGACTGGCTGCGGTGAACGATGATGGACAGTGCATCCACTTTCTCGCCATTGAGCAAAATGTCGACCTTCACCACGTCGGAGGCGCGGAATTCCTTGAACACATAGTCCATCGACGCGTAGCCGCGCGACACGGATTTAAGCTTGTCAAAGAAATCCAGCACGATCTCGCCCAGCGGCATCTCATAGGTCAGCATGACCTGCTTGCCGTGGTAGGCCATGTTCATCTGGACGCCGCGCTTGAGGTTGGCCAACGTCATGACGGCGCCTACATAGTCTTGTGGCATATAAAGGTGCACGGTCACGATGGGCTCGCGAATCTCGTTGACTCCTCCGGCATCCGGAATTTTCGAGGGGTTTTCGACCCTGATGACTTCGCCATCTGCCTTGAGCACCTCGTACACCACACTGGGCGCCGTCGTAATCAGGTCCTGATCGAACTCCCGCTCCAGCCGCTCCTGGACGATCTCCATGTGGAGCAGGCCCAGAAAGCCGCAGCGAAAGCCAAAGCCGAGGGCCTCACTCACTTCAGGCTCGTAATGCAGCGACGCGTCATTGAGCTTGAGCTTTTCCAGCGCATCCCGCAGCGACTCATATTCACTGGCGTCGCTCGGATACAGCCCGGCGAACACCTGCGGCTGGATTTCCTTGAAGCCGGGCAGTGGCTCGGTGGCCGTGAAAGCAGCGCCACCCGTGCCAGGCTTGATCATGGTCAGGGTGTCACCCACCCGCGCCGCCTGGAGTTCCTTGATGCCTGCAATCACAAAGCCGACTTCACCGGCCTCCAGTGACTGGCGCGGCTCGGTATGCGGGGTGAAGACGCCCAGCTGTTCGGCGTTGTACGTGGCTTCGCTGGCCATGAGCTTGATGCGGTCGCCCTTGGCCAGGCGCCCGTCCACCACACGCACCAGCATGACCACGCCCACATACGCGTCGTACCAGCTGTCAATGATCATGGCGCGCAATGCTCCCGACGGATTGCCTTTGGGCGGCGGGATCCTGGCAACCACGGCCTCCAGAATCTCGTCGATGCCCATACCGGTCTTGGCACTGCAGGGGATGGCATCGGTGGCATCAATGCCGATCACTTCCTCGATCTCCTGCCTGGCGTTGTCCGGGTCGGCCTGCGGCAAATCCATCTTGTTCAACACGGGCACGACTTCTACGCCAAGGTCCAGCGCGGTGTAGCAATTGGCGACGGTCTGTGCTTCGACACCCTGGCTGGCATCCACCACCAGCAGCGCCCCTTCACATGCAGACAAGGAGCGACTCACTTCATAAGAGAAGTCGACATGGCCCGGTGTATCGATCAGATTGAGGTTGTAGATCTCGCCATCGCGTGCCTTGTATTTCAGCGCAGCGGTCTGTGCCTTGATGGTTATCCCACGCTCTTTCTCGAGATCCATCGAATCAAGCACCTGCGCACTCATCTCGCGATCCTGCAATCCGCCGCAGCGCTGAATGATCCTGTCTGCGAGCGTGGATTTGCCGTGATCAATGTGCGCAATAATCGAAAAATTTCTGATGTGATTCATCAACGAGAAAGCCTAAGTACTTGAAAGCATTGCGAAGAGATTAGAGGTCATTGGCAATGAACCATAAAAAAGGGCGCGTCGAGTAGTGACGCGCCCAGAACCAACAATCTATGGCAACTGCGATAGTTGGAAGTTCATTGTAGGCAAAAAGCCAACGGCGAACAGCCCCAAAATAGCCATATTTTTGTCGTTGCAAGCTAGCAACAGGAAACTTATACACAACTTATTCACAATTTTATATTGTTTGTCTCTGGACAACTTGTGGGTGATCTGTGGATCAACCCTGGATGGCCCGAATTGGGCATAAATTTCGGGTTCCAGTTGCCTTGATATATCAAAAAAGTCCAAAAGGCTTGCTGTATTCTAACCAAATTCATCAGTGAGTCCTTTTAATTGTTAGTTAGCACTAACAAATTTAAAGGTAAATTCCCATCAAAATATATTTTTTGAAAAGCTGAAAATGCTGCCCCGCTGAGAAAAAATCCCCCCAACCCGAGGAGGGTATGGGGTCTTTCGGGGGCTTCCAGCGTATTGCAGAGGGCTTGCCACCGACCCAGCGAAGCGGTCCCTTCGTGTGCCCGGGGGTCAAATTATCAGCGAACCGGCCGGATTAGCGCGTACTGCGCCCATTCACCGCGCCGGAACAACACATTGATTGCCTTGGACTTGTTAATTTTCACCAGCACAGCTTCGAAGTCTTTGACACTCGTGATTTCGGTGTTGGCAATCGCCACGATTACATCGCCTTCACGAAGCCCGGCCCGGGCAGCCGCACCTTCAGCGCTGTCTACCTTGACGCCGCCCTTGATCTTTAGCTCATTCTTCTGCGCGTCAGGCAAGTCGCTCACCACCAAACCCAGCGCTTGCGACGGACCGGCCACTGGCGGCTTGTGCTCTGACCCAGAAGCTCTGCGAGCTGGTTTTTCCGGCTCCACTTCGCCGATGATGACCGACAGATCCTTGGTGGCACCACGTCTGAACACGGTCACCACGGCCTTGGTGCCAGGCTTCACATTGCCGACCATGCGCGGAAGGTCGCTGGATTTGTTAATCGGCTTGCCGTCAAACTTGATGATGATGTCGCCGGCTTCCATGCCCGCTTTTTCTGCTGGCGCACCGCTTTCAACTCCTCTTACCAGCGCCCCCTGTGCCTTACCCAGACCAATAGACTCGGCCACTTCCTTGGTTACCTGGTCGATCTGAACGCCAATGCGCCCACGCGTTACCTTGCCGCTGCTGCGCAACTGCTCCGACACGCGCACCGCTTCGTCAATAGGGATGGAAAAGGAAATGCCCTGAAAGCCGCCAGAACGCGAATAGATCTGGCTGTTGATGCCTACGACTTCCCCGCGCATGTTGATCAGGGGCCCCCCCGAATTGCCGGGATTGATGGCCACATCGGTCTGGATGAATGGCAGGTAGTCGCCGGTATCGCGCTGCTTGGCGCTGACAATCCCCGCCGTCACGGAATTTTCAAGACCAAACGGTGAGCCGATGGCCATAACCCATTCGCCCACTTTCAGACGGTTAATTTCGCCAATTTTCACGGCGGGTAGCCCCGTTGCCTCAATCTTTACCACAGCAACATCGCTACGCTTGTCCGCCCCGATGATTTTGGCCTTGAATTCGCGCTTGTCCGTCAGGGTGACGATCACTTCATCCGCGCCTTCGACCACATGGGCATTGGTCATGACAAAGCCGTCTGTCGTGAGGATAAAGCCCGAAGCCACGCCATGAGGTTGCTCCTCGCCCGGCTGAGGCTGGTTGCGATCCGGGTGCGGCGTGCGAGGCATATTGGGCGGCACGGGAATGCCAAAACGCCGGAAAAATTCCTGCATCTGCTCATCGCCACTGTCTGCGGCCGATGCTTTGACTTTTTCAAGCGTGCGAATGTTGACCACCGAGGGGCCCACTTGCTCCACGAGATCCGTGAAATCGGGCAGCGTACGGACTTGCGCCCATACTGGTTTGACAGGCAGCAGGGCAGTGGCGGCAACGACCGCCAGCAGACCTGCAGCCAGATAGGAACGCAGTGGTTTCCAGTTCAACTCAAGCATCATCAGCCTCGTCATAAATGTTGGTAATCAGATAAGCAAACTTGTTGGCAAAAATTACATCAAGGTAATTGGGGGTCAGGAGCAAGAAAAGCAATCTGCCAGGCTGAATAACATTCTTGCGAATGTTTCTGCTTAAGTACCCGCTTTTTTACTTCTTGCGTTCCAGCCCGCCGGCAAAAAGCCGCAAGGTTGCCATGGGAACCTCGCCCACAAGGGTTACCCAGTACGCATCAAGTTGCCTGGTCATCGTCTGGGTGGCACCCAGTGACAGGCTGGACTCCTTATCATGCCGCTGCCGGTCAATGGACTCCACAAAGATGGAGACCGAGGCAAGCCCGTCGGAGAAAATCCACTGCAGAGGTTCTTCGCTAGCGGCCGCATTAGCTGCGGTAGCCGGACGCTTGTAGCAACTCAAGGGCTTGAAGCCGGCCACAGGCACTTTCAATACCCAACCTTCGGCACTTGCCGTGGTCTTCACCAGGACAGGCGTCTCAATGCGGTAGCCCTCTACTTTGTCCATCATCTGGAGAAGATTGTCCATTTTGACGGGCGCGTCGAGTTGCAACTCCGAAAACGCGGCCTGCTCAAGCACCTTGCCATCGGTGTCCAGCGTCTGCAGCTTCACCACCAGGCCTTTCTTCTGTTCGGTCCAGACACGGTAGCCAAAACGCATGTTGTCTTTGGGAACGAGCACGATGACGTTGGCTTTGACGCCGGCCACCCGCTCGACGCCGTCCTGCCGGACCTTGTAGAAGTCGGCAATGCGGCTGTCGGTCGACTGGAGTAGCTCTGGGAACATGCCCATCGACACCCGTTTTTCACTGCGAACCACCTTGTGGTCCGGCATGAAGGTGACGACCTGGTCGTTGTGCCGGAAGATAGAGCGTGGCGCGCCTGTGAGCGTTTCAACCCGTTCCACCTGCTGGTCGCCTTCGCAAACATGCCAGATTTTGGCGCTAGACATGCCCCCCCCCGACGACACGACAAAGGTTCCGATATACGCACGGTTTTTCGAGGACTCGTGCATGCGCATCAACCAGTCATTGATGCTCTTGGACTCTGCGGCTGTCGTCGGTAGGGCGGAACTGGCCCCCACGCTTGTCGCTTCGCGTACTGCGCGGCCCCCCGAGGGCGCTAATTTTCCTTGGGGCGGCCCGGCGGAAAATTGGGCGGCAGGTGAAGGCACCTGAGCCGCTACATGATTCATAGCTAGAAGCGCCCATGCCACAAGGGCTGCAAGGCTAAAATGCTTGAAATTCATGGGTTTTTTAAGACTTTTCCGAAACTCAAAATTCACTCAGCGCCCCACATTCTGCGGCGTTTCAAAAATGGCATTTCGCAAAAAACCCGAGGGCTCCTGCAAGGCGGAAGCGCCGCCCAACTGCTTGTGCGCGGCCAGCAGTTCTTCAAGCCTGGCGTCACGCATCATCGGGCCTTGCGGTGAAGCCACCACCACTTGCTGGGGCGCGGGAGCCTGGGCAAGCTGCGGCGCAGAAGTGGGCACCAGCAGGCCTGATGCATTCCACGCGATGGCGGAAACGGCCGCCATCGAAGCAAAGCCAGCCACCAGCTTCCAGCGGAAATTGCCATCGTTGGACGCCGGGCCACGGTGGTTCATCAAGGCACTGGCGGCTGTCCCATTGATCGGTGCCGCCGAGTCAAAGCCAACAGATTGAGGGGCCGCCCTGAGCAGTGGTTCTTGCGCAAGGCGCTGGTTGAGCTGGCCAACAAATGCCAAGTCCGCACTCCGCACCACGGGGGCAGGAGATCGCAGTACCTCACCGATCAGGTGGTAGGTGTTCCAGCTGGCAAATGCAGACTCGTCGTGCTGGCAAGCCTGGAGTGCAGCTGCAAAATCGTCGCGGCCCAATTGACCATCGGCCAAGGCAGACATGAGTTCGCTGGTTTGCATAGACGGTTTCATGATGTTCATAGGCAGCGGGCCTACCGGTTTCTTATTAACTAAAAGACTTGCTCTGACTCATTAGTGATGCTTGGATCCTGTCCTGCTACCAACGCTTGCCCGAGTGGTTTTCCAGCAAGGGCTTGACCTTCTCCGAAATCGCTTCGCGTGCCCGGAAAATACGGGACCGCACCGTACCTATGGGGCAACTCATGGCTTCCGATATCTCTTCATAGCTCAGCCCTTCTATTTCGCGCAGGGTGATGGCTTGGCGAAGCTCTTCCGGCAACGCCTCAATCGCCGCGTTAACCATTTCCGCTATTTCCTTGCTGGCCAACACAGCATCTGGTGTTTCCGAACTTGTTAGTTCGTTTTCCAGCGGGGAAGTTTCATCATCATCCGCGGATTTGAAGGAATTTTCCGAAACGGTCGGGTTCCGCTTGAGGTCCATCAGGGCTTTTTTGGCGGTGTTGACCGCAATCCGGTATAGCCAGGTATAGAACTGGGCCTCGCCCCTGAATTGCGCCAGTGCCCGGTAGGCCCGGATAAACGTCTCCTGGGCAATGTCTTCCACCAGATCCACATCGCGGACCATGCGCCCTATCAGGCGCTGAATACGCCGCTGGTATTTGATGACCAGCAGTTCAAATGCTTTCTGATCACCCGCTACCGCGCGCTCGACCAGCATGGCGTCGCTGTCGGTGGCCTTCTCGGCTTGCAACGGGGGCACGTCAGTGCTCATGGTTTTGTTCGCGGGGCATCAACAGGATGCATAGCGCCCACTACTGCCACAGCCAGCAGCGGCTCTGCATGCAGCAAGTCGTGCGGCCGCGACGTAGCCGAGGACTTGTACGGGGAATACACCGCCCGGCGCAAATCCAGCCAGCGTTCTGGCAAGGCCTTTCGCTCCACCCAGAGCCACAGCCTGGCGTGTGCCTGGTTTTCGAGCCGGAGCAGCAACCTATGCTGGAAATCAGCAATCACCACGAGTTCATACTCGGCGATTCCTGTCTGGTAGCTCGAACTCTCCCAGCGCCAGACCTCACCATTCCAGGCCAACTGGCCAGCCGGGGCGTTGTTCCATCCAGTGCGCGCTGCCACGCCGGAACCCAGAACGGCGGCAAGGGCTAAAACCATCCGCCAATCCAGTTGCCGGGTGACGTAGAACCAAAGCAGCAGCACCAGCAGACCTGCGAGCCAAAGCCCCAGCAATAGCCCGCCCAGAAAACGCGAACGCCCCAGCGGATAGACGACCGGCGGGGCGTTGTGCGTGGTCAAGGCAGTCAGTGGTTTGGCGCGTGCTTGAAAGGATGAATCGAGCTGCGTCAGACGCGCTTGAACACCAGCGAGCCATTGGTGCCACCAAATCCGAAATTGTTTTTAACCGCCACTTCAATTTTGGCGTCGCGCGCTGTGTTGGCGCAGTAATCCAGATCGCACTCGGGATCCTGATTGAAGATGTTGATGGTGGGAGGAATTTTCTGGTGATGTAATGCGAGCACTGTGAACACCGATTCAATGCCACCAGCGCCGCCCAGCAAATGGCCGGTCATGGATTTGGTCGAGCTGACCACCATGTTCTTGGCATGGCTACCAAATGCCGCTTTGATGGCATTCGTTTCGTTCAAGTCGCCCAGTGGCGTCGACGTGCCGTGGGCATTGAGGTACTGAACCTGATCGGCATTGACACTGGCATTTTTCAATGCCATGGCCATGGAACGGCGGGGACCGTCGATGTCGGGTGCGGTCATGTGATGAGCGTCAGCGCTCATGCCAAACCCGATGACTTCGGCGTAGATCTTCGCGCCACGCGCTTTTGCGTGCTCGTATTCTTCGAGCACCACGACGCCACTGCCCTCGCCCAGCACAAAGCCATCCCGGTCCCTGTCCCAGGGGCGCGAAGCTGTTTTGGGGTCTTCATTGCGGGTCGACAACGCACGGGCCGCTGCAAAGCCGCCAACACCCAAAGGCGAAACCGTCGCTTCAGCCCCGCCGGCAACCATGACGTCGCAATCACCGTATTCAATCATGCGCGCCGACAGTCCGATGGCATGAAGACCGGTGGTGCAGGCCGTCACGACTGCGATGTTGGGACCCTTGAAGCCGAACTTGATCGACACATGCCCGGAGATCATGTTGATGATCGTCGCTGGCACGAAAAACGGGGAAATGCGGCGTGGGCCACGATTCACCAGTTCGGTGTGCATCTGCTCGATCAACGGCAAGCCGCCGATGCCCGAACCAATATTGCAGCCGATGCGCGTAGCCAGCTCGTCGCCGAGTGCCTCGCCGGTAGGCAAGCCACTATCAGCAACCGCCTGGCACGCCGCAGCCAAGCCCAGGTGAATGAAGCGATCCATGTGTCGGGCTTCTTTTTCGGGGATGTAATCCGCGATATTGAAACCCTTGACCTCTCCTGCAAATTTACAGGCAAGATTGCTTGCATCAAATTGCGTAATCAGGTCAATACCGGGCGTTCCGGCAAGCAGGTTGGCCCAGGAATCGGCCACGGTATTACCTACCGGGCTGACACAACCCAGACCTGTCACGACGACACGACGACGGCTCATTCAGTAATCCTGAAAAAATCCTGAAAAGGCCGCGAACGGCTATTCAGGTTTGGTGACGGCAAAGGCGCGAAAGCCATAAGGAAACTCTGCATAACTCGGCGTGAGGGCGCGCGCCGTAGGTCGGGATGGGCTGCAAAGCGCAATTTGCTGCCAATAGCCTGCCTATTGGCAAGAATTGCAACGCCGCAGACCGCCCGCTCCGGCGGATGCGCGATCCAAGACGGGTTGTGCAGAGATTCCTCAGGCCTTTTGATGGGTGTTCGCGTAGTCAATCGCATTCTGGACGGTGGTGATTTTCTCGGCGTCTTCGTCGGGAATCTCAATGCCAAACTCGTCTTCCAGAGCCATCACCAGTTCTACGGTGTCAAGTGAGTCAGCGCCCAGATCAGCCACAAAGGCTTTTTCACTGGTGACTTGACCTTCTTCCACGCCAAGTTGTTCGGCAATGATTTTCTTAACACGTGCTTCGATATCGCTCATAGTTCCCTCTGAGGGTTGTAAATTAATCCGTGATTTTACCGCGTTAGAGACGTTTCCCTAAGCACCGGGCCGGACGGATAAAAACCGGCTTCGATTTCCTGTGTTTTACCACTGTCAACCCGCTGTTTTCATGAAACCCGCAAGGTCAACACCACACTAGCTGCTACATATACATGCCGCCATTGACATGAATTTCCTGGCCGGTGATGTAAGCCGCTTGCGGACTGGCTACAAAAGCCACGGCATGCGCAATATCCTGGGGTTTGCCAAGATGGCCCAGCGGAATTTGTCCCAGAAGTGCTTTCTGCTGCTCTTCGGGCAAGCTGGCCGTCATGTCGGTCTCAATAAAGCCTGGCGCCACGCAATTGACCGTGATATTGCGGGAGCCCAGTTCGCGCGCCAGCGCACGTGTCATGCCGGCCACGCCAGCCTTGGCTGCCGCGTAATTAGACTGGCCGGCATTGCCTGACGCGCCCACCACTGAGGTAATGCTGATGATGCGTCCATAGCGCTGCTTCATCATGGTGCGCATCACCGCGCGGCTCATGCGGAACACCGCTTTGAGGTTGGTGTCGAGCACCGCATCCCAATCATCGTCCCTCAGACGCATCGCCAGCATGTCGCGTGTAATGCCGGCATTGTTAACCAGGATCTGCAAGCCGCCGTGTTCTTTGACAATACTGTCTATCAGCGCCTCGGCAGCGGCCGCATCGTTCACGTTCAGATTCTTGCCGGCACAGCCCGGAAATGCGGCGAGGACGTGGCTGATTTTTGCAGCCCCCTCATCGCTGGTCGCCGTGCCAATCACCTTCAGACCCTTTTGGGCCAGTTCAAGCGCTATGGCGGCGCCTATGCCGCGCGATGCACCGGTGACCAGCGCAACCTGTCCTTCAAACTTCACTTCGCTCATGCCAGCATCTCCTTCACTTCAGCCAACGAGGCCGGATCAAACAAGGGCGCACCCGTCAACTCGGGATCAATTCTTTTGACCAGGCCGGCCAGCACCTTGCCCGGCCCGCATTCGACAATGGTGGCCAACCCCCGCGCCTTGATGGCTTGAACGCATTCAACCCAGCGCACCGGGCCAAACGCCTGCTGGTACAGCGCAGCCCGAATGCGGTCAGCGTCTATCTCTGTGGCCACCTCGATATTGTTGATGACAGGAATTTGGGGTGCCGCAAAATGAACGGCTGCCAGTTTTTCCTTGAGCTTCTCAGCCGCCGGCTTCATCAGGCTGGAATGGAACGGCGCCGACACTGGCAAAGGCAAGGCACGTTTTGCACCGTTGGCTTTGAGTACTTCACAAGCTTTGTCCACCGCAGCCTTGCTGCCCGCAATGACTGTTTGCATGGGGTCATTGAAATTGACGGCTTCAACCACTTCAGACGTATTGAGTCCAAACGTCCGCACCGCCTCAGCGCACCCTTCAATGACCTTGGCAGCTTCTAGGCCCAAGATCGCCGCCATCGCGCCCACACCCACAGGAACAGCGTCCTGCATGGCCTGCGCCCGAAAGCGCACCAGGGGCGCGGCTTGCGCCAGGGACAGCACCCCAGACGCCACAAGCGCAGAATATTCACCCAGCGAGTGGCCTGCCACCACGGCTGGCGCCGCACCGGTTTCAGCCATCCACGCCCGGTAAGCCGCCACACCCGCCACCAGCATCACAGGCTGGGTGTTGGTCGTCAAGGCCAGCGCTTCTTTAGGGCCTTCCTTGATCAGCCGACCTACATCCTGATCCAGCGCGTCGGATGCTTCCCTCAGCGTTTGCGCGATGACAGGGTGGTCACCCCAGGCGTCCAGCATGCCGAGCGACTGTGATCCTTGACCGGGAAAAACAAAAGCAAACGATTTCAAATAATTACTCCAGTTATCAAGCTTTTCAAGCGCGGAAAAGTATCAACACCCATTTCAAGGACACAACGCACAGCCGCGCCCTGTTCTGCTGCTGGCGCATCAGGGTGACAAGTGCGCACACCCGATCCCGTCCCCCTGAATCGCGCCAGCAATCTCACAGCGCCAGACTTCATGCATTGAAAAAGCGCCGCTGTTGCCAGCCACGGGTCGATGAGATAGTCCCAAAGATTGGTGGATTCCAACACGCCAAAACGCCATGCGAGCAAGGCCACGGCCACCAGCATAGGCAGAAGCCGCAGTCCTTTGACCCAACAAAACAGCGACACCGCCAACAGAGCCACCCACATGCCGGGCGCACCCCACCCCGCCCGGTAAGCATCCCAGTCGCCCCAACCCAGCGCGAGTGGATATAAAAATACTGCAGCCCCAGCCACCGCACCATTCACTGCCATTCGCTCCCGCTGACCAACTGCACGAAGGCCAAGCAGACGGTAGCATAGCCCCAGACAAGCCAGCGCCACCAACGTGATACTCAAGTCCGAACTGATGCCTCGTATATAGGCTACGAGCGGCAGATGAGCCGCTCCAGCCGGGCACCACAGAACCACAAAACAGGCGGCAGTGACCCATTTGGCCCATCGGGTGACGTGGGTAGCGCGGGTTAGGCCGCGCCGCCAGCTCAGCAGACGCAAACACCCGGCGCACAGCACCAGATCAATGCCCAGCAGGGCGACCAGATCAGTTAGGGGTGGCATCAGCATGGCTTGGGGCTGCCTGGGCAGCTGGAACGGGTTGCAGGGGATCAAACCGGACATGCTTGATACGCGTACGGTGCCACGTGTACACCAGATGAATATAGCCATCGCGGCTTTGCAGCAAATAGGGATATGAAAATTCCTGCGAACAGCTGTCCGCACCACACAGCTGGCGCTTGGCGCTGGCCACATAGGCTTGGGTCTGCTCTTCGCTGGCCCCACTGGCCTTGAGTTCGTTACCCAGTAAACGTTCGTAGTCGCTTATTGAAAGGCGTGTTTGGGGTGTGGCCGAGGACTCCACGATCCACGGACGTGCCCCATCGAAGGTGCCCTCTTTGCTTGCCTGCAACAGCGCAAGAATTTCTCGGTTCCTGGGTGCCGGGTTTAAGGCCAGCCACTGCGCGCCTGCATTGGTCACAACCCCGGCCACCGCTGAATCCGGATTGGGCCAGGTCGTTGCATGGGTGGAAGACCAGGTCTTGCCGGCGTCGTTGGTGGTGGACGCCATCAGGGCTCTGGCATTGCCCGAACGCATATAGACCTGCGCTTGCTCCGGTCCAGCTACCAGGACCACCGGTTGCAGGCTGGTCTGGCTGCCGGGGATGCGAATTTTGTCGACCACCTGGCCGTGGGGGTTGATTCGCAGGATTTCAGCAAATTTCGCCGCGAACTCGTGGTACACCGGCAAGCCGATTTGCCCATCCTGGTAGGCTATCGGTGCCCCTTTGACCAATGTGCTGATATTCAGAAACGGCGACGTCACCAGTCGCCGAGGCTCGCTCCAGGTGGCCCCTTCGTCCGTGGAACGTGCCCAGGTGATGGAACTGCCTGCCCACCCGCCCAGGGAAACATTGACCATCCACAGGCGGAGCGATCCATCCGGCGCGCGGGCAATCACCGGGTTACCCAGCTTTTTGACATAGCGCCAAAGTCCCTGCTGAATTTGCTGCCTGTCGAAGAGCGTGCTTTCCTCGCTCCAGCGCAAGCTCGCAGCGTCCATCACTGCGGTTCGGATGACCACATCCCCCGCACCTTCGCGCGAGCCCGAAAACCAGACCGCCCGCAAGCGGCCATCGCGCAACTCGACGAGAGAGGCCGAATGCACCGCCTGCCCCGGTGCGGCGGATACAAACTGTGCGTCAAAACGGAAACGGCCATCGGGTGACAGCTGTCGCGACGGCGAGCTTATAGCCGGACCGGCTTTTAGAGCGTCGCCCGAAGAAGTTGCCGGCGATGCGGCCTGCTGGGACACCATTGCAAAGTTCGCGGCGGGCAAGCGGTTATAAATTTTCCACCCGGCCAGGGCAAAGGCCGCCACCAGCAACAGAGCCGCCAAGCGGTCCGTCCGGTCCATTAAGCCTGACAGTCTGAGATTCAAGCAGCCACCTGTCTGTCAGAACCGGGCCGATGGATACATGGCAGTCATCTCAGTACTTGAGAAGCACCGCACCCCACGTGAAGCCTCCGCCCACGCCTTCCAGCATGAGGGTGTCGCCTTTTTTGACCTTGCCGCTGCGCACCGACACATCCAGCGCCAGCGGGATCGACGCAGCAGAGGTGTTGCCATGCTGGTCTACCGTGACAATCAGTTTCTCAAGTGGCATCTTCAGCTTTTTGGCGGTGCTCTGCATGATTCGAATATTGGCTTGATGCGGAATCATCCAGTCGACATCGGCGTCGGTCAGATTCGCTTTGGCGAGTGCGGCGCGGGCCGTGCTTTCGAGCATACCCACGGCCAGCTTGAACACGGCCTGCCCGTCCATTTTGAGCAAGGGATCGCCCAGCACCTGACCGCCCGATACATGGCCGGGCACGCACAAGATACCCACATGTTTGCCATCCGCGTGCAAATCGCTGGCGAGTATGCCGGGCGTATCGGAGGCTTCCAGCACCACCGCGCCCGCGCCATCGCCGAACAGCACGCAGGTTGTTCGGTCTGAAAAATCCAGAATGCGCGAAAACACCTCTGACCCAATCACCAGCGCTTTGGTGGCAGAACCGGTTTTGATCATGGCGTCGGCCAGGGTCAGCGCATAGATAAATCCGCTGCAAACCGCCTGGACATCAAAAGCCGGACAACCGGCAATACCCAGCTTGTTCTGCAAAATGCAGGCCACGGACGGAAACACCATGTCCGGCGTTGACGTGGCAACGATGATGAGATCAATGTCGCTCGCTTGCAAACCCGCAGCGTCCAGCGCGTTTTTGGCGGCCTCCAGGGCAAGGTCACTGCTGCAAACATCGGGCGCGGCAAAGTGGCGGGCCCGGATACCCGTGCGCTCCACAATCCATTCATCGGAAGTTTCAACGCCCTTGGTGGCCAATTCGGCGGCCAGTTCGGCGTTGGTCAGTCGGCGCGGTGGCAAATAGCTGCCGGTGCCGGAAATGCGTGAATAACGGGTCATTGATCAGTGTGCCGGTTAGTGTGCCGGTGTTGAAACTGGTGATTCAACGGGCATCGAGGAGACCGCAGGCGCCGTCTCGGATAACGGTGCCACTTGCGCCGCAACCAGCAAAGGGGCAGCATGGGCGATGCGTTCGCGAACTCTCTCAAGCAAGTTGTTCCGAGCCGCATCATAAGCCCGATTAAGCGCCCGCTCAAACGCAAAGGCATCCGCAGAGCCGTGGCTTTTGAAGACCAAGCCTTGCAGGCCCAGCAGTGCAGCCCCGTTGTAGCGGCGATGGTCAAAACGATTTTTAAATGCAGTTAAGACCGGATAGGCTACGATAGCCGCAATTTTAGTCAGGATATTGCGAGAGAACTCTGCTTTAATAAAGTTGCCGATCATGTTGGCCAAGCCTTCGCTGGTTTTGAGCGCCACATTACCCACAAAACCATCGCACACCACAATATCCGTCGTGCCCTTGAAAATGTCGTTCCCTTCGACATTCCCATAAAAATTTATATCCCCAGAATTAGATGCCGATCGCAAGAGTTTGCCGGCTCTTTTAATTATTTCACTACCTTTTATCGCTTCTTCACCAATATTAAGCAACCCGACACTGGGCGCAGGGTTGTTGCTAATGGCCGCGACCAGCGCAGACCCCAGGACCGCAAACTGCAGCAAATGGTGTTCGGTGCAGTCCACATTGGCGCCCAGATCGAGCACTGTAGTGGCCCCCCCCGCCGCATTGGGCAACTGTGAGGCGATGGCCGGCCGATCGATACCGTCCATAGTTTTAAGCACGTAGCGAGCAATAGCCATCAGGGCGCCGGTGTTGCCGCCCGATACGGCGGCATGGGCCACGCCGTCCTTGAGTTGATTCAATGTCACCCGCATGGATGAATTTTTCTTGCGCCGCAAAGCGATTTCTATCGAATCGCCCATGGTGACGATCTCGCTGGCAGCAACGATTTGGCAACGGGAGTGCGATTGCAGCCGTTCGTGCAGCGGGTGCATCGCCAGAACCTCTGGCTGGCCCACCAGCACCAGCGAGGCATCCGGATGACCGTCCAGGAACGCCAGACTGGCCGGGACGGTGACAGCGGGACCGACGTCACCACCCATGGCATCGACAGCGATCCTGATCATAAGAAGACCGGTGCAGTCAAGAATTGGAGTTTAAGCAAAAGAAAGGCCCGCAGTATGAGTGCGGGCCAGTAGTTAAAGCGCGAAATTACGCTTCAGTTTTAGTTTTCAGCACCTTGCGACCACGGTAAAAACCGGTCGGGCTGATGTGATGACGAAGGTGAGTTTCGCCAGTGGTTGATTCCACGGCGATGCCTGGCACGGTCAGTGCATTGTGCGAGCGGTGCATACCGCGCTTCGAAGGTGACTTTTTGTTTTGCTGGACGGCCATAATCCGCTCCTGAGGAAGTGTAGGGTTGGTAAATTACGCACCAAATTTTTCAATTGGGGGGTAGCTGGACCGTATGGGGCCGTATCACTACATTGGTACGCGAAGCTTTTGATTATAGCCTGATACGGGGTAATTTCCATCGAGACCCCATTCACCCGTCTATGAGGACCTGCAAGCACACCCTTCTTCCACGCTCACAAATAAGTTCAAACCAACTACTTTTTCTTTTTAAGTTGCACCAGCACAGCAAAAGGATTTGGCTTCTCAGCGGATTCGCCGACGATATCAGCCTCACCAGCATGCAGCGTGGGGCCGACTGGGCATTGGTCATGCATGGGCACCAGCGGCAGGGCCATCAACAATTCGTCTTCCAGCACGGCGAGCAGATCAAAGTGCGGCTCCATGACCAGCAAGTCTTCTTCGGACTGGTCGTCTTCGGCCATGGCGATGTCTTCGTTGGCCACAAAGCGGTACCACTGATTTACTTCCACCGGGTTTAAAACAACACCCATGCAACGCTGGCAAGTCAGCGGAATCATCGCTTTTGCCTGCAGATGCAACCACACCTCGTCGTCGCCATCCGCGCGCGGCCGCAACTCGGCCCGGGCTTGCCACTGTACAGATGAATCGGGCTGCAGCCCTTGCGTTTCCTGCGCAAGGCGCTTCATATTTCGTAGCAAAGTGGTTGCTACGAGCGGCACGCCATCTTGGGCGAGAGCCTGCATATCGAGTCGGCTGGGTTGAAGATTTCTGGTCATGGGTGCAGTGTAAGAGAATCGGGGCATGAATCCTGACTACCCACTGGTCGCAGCACCACCGAGAACCCGCTCACTGGTACTAGGCTCGACTTCGCGCTACCGCCGCGAACTGCTGCAGCGCCTGCAAATCCCGTTTGACGTGGCCGCGCCTGAGGTGGACGAGACCGCTCTGCCTGGCGAAACCCCTTGCGGGCTCGCCGAGCGTCTGGCCCTGGTCAAGGCGCGTGCGGTTGCACATGCTTTCCCCCATGCCGTTGTCATTGGCGCTGACCAGGTGGCCGACCTGAATGGCCTGCCACTGGGCAAACCGGGTACCCATGAAAGGGCAGTCGCGCAATTGCGCCAGATGCGGGGGCAGACCGTGATTTTTCAAACCGCTGTAGCGGTGGTGTGCCTGGAAAGCGGGTTTGAAGAGAGCAGCCTGGCCGCGGTCCGGGTGAGGTTTCGCGATCTGACTGACGACGAGATTGAAAACTACCTGCGAGCCGAGCAACCCTATGACTGCGCAGGCAGCGCCAAAAGCGAAGGCTTGGGTATCGCGTTGCTGGAATCAATTGACAACGATGACCCCACCGCACTGGTCGGCCTGCCACTGATCCGTACCTGCAAAATGATCCAGGCAGCCGGTATAACCCTGCTTGCGAACAGCAAGGTGCGCTCATGAGCAGCGCTGCCAAACCTGCGCGCGGCAAACTCTACCTGGTGCCCGCGCCGCTTGATTTCGGCTGCGACTCTCAAACGCCTCTCCAGGACGTGATGCCTTGGGCGACGCTGCAGGTCGCCGCCCGGCTGCCCTGCTGGATTTGCGAGAACGCCAAAAGCACGCGCGCCTATTTGAAGCGCATCAACGAGCTGCAGCCCTTGAGCCATGCACTGCAGGCGCTACAAATTCAGGAGCTGCCGCGCGAGGTTCACAAGAAGGGTGATCACACCGGCAACTTCGACGCGCGGCCGCTGCTGGCGGCTGCAATGGAAGGCCGCGACATGGGCCTGGTCAGCGAAGCCGGCATGCCTGCCATTGCCGACCCGGGCTCGTCAGTGGTGCGCGCAGCCCATGACCTCGGTCTGCAGGTGGTGCCGCTGACGGGGCCCATGTCGCTGATGCTGGCGCTGGCTGCAAGCGGCCTCAACGGACAGAACTTCGCGTTTGTGGGCTACCTGCCGCAAGACCCCGCCGGGCGGACCCAGCGCATCCTGGAACTGGAGTCGCTGACCCTTAAAACCGGCCAGACCCAGCTCTTTATTGAAACACCCTACCGCAATGCCGTTCTTTTACAGGCGCTGCTGCAGACGCTGCAAGGCAACACCCGGCTGGCGCTGAGCTGTGGCCTGACGATGAACAAGGGCTGGACGCGCAGCGCGCCGGTCAGCGCCTGGAAGCAGGGCAAGCTTGGCGCACCGCTGGATTTACCCACGGTCTTTTGCATAGGCCGCTGACAAGCATCCAGCCCATACCCACCACAAAAAAGCCCGCAAGATACAAACTTTTTGCGGACTTTTGTATGGGCTGATTGACGCCGCTTGGCTAAGCGCTTAGCGAATCGCGGGAATCGCCTTGAAGGCCTTCATGGCACCTTCTCCCATGGCCGCGCCAAACTTCTTGGCCAGGCGCTCCGCCACGTTTTCGCGGCGTGTGTAATCGATGATTTCCTCGGCCTTGACCACTTCGCGCGCGACGTAATCCAGATTGCCCAGCTGGTCGGCCAGGCCCAACTCCACCGCCTGCTGGCCACTCCAGAAAAGGCCGCTGAACATCTCGGGCGTTTCCTTCAGCCGCTTGCCGCGTCCGGCTTTGACCACGGTGATGAACTGCTGGTGAATCTGGTCCAGCATGACCTGCGCGAATGCACGCTGCTTCTCGCTCTGCGGGCTGAAAGGATCGAGAAAGCCCTTGTTTTCACCGGCAGTAATCAGCCGGCGCTCCACGCCCAGCTTGTCCATCAGGCCGGTAAAGCCAAAGCCGTCCATCAGCACGCCGATGCTGCCAACGACGCTGGCTTTGTCGACATAAATCCCGTCAGCCGACACGGCAATGTAGTAAGCGGCCGATGCGCAGGTTTCTTCAACCACGGCATAGACCGGTTTTTTATATTTGGCCTTCAGCCGCAGGATTTCGTCATTCATCATGCCGGCCTGCACAGGGCTGCCGCCCGGGGAATTGATCAGCAGCACAATGGCCTTGGCGCCCTCGTCTTCAAACGCAGCACGCAGCGCCGCATTGACAAACTCGGCACTGGCGTCGGCATCGGCAGCGATTTCACCCTTGATCTCAACCACGGCCGTGTGCGGCGTTTTCGCGTCGCTCGCCGGGGTGCCGCGGTGCAATGCCATCCACACCAGGACAACAAAGAATGCCAGCCAGGACAGGCGCACAAAGGTCTTCCAGCGGCGCGTGGCTTTCTGTTCATTGAGCGATGCAAACGCCAGCTTCTCCAGCGTCGCCCGCTCCCACCCAGGAACGCCGGAAGGGTCTGTTCCAGCAGATTTACTTGCTATTATTTCAGGAGCGCTGCCCGCTTGATAAGAAAGGGACTCCGGCTGATTTTTCTGAAGTCCCGGATTTTGGGACGGGTCAAGAGAAGGGTCGGTATTGCCGGGGCTGTTTGAATCATTCATGGTCGCTAGTTTAGAGAAGTATTTAGAGTAGTACCGGATTGAGGTTGTAAGCGGAATGCCAATAAACGACACCGCCATTTTCCGAAAGCGCTATTTTGACCAGTCCGCCCTGGCAGGGGCCACCCGCACATTGGCCGGTAGCAGGCAGGTAAGCCGCGCCATGACTGGCGCACAGCAGCCACTGGCCACTGTCGTCAAAAACCCGGTTGGGTTGCCAGTCCAGCTCCATCGCCACATGCGTGCAGCGGTTCAGGTAGGCATGCGGCAGGCTTTCGTAACGGATTGCAAAGGCCCGGCAGGTCTGGCCTGCATAGTTGACATCAAACGGCACCGAATGCCCGCCCTCAAGCAAATCGCGGGCATTGCAAAGGGGAAGCAACTCGTTCATGGCGGGGTTGAAAGGTCAGTGTGGTGGCGAGCTAAGCGTTGGTGAGAAGCCAGTCGTGCAGTTCCCGCACCGAGTGCGCTACATGGCGCGGAGCCAGGGCCACAAAAGCGTCGGGCTCGTGCGCGCCGTAGCTCACGCCTACGCTGGGGCAAGCCGCATTGAACGCCATCTGCAGGTCGTGCGTGGTGTCGCCCACCATCAATACCCGTTCGGCCGGAATGTCGAACTGCGCCATCAGCTCGTGCAGCATGCGCGGATCCGGCTTGCCAGCCGTCTCATCGGCGGTGCGGGAGCCGTCAAAAACGCCCTTGAGTTCAACGCTTTGCAGCGCCTCGTCGAGCCCGCGCCGTGATTTACCGGTCGCCACCGCCAGCAGATGGCCGCGCGCCTTGAGCCCATCGAGCAGCGGCAACACCCCCTCAAAGAGGCTCAGGTCGTTGCAATTGGCAGTGTAGTGGTGGCGATAGCGCGCGCCCAGCTCGGGGTATTTTTCGGGTGGCACATCGGGGGCGGCGTGGGCCAATGCCTGCATCAGGCCCAGCCCAATCACATAGCCCGCCGCCTTGTCGGTGGGCACCGTGCCGCCCACATCACGCACCGCCGCCTGGATGCAGCGCACGATGATCTGCGTGGAGTCAAACAGCGTGCCATCCCAGTCGAACGCAATCAGGTCAAAGTTTCGAATATCCATCACGATATTGTCGCCGGCATCGACCAACACTGCAGGGCGTGATCAGCGCAATTTCTCAGGCGTTCTCAGGTCGAGGCGGCAAAAACTGCTGCAGCTCATCGGGCAAGGGCGCTTGCAGGTGAATCGCTTTTCTCGTTTTGGGATGCTTGAATTTCAGGCTCCAGGCATGCAAAAACATGCGTTTCAACGATGTCCCGCCGGGGCCGGACTTTTGCAGCGCTCTGTTCAGTTCGAAGTCACCGTATTTGTCGTCCCCAGCAATCGGATGCCCAGCGCTTGCCAGATGCACCCGAATCTGGTGCGTGCGGCCGGTCTTGATGGTGACTTCCAGCAGGGTAAACGGTGTAGCTGGCGCCACAGGCTTCGCGGGAATGGCAGACTTGACCTTGACCAGCGTAACCGATCGCATGCCGTCGGGATGGTCGTTGGCCACCACCTTGACGCGCCGCTCGCCAGCACCGGATGTGCCTTCTTTGCCTTGCAGCAGGTATTTGTGCAGCGCGCTGTCTATCACGCGGTGATTGGCGGGCCAACTGCCACTGACCAGTGCCAGATAGATCTTGTCGGTTTCGCGCTCCCTGAATTGCTCTTGCAGCAACTTCAGGGCCATGCGCCGCTTGGCAATCAGCAAAATACCGCTGGTTTCGCGGTCCAGCCGATGCACCAGTTCCAGAAAATCGGCCTCGGGTCGGGCCATGCGCAGTTGCTCAATCACCCCGAAGCTCACGCCGCTGCCGCCATGCACGGCCACGCCGGCCGGTTTGTCGATAGCCAGCAGGAAGTCATCTTCGAAAAGAATCGGGAATTCACGCGATGGCGCATAGCCGCCTACGGTAGAGCTGGCACCGTGCCGCGCCACCTCTTCGGCCATGGCCTGGGCTTTTTGTTCGGCGCGCTCTGAGGTCCGTACTGGCGGCAGGCGCACGATGTCACCGGCTTCCACACGGGTGTCGGCCTGCGCGCGGCCCTTGTTGACCCTCACCTCGCCGCTGCGGATGATCCGGTAAACATGGGTTTTGGGAACGCCCTTGAGCTGGCGGATCAAAAAATTGTCGAGCCGCTGGCCCGCGTAATCTTCATCGACCGTGACCAGGGTCGCCTGGGTCGCTTGGGGCTCGCCATCGCGGATTTCAGGGCTTGGCGGGGCTTGGTGCGGGTTCCTGGAGGCATGGACAGAAACGGGAATGGCGGCGCGGACAGGGGATTTCACCGGTCGCCCCGCCTTGCCTGAAGCTGCCCCTATAATGTGTTTCACTAGCGATACGCTGTAAGTAGTTGATTTGTCTGGAGTTTAGTCCACGCAAATCCGAAGCCCTTCAAAAGGCAAACAAACAGCCTCGCTGGAAGGTCGATGCCAATGCTGGCAATTGCCCGCAAGCGACGAGTGCCAGGCACTTCGCGGCGAGTGATTTGCAATGCAGACGAGTCGACGTTTTGCGAATACAACTACGGAATATTATGTGTGCAGCCCAAGTCACGAACAAAAGGCTGCATGCGGATCCAGGTGAGATCAAGTCCTTTAACAGGTAGCCCGTTGATGACAACACTGGTCAGTCTGATTTTTCTATGCCTGCGGCGCTTTTTGGCCCTGCTTTATGGCACAAATCAGCCTGCAGCCCTTGTACAGCGGGTGCAAGCAGCTACTTTTTTGTAGCAAACACCTATTGGACCCCGGCTCACTCCATCCACGCGCCTACGCCCAGACCCGAGTTGGCTGACTGATTCTTCAGTCGGCCAGCGCGCTGTCAAAAGCTCTCCGGCAATTCCCCACGTTCGCATTGCGTCCCTCCTGGCGTCGTTGGCCCATTTTGGGCAGGTGATGCTCGAGACATCCAAGAGATGTTTTGAGGCATCGGAATGAAGAACGATAAAGGAATACCCGATGAAACGGATGCTGGTAAATGCCACCCAGGCAGAAGAACGCCGCCTGGCGATTGTTGACGGACAAAAACTCCTCGACTACGAAATTGAAATTGAAGGGCGCGAGCAGCGCAAGGGCAACATCTACAAGGCCGTCGTCACCCGCGTCGAGCCTTCGCTGGAAGCCTGTTTTGTTGATTACGGCGAAGACCGCCACGGTTTTCTGCCGTTCAAGGAAATTTCCAAACAATACTTTGCGCAAGGCGTGCCGATCAGCCAGGCCCGCATCAGCGATGTGATCAAAGAGGGCCAGGAACTGCTGGTCCAGGTCGAAAAAGAAGAGCGCGGCAACAAGGGCGCGGCCCTGACCACCTTTGTGTCGCTGGCCGGCCGCTATGTGGTGCTGATGCCCAACAACCCGCGCGGTGGCGGCGTATCGCGCCGCATCGAAGGCGAGGACCGCGCCGATCTCAAGGAAGCCCTCGACCAGCTCGAATACCCCAACGGCATGAGCATCATCGCGCGCACTGCCGGCATTGGCCGTAGCGCGCCTGAGCTGCAGTGGGACTTGAACTACCTGCTCAAACTCTGGACCGCGATTGACGGCGCGGCCAAGGGCGGCAAGGGCGCTTTCCTGATTTACCAGGAATCCAGCCTGGTGATTCGCGCGATTCGCGACTACTTCAACAGCGACATCGGCGACATCCTGTTCGACACCGATGACGTCTACGAACAGGCGCGCCAGTTCATGGCCCATGTGATGCCCGAGCACGAGCACCGCGTCAAGCGCTACCGTGACGACGCCCCGCTGTTCAGCCGCTTCCAGATCGAGCACCAGATCGAGTCGGCCTACGCCCGCACCGTGCAACTGCCTTCGGGCGGCGCCATCGTGATTGACCATACCGAGGCTCTCGTGTCGGTTGACGTCAACTCGGCCCGCGCCATCAAGGGCGGGGACATCGAGGAAACGGCCACCCGTACCAACCTGGAAGCCGCCGATGAAGTGGCGCGCCAGATGCGTCTGCGTGACCTGGGCGGCCTGATCGTGATCGACTTTATCGACATGGAAGAGTCGCGCAACCGCCGCGATGTTGAAAACCGTTTGCGCGACGCCCTGCGCCAGGACCGCGCACGCGTGCAGTTCGGCACCATCAGCAAATTCGGCCTCATGGAAATGAGCCGTCAGCGCTTGCGCCCGGCGCTCAACGAAGGCGCTTCCATTCCCTGCCCGCGTTGCGGCGGTTCCGGCCACATCCGCGACACCGAAAGCTCGGCGCTGCAAATTCTGCGCATCATCCAGGAAGAATCACTGAAGGACAGCACGGCCTCGGTGCTGTGCCAGGTGCCTGTCGATGTCGCGTCTTTCCTGCTCAATGAGAAGCGCTCCGAAATCAGCAAGATCGAACTCAAGCAGCGCATCAACGTGCTGCTGGTTCCCAACAAGACGCTGGAAACGCCAAACTACCGCCTTGAGCGCCTGAAGCACGACGATCCGCGCCTGGACAATATCGAAGCCAGCTACAAGATGGCTGAAGAGATTGAAGACCCGACGACGGTGACACGCCGCAGCCAGGAAAAGCACAACAAGCAGGAACCCATCATCAAGGGCGTTCTGCCCGACGCGCCCGCTCCAGCGGCAATCCCCAGGCCGGCAGCGGTCGCAGCAGCCCCTGTTGCGCCCAAAGTGGCACCACGCCCGGCATCCACCGCACCAGCACCGGCACCTGCCGAAAAAGGATTGTTCGGCTGGATCAAGAGCCTGTTCGGCGGTGCGGAAACGCCAGCTGCAACGCCTGCAGCCAGGGAAGTGACGAAAGACGAGCGCGGCGAAGCACGACGTGAGGCACGCCCGGACGGACGTCCTGATGGACGCGGTGAGCGTTCGGAGCGCGGTGGCCGTGATAGCCGCCGCGGCGGCCGTAGCCGCGGTGAAGGCCGAGGTGAAGGCGGTACCGAAGGTCGTAGCGAGAACCGTAATGAAGGCCGTAGCGGCGAACGCCGTGAGCGCAGTCCTGAAGGACGCGCCGAAGGTGGCCGCCAGGATCGCCAGGAACGACCAGCCGGTGAGAACCGCAATGAAGGCCGAATCGAAAGCCGAAGCGAAGACCAGCCGCGCAATGAAAACCGCGAAGGCCGTGGCGACCGCAACCGCCGTGAGCGTGGTGAACGCGGCGACCGCATCCCGCGCGATGCGGTAGAGCAGGATCTCGCGCTGGCCAACCAGGCCGCCATGGCAGCGGCCATGGGCGCTGAAGCTGCCGGGCAACGCCAGGACAGAACGGTCCAGGAAACGGGTCCTGATGGCGAGCGCCAGCAAGGTGGACGCGGTGAGGGCCGGAGCGAAGGCCGCCGTGAACGCGGTGAGCGTGGTGGCGAACGCAGTGGCCGACGCAACGACCGCCGTGGCGATCGCCCCGATGGCGCCACCGCACCGGTCGCAGGCACCCAGGCCGACAGTTTTGACGCCGCGCACCCCGCCGTCGTGGCTGGCCTGGACGAGGCCGGCAACCCGGTGGTACCGGCGTCATCCACCGACAGCCAGGCTCCCGCCGAGAGGCTAGAAGAAGGCCAGGACCGCCAGCCTCGCGAACGCCGCAGCCGTGACCGCTATGGCCGCGACCGCCGTGAACGCGGCGGTCGCAACGAGCAGCCCCTTGAGGGCAGTGCGACGCCCGGCAACGTCGAGTTTTTAGAGTCAAATCAGCCTCAAGCCCAGCAAGAACGGGCACCTATAGCTACTGAATTTGTAGCGCCCGTCGCCCCACCGGCAGCCGTCTACACGGCGCCGTTGCTTGCGCCCAGGCCAGCACCGGCTCCGGTGCAAGCGGCGGCACCGGCGGCCATCGCACTGCCCAAGGTTCAGTCCTACGACTTGCCCTTGCAGGACCTGGCTCAGGTAGCTCAGGGCTCAGGTCTGCAGTGGATCAATTCCGATGCAGCCAAGATTGCCGAAGCGCAAGCTGCGATCGCCGCTGAAGTCAAGCCCGTTCAGGTGCCGCGCGAGCGCCCTGCGCTGGTGGTATCTGGTGAAGCTCCGCTGGTGCTGGTCGAGACCAAACGTGATTTGGGCACTCTGCCATTGCCGTTTGAAAAATCTGCAGATTGAGGGTCATTTAACCCCGTGAAAAAGGCTCCACTCGGAGCCTTTTTCTTTGTCTGTCTTTTGTTGGTCTTGCAGACACGTCTCAAACGTTTCTGTTTCACTGCCTTTCCTCACGCCATAGCGGGCTTTTTTTGGCAGTGCGCAAGAAGAACATTTAAAACACATCTGCCGCACGGCCCACGACAGACAGGTCCTGCAGTGATTTTTTAAACCTGCGCGGCCCGCTTGTAGGCCTGCGCGGCAGCCGCTTCATCCTCGCGCTGCTCGGCCAGAACCGCCAGGGCCCGCCATGCATTGCGGTGCAGCGTCCCATCCTGCAAGGCTGGTGCGGCCTGCGAGAGGAGTTGACGGGCTTTGCCCCAGAGCTGGCGGTTCAGGCAGGCCATGCCCGCAAGGTACTGGAGGTTGGCATCACGCGGACGGCTGAGCTGCGCCGTTTCGATACGGGCCAGCCAGGCGGCATCGAGGGAATCGAGGCCGGCTTCGAGCGCCGCTATCAGTTTGATGCGCAGGTTGTCGCCGATGCTGGAGTCTGGCTGCATCATGCGGTCCCACACCGGCAACAGCCACGAACGGGCCAACTCGGCATCGCCATGCAGCGCCATCAGGCGCGAGGCAGCCTGGACCACCAGCTCAGGCATGGCGCGTTCGCTTTCGTCGAGCGAGAACCAGGCCTGCTGCAGTTGCGCCGGATCGTGCGCGTCATTGAGCAACTCCAGCGCCAGGCCGCGCACAATACTTTGCGCCGCGGCCTGTGAGAACGCGCGGTGTTTGGCCAGCAAGCGCGCAGTCTCCAGCGCCTGCGCGGTCTGCCGCGCCTGCCGGGCGGCGCGCAGCTTCATGCGCAGGGCCAGCGTGCGCCGTGCGGCACCCTGCGGCAGCTGGGTCAGCCAGTCGAGTGCAGCGCCGGCATCACGGTCGTCCAGCGCCCAGCGTGCAGCGCGAAACTGCACGCCCTCGCGCACGCCCTGTGCTTGGCGCTGGGCCGAACTCTGGAGCGCCAGTTGCAGATGCTGGTCCCGCAAGGCCTTGTTCTGAAGCGACTGCGCGCTTTCAGCCACCAGCAAGTGCGCCAGCGAACGCAGTTGGCTGGCGCGGCTCAGGCTGTGGCCGGTCGCATGGCCTGATGGATCGGTCAGCAGCTCCAGGCTTTTTTCCTGCGCCAGCGCGTTTTGCGCCGAGGTGGTGGCCCGGATGTAACGCCCCGCCAGCAGGTGCGCCAGCGAGTCCATGAGTGCACCGTACATGGCGCGCTCTTTCTGCTGGGCACGCCAGCGTTTGGCTTCGGCGGGCAAGGAAAATACGGCCGACACGGCGCGCAAGGCCACATGCAGGAGCATGAAAAAACCTGCCAGCAGCAGCACCATCAGGTTGAACGAAATATCGAACCGGTGCGGCGGCCAGAAAATGGTGACCACCGCCTGGTTGTTGCCGGCAAACAGGGCCACCGCGACGGCCACGCCAAACAGGGCCAAAAGCCAGAGAGCGGCGCGCATGGTAAGCCTTGCCCTTCAGCGGCCAGCAGCCGCGGTGGCCAGCGCGGCCATGGTTTCGTCCAGGCGGGGCAGTTCGCTGGTTTTCAGCTGGCTCTGCACCTGGGCAAGCAACTGGACGGCCGCCTGGGTTTTGCGCGAAACCGGGTCAAAGTATTTGCCCAGCCAGGCGTTGGCGCTGGCCAGATCGGCGCGCGCCGCTTCGGTCTGGCGCGACAACAGCCCCAGGCGCGCGTTGAGCAGCCTGAGTTTGAGGTTTTCACGCAGGAAAAACGATTGTTCGGGTGCCAGCAAGGCTGCCTCGGGCTGGTCGATGCGGCTCACGCGCAGCAGCTTGCGGGCTTCCTCCCACAGACTGTCCAGCGTGCGCTGCGACCAGGCATGGAGCGCCAGCTTGTCAAACACCAGCAGGGAAGGCTTGCCAGCCGCCGCTAGCGGCACGGTCGACGCCGTTGAGGCCGCTACGCGTGATGAGATACTGTCCACCATCGCATTGGCCACCGGCAATTCGTCGGCCAGGCGAACCAGTTCGTCGAGTTTGATCATCAGGACTGGCACATCGGTGAGGCTGGCCGCCTTGATGCGATCCATGTCCCGGGTAATCGCGCGCTGCAAGGGGTTCAGACGGGGCTGGACGGCGCGTGACAGGCGCTGATCGGCCGATTTGAGCGCAGCAAGCAAAGGCGCGGCGCTACCGGTGAGTTGCGCCTGCTGCTGGGCCAGCCGCAGCGCAGACTCCACATCCACCACCAGGTTTTCATCCCGCGAGCGGGACAGGCTTTGCATCAGTTCTTCAAGTTGGGTGCGCTGCAGGCTGACTTCGCTGATGCGGGATTCCTGCAGCGCCAGCCGCGCCGACAGTTCACGTGTGCCCTCCTGGGCCTGGCGGGCCAGCGTGCGCGCCTCAATGGCCTGCGCGCCTGCATCGGTACTGCGGCGGGCGAGTTCTTCCTGGATATTGCCGAGCTTTTGCCACAGCAAACCGCTGGTCAGCAACCCGGCTGCGGCCAGCACAACCACCAGCAGCGCCCACTTGGCAGGCACCAGCCAGGCGTCCAGCGGCACGGGTTGCGGCTCGGCCTCAATCAGCCCGTGCCCCCGCCCGCGCTCCAGCACAGGCTCGTCATCGGGCGCAGGTGGGGGGGACGGGGCTGGGTGGCTGTCGCTCATGGATAGCGTGATTCTATCGAGACAAGCGTGTCCTTGATGTCCTTCAGTGCAGGGCGTGACTCCACAACAACGCCCCAGCCGGCGGCCCGCACGGCGTCAAGAATACGAGGGTGCGTGGCCACGGCGCGCGCGCGGCTCCAGTCCACGCCGGACAGCGCGGGCAGGTTGGCCAGGTTGGTCACAGCCTCCGAACTGCTGAAGAGCCACACTGACCCATCGGTGCTGGCAAGCCGCGCCCGCTGGAGCTGCGCGTCGGCCAGCCTGGGTGCGCGGCGCTGGTATACACCCACGAAATCAACCTGCGCACCTGCGGCCTCCCACTGACGGGCGATCCAGTCGCGTCCCTGTGACGCTGCGTTTTCCCCCGCAGGGCCCAGGTTTTCCCCGCGCACCACCAGCACGCGGCGGCCCTGCCAGTCGCGCTGGCCGACGACTTTCCACAGAGATTGCGAGTCAAACTGGCGGGCATCGGCAGCCGGTGCATCAATCTGCCTGGCGGGGACGCCTGCGGCGACCAGCGCTGCCACCGTGCCTGGGCCGGGCGCCATGAAACGCAGGCCTGGCGGCACCTCGTCCGGTACCGGGTCTGCTATTTTATTAATAGCTGCTTGCGCCCATGGATATTTGGCTAAAGCCTCTTTTTGCTTAAAAAAATACTCTACAGCATTGCCACTGACGAACAGGCAGGCAGCGTAGCGGTCCAGCGTTTGCCAGACCCGCGTCAGCGCCTGCACATCCGCGGCGGCCGAGGCGGGCGAAATTTCAATCAGGGGCAAGGCCTCAGCCGCAAAACCACCCAGCTGCAGCTGCTGCACCCAGTGCTGGGCGTCACGCGTGGGCCGGGTCACAATGACGCGGGCCGTGCTCACACCGGCCCCCAGCATCATGGAGTTGGGGCGTTGCTGGTCCAGACGGCGCCGCCGGCACGGAGCTGCGCCGCCACCGCTTCGCCCAGCGCCTCGGCCTCGTCAAAACTGCGCACCACAGCGGTTTTTTGCACCCGGATGAGCGGAGTCGGCAAGACACCCGAGGAGCCGGAGGATGCCTGAGCGGTGCTCGGATCACCCCAGGCCGCGTTGAGCTGCATGACGTCGTTGCTGCCCTGTGTAACCGGGCCTTGCGTGAAAGCCGCCAAGGGCATGGAACAACTGCCGCCCATGGCGCGCGACACCGTACGTTCGGCCGTCACCGCCAGCCAACTTGGCTGATGCGCCAACGTGGCCAGCGCCTCCCGTAAATCGGCGCGATCAGCCCGCACTTCAATCCCCAAAGCGCCCTGCCCGGCTGCGGGCAACATATCGGCCGTCGCAAAGGCGGCGCGAATGCGCGCCTCCAGGCCCAGTCGCTTCAGCCCGGCTGCGGCCAGCACAATGGCGTGGTATTGGCCATCATCAAGCTTGCGCAAGCGCGTGTCGAGGTTGCCACGCAGCGCCTCGATTTTCAGATCGGGCCGCAAGGCCTTGAGCAGCACCAGCCGGCGCAGGCTGGACGTCCCCACCACGGAGCCCTGCGGCAAGTCGGCCAGACAAGAAAACTGGTTGGATACAAAGGCGTCGCGCGGGTCTTCGCGCTCAAGCACACAGGCCAGTGCGAACCCCTCGGGCAGGTCCATGGGAACATCCTTGAGCGAATGCACAGCCAGATCGGCCCGACCTTCGCTGAGGGCGACTTCCAGCTCCTTGACGAACAGGCCCTTGCCACCGACTTCGCTCAAGGATCGGTCCAGAATCTGGTCCCCCTGGGTGGTCATGCCCAGCAGATCCACCTGCCAGCCCAGACGTGATTCGAGCAGGGCCTTGACATGCTCGGCCTGCCACAGCGCCAGACGGCTTTCGCGCGTGGCAATGACAACTTTTTTCATAACTTTCCTGACGGTTTGAAACGCTCAAGACGCTCGTAACCTGTTGGTAATCTTTGATAGTGAGTGAATGCTAGCATGGGAGTTTAAGACATAGAGGGTAGAGATGGTCACTTCCGCGCGCGCCAGAAACGTCAAAGAGAACGCTAAAGACAAGGCTTCCGGACGAACCAGAGACAACGACCGCCCCCTGGTGGAAGACATCCGCCTGCTGGGTCGCATCCTCGGCGATGTAATTCGCGAACAAGATGGCGTCGCCGCCTACGAGCTGATCGAGCAGGTGCGCAAGCTGTCGGTGGCCTTTCGCCGCGACGCCGACCAGGACGCCGACAAGGCGCTTAAAAAACTGCTCAAAAGCCTCTCGGGCGACCAGACCGTCAGCGTAATCCGCGCCTTCACCTACTTCAGCCATCTGGCCAACCTGGCCGAAGACCGCCACCAGCTCCGTCGCCGGGCCGTCCACGAGCGTGCAGGCGACACCCAGGAAGGCAGCATCGAAGTGACGCTGGCACGCCTGCGCCGGGCCGGCATCGCGCCTAAAACCATCGCTAACACGATGGCCCATAGCTTCGTGTCGCCGGTGCTCACCGCCCACCCGACCGAAGTGCAGCGCAAAAGTATCCTGGATGCCGAACGCAACATTGCGCAGCTGCTCACGGCACGCGATGGCATCCTGGCGCTGACGCAGGCCATGAGCACCGCCAAAGACGCGCTGACCCCGCGCGAACTGGCCGCCAACGAAGCCCAGTTGCGCGCGCGAGTGGTGCAGCTGTGGCAAACGCGCCTGCTGCGCTTTTCCAAGCTCACGGTGGCCGACGAAATCGAGAACGCCCTGAGCTACTACGAAACCACCTTCCTGCGCGAGATTCCCAAGATCTACGCCAACCTGGAGCGCGAGCTCGGCAACCAGCCCGTGCACAGCTTTTTGCGCATGGGCCAATGGATAGGCGGCGATCGCGATGGCAACCCCTATGTCAGCGCAGAAACCCTCAACTATGCGCTGAGCCGGCAGGCCGAAGTAGCGCTGCGTCACTACCTGACCGAGGTGCACTTTCTGGGCGGGGAGCTGTCCATGTCGGCCATGCTGGTCAATGTCAGCGCCGAGATGCGCGTCCTGGCCGAAAGCTCACCCGACACCAGCGAGCACCGCAAAGACGAGCCCTACCGCCGTGCGCTGACCGGGGTTTACGCCCGATTGGCCGCCACACTGAAGGCGCTGACCGGCGGCGAGGCTGCGCGCCATGCCGTGGCACCGCAAAATGCCTATGCCCGAGTCGAAGATTTCCTGGCGGACCTGCGCACCCTGGAGCACTCGCTCAAGGCCCATCACGGGGAAGCCCTGGTTGCCCAGCGTCTGCACCCGCTGATCCGCGCGGTGGAGGTGTTTGGTTTTCATCTCGCCACGGTCGATCTGCGCCAGAGTTCCGACAAGCATGAAGCAGTGATGGCCGAGCTGCTGGCCGTAGCACGGATCGAGCCCCACTACGCCAGCCTGGACGAGGCTGCCAAGCGCGCGCTGCTGATGCAGCTGCTCAATGACGCCAGGCCCCTGCGCGTGATCGGCACCAGCTACTCGGCGCTCGCCCAAAGTGAGCTGGCCATCTTTGAAGCCGCACGCACCGCGCGCGCGAGTTTCGGCAAGGAAGCCATCCGCCACTACATCATCAGCCACACCGAAACGGTGAGCGATTTGCTCGAAGTGCTGCTGCTGCAAAAAGAAGTGGGCCTGATGCATGGCACGCTGGATCATCACGCGACCTGCGACCTGATCGTGGTGCCGCTGTTTGAAACCATTGAAGACCTGCGCAATGCCGCGCCCATCATGCGCGAGTTCTACGCCCTGCCCGGCATGGCACAACTGGTGCAACGTGGCCGTCCTGACCAATACTGCGAGCAGGACATCATGCTCGGCTACTCTGACAGTAACAAGGACGGCGGCATTTTTACCAGCAACTGGGAGCTCTACCGCGCCGAGATCGCACTGGTGGAACTGTTTGATCAGCGGGCCGATTCGCACAACATTCAATTACGCATGTTCCATGGCCGTGGCGGCACGGTCGGCCGCGGCGGCGGCCCAAGCTATCAGGCCATCCTGGCGCAGCCTCCAGGCACCGTGCGCGGACAGATCCGCCTGACCGAGCAAGGCGAGGTCATTGGCTCCAAATACGCCAACCCTGAAATCGGCCGCCGCAACCTCGAAACCCTGGTGGCCGCCACCTTGGAGGCCACCCTGCTGCAGCCGACCAAACCCGCCACCAAGGCCTTCCTGCAAGCCGCCGCCGAGCTGTCGCAAGCCAGCATGGCGGCCTACCGCGCGCTGGTGTACGAGACCCCCGGTTTCACCGAGTATTTTTTCAGCGCCACGCCGATCCGCGAGATCGCCGAACTCAACATCGGATCGCGGCCAGCGTCAAGAAAGGCCTCGCAAAACATTGAAGACCTGCGCGCCATTCCCTGGGGCTTCAGTTGGGGCCAATGCCGTCTGACCTTGCCCGGCTGGTATGGCTTTGGCGCCGCGATCGAGCAGCGGCTCAATCAGGGCGACTCGCCCGCCAGTCGCAAAGAGGCGCTGAGCCTGCTGCAAAAGATGTACCAGCAGTGGCCCTTCTTTCGCACCCTGTTGAGCAACATGGACATGGTGCTGGCCAAGAGCGACCTGGCACTAGCTTCGCGCTATGCCGAACTGGTGGGCGATGCCAGGCTGCGCAAAAAGATTTTTACCGCGATCGAGGCCGAGTGGCACCGCACAGCGCAAGCGTTGGCGCTGATCACCGGAGAAAAACAGCGGCTGGCCGGCAACGCCGCGCTACAGCGCTCCATCCGCCACCGTTTTCCCTACATTGATCCCCTGCACCACTTGCAGGTCGAGCTGGTACGGCGCTACCGCGCAGGCCAGACCGACCAGCGGGTGCAAACCGGGATTCATATTTCGATCAACGGGATTTCCGCCGGATTGCGCAACACCGGTTAACTGTCGGTCCGGTCCTACAGCCGCAACGGACGCGTCTGATGCCACCGAACGTCTTGGGCTCGTAGCATGGGTTTATGTCCCGAATAATGCGCCGCTTGATTGTGGCGCAGGCAACACCCCTCAGGAGATCAAAAACCATGACCACGTCCAATCCCGCGGCCGCAAGCCGCTTTGCGGTTACCAATCAGTTTGTATCCAGTGACTTTCTCGCACTTGCCTCGCACATGAACGACTGCCAGCGCTCGCGCGGCCGTTTTTTCGCCCTGCGTGCCACGCTGGAGACATTGCATGCCATGGCGTCGCCGCGAATCGTGACGACCGGCGCGCTGTTCGTGTTCTGCGGCTTGGGCCTGCTGGTCTTGGTCTGAGCGAGTGGACGGGTGGACGCCGCCTGCATCGACCGGCTCGAAGCGCTAACCCCTTACGCCCGCAATATCCTTCTGTCGCGCGGGGGTGAAGCCGAGCCGCCCATTCGCGCTGAACTGTTCGGCATCCAGCGCTTCGAAGAGCACGGCCGCAGTCTGGCGCAAGCCCAGGTGGTCGAAGCCGATGCCAGCTCGCGCCGCCGCGCCTCCTTTTTTCCGCGCGTTGAGGAGAACCTCGCCGCGTTGCGCAATGCCTACGATTATGTAGCGCTGACTTCGCGCAGCGGCCATTATGTGACACCCGCCGCCGAGTGGCTGCTTGACAATTTCCACCTGGTCGAAGCACAGCTGGAGCAGATCCACGAAGGCGTGCCGCGCCGCTACTACGACAGCTTGCCCAAGCTGGCGGCCGCGCCGCTGGAAGGACTGCCACGCGTCTATGGCATCGCCTGGGCCTATGTGGCTCACACCGACAGCGTCCTCAACCCCGAGGTTTTCACGGCGTTTATCAATGCCTACGAGGACAGCAGTGAACTGCGGCTGAGCGAACTTTGGGCCTTGCCAACAACGCTGCGCGTCGTGCTCCTTGAAAACCTGCGCCGGGTGGCGGACACCATCGCGCAAGGCAAGGTGGCGCGCGAAGTCGCCCATGCGGTTTGGGACTGCGCGAACCGGCTGGGCGACGCCAATCTCGACTCGATTTACGCGCTGATGAAGCAGCACGGCCTGCAACGCAGCTACCTGACCCAACTGTGGCAGCGCATGCCCACGGAACGGCTGGACAGCTCACCCGCGCTGGTGCTGTGGACCGAAAGGCATTGCCTTGACGGGCACGTGCTTATAGTCGAAAGCCAGACCACGCAGGTGGCGACCAACATCACGGTCGGCAACATCATCACCACCTTGCGCATGATCGGCCAGGTCGATTGGGTGGAGCTGATCGAGCCGGTGAGCCGTTCGTTGCAAGTGCTGAGGCAGTTGCCCAGCTTAGCCCAGGAAAGCGAACTCACGCGCCAGCAGATCACCCATTCCATGGAGCGGCTCCCCCCCCCCCCCC
>DFWY01000052.1:0-397 GCA_002381615.1 Polaromonas sp. UBA4122 | reverse complement strand
CCCCCGCAAAAGCCGTACCTGGCGGCGAGCCTGCGGCGGCCGCGCAGCGCACCGCCGGCTTCTACCTGATCGGCGCCGGCCGGGCCCAACTGGAAGCCGCGCTCGGCCTGCCCACGCGAGGCGCATCGCGACTCCTGGGCCCGCGCAGCTGGCGTCTGCCCCTGTATGTAGCCGCCATCGCGCTGGGCACGGTGCTCATCCTGCTTGCCGTTGCGCACAGTGCGGGCGTGCGCGGGTGGCAGGCGGTGGTCACGCTGTTCCTTCTGGCTTGGCCGGCATCCGAAGCCGCCGCGGCCTTCGTGCATCGCCTGATCGCAGAGTCGATGAAAGTGCGCTTCCTGCCGCGGCTGGACTTCGCTGGTGGCATTCCGCCTGAACACCGCGTACTGGTCGTGAT
>DFWY01000048.1 GCA_002381615.1 Polaromonas sp. UBA4122 | reverse complement strand
GAGTACCGACAGCCGATCCTATCTGTGTGCGCCAATGCTGAATTGACCATTCAACATGGCATGTGCCGCCTATTAGGTGATCACTTGATTTCCTTGTGGAGGATTACTGGCTATGGCCATTCGGAGAATTGGCCTGGTCACTTGGAGATTGGCACACCTGATCAATTTTGGGTCGGCGCCAACAGCGCAGCCCCCTTGAAGCTCAGGGTTCAGGCCGCTATGGCCGCTCCCTGAGTGGCGTTAATCTGGTCCAGCGCGGCGGCGAGCTGCGCCACGCTGCGATCCACGTTGTGCAGTTTTTCCAGGCCGAACAGGCCCACGCGAAAGGTCATAAAATCGGCCGGTTCGTCGCACTGCAGTGGCACACCGGACGCCGTTTGCAGGCCCAGTGCCAAAAACTTCTTGCTGTTGTGGATGTCGGCATCGGTGGTGTAACTCACCACCACACCCGGCGCCTTGAAGCCTTCGGCCGCCACGCTGGGAATGCCCCGGCGCTCGAACAAAGCGCGCACCTGGGTGCCCAGCGCGATCTGCTCGGCGCGCACTTTCTCAAAGCCATAGGAACGGGTCTCCTGCATCACGTCGCGCAGGCGGGTGAGGGCGTCGGTGGGCATGGTGGCATGGTAGGCGTGGCCGCCGGCCTCATACGCTTCCATGATCTGCAGCCACTTCTTCAGGTCACAGGCGAAGCTGGTGCTGGTGGTGCCGTCAATGGCGGTTCGGGCACGCTCGCTCAACATCACCATGGCGCAGCAAGGCGAGCTGCTCCAGCCCTTTTGTGGCGCACTTACCAACACGTCCACGCCCGTGGCTTGCATATCCACCCACAGGGTGCCGGAGGCAATGCAGTCCAGCACAAATAAGCCGCCAACCTCGTGCACCGCCTTGGCCACGGTTCGCAGGTAGTCGTCCGGCAGGATCATGCCTGCGGCGGTCTCGACATGCGGGGCAAACACCACATCCGGTCTTTGGGCGCGAATGGTGGCGACCACTTCGTCCACCGGGCAGGGAATCCAGGGCGCTTGCGGGCCGTCACCCACGCGTCGGGCCTTGAGCACGGTGGATTCGCTGGGCATGTGGCCCATGTCAAAAATCTGCGTCCAGCGGTAGCTGAACCAGCCATTGCGAATGACCAGCGCCTTCTTGCCGGTGACAAACTGCCGTGCCACCGCTTCCATGCCAAAGGTGCCACTGCCCGGCACCAGCACGGCGGATTGGGCGTGATACACCTCTTTGAGAATGGCAGAGATGTCTTTCATCACGCCCTGAAAGCGTTTGGACATGTGGTTCAAGGCGCGGTCGGTGTAAACAACCGAGAATTCAAGCAACCCCTCTGGGTCGATGGTGGGCAATAGTCCTGGCATGGCAAGTTCCTGAAATCTAGTAGGTTAGAGAATCAGGATTGAGCTTAGCATGGACTCCCGTGCCAGCGAGCGGGTGAGGCGACCCACCGGCGCGTGCCGGTGGGTGCGGGTTGGCGCAGAAATCAGAACTTCTCGTCCCGCATCTGGTACCACTTATAGAGGTGGCAGTGGCCAAAGCGGCGAAATGGCGCAAATGCTTCCGAGCGCACCTTGTTAAAGAGGTTGGCAGCGTTGACGAGGCGCAACGCGGCAAGAACCGCAACAAGTCACGCATCCGTTCTCGGGTGGAGCACGTCTTTGGCGTGGTCAAGCGGCTGTGGGGCTTTGGCAAGGTGCGTTACCGGGGCCTGCAGAAGAACGCCACGCGCGCATTCACCGCCTTGGCACTGGCCAACATTTACCTTAGCCGACAAAGGCTGATGGCACAGGTGCGCCCGTGAGGGTGAGATGCGGGTCAACGAGCCCGAAAAACAGGCCCAACGAGCCACAAAGCGGGCCACTTTTTGACCCGCTTTCTCGAAGTTCCGCTGTCATGCACCCATGCGGGTGTTTTGATGGTACTTATTCAGCGTAGCCCTAAGGATCAAACGTTTTTTGCCTTGGCTGTTTTAAAGACCGCGGCAACTATCATCGGCAGCCGTTCGAATACATATTTTGGGCATGGCCTGAGTGAAACTGGTCATGGGGCGAAACGCCATGAAAACGTCACTTACATCAGCTTGAGCGTACCTTCGTCAGGCGTCCCTTCGAAAAAACGCTCCAGCGCTTGTTTGAACACAGGTTCCTCCGGGGCTACCTGAGCGAAAAGCGTCATGCACGATTTAAATTTGAGTTCGTCTGGAGACCCGAAGATGTCATGGGCAGTCGTGTTGCGCTGTGCCAAGACGAGCGTGGTGCATTCAAGGAGTCTTTTGCCGAGTACTGAGTGCTTCCAATAGGCAAGAGCCTCGTCCCTTGATTCGATGCCGAAGTGTTTGGCGATTGGGCTGCGACCAAGTCCCTTGAGTTGGGGGAAGATGAACCACATCCAGTGGGTGGCCTTTCTGCCGCTGGCCAACTCCTTGAAGACAGAGTCATAGACAGGTCCCTGTGCATCGACAAACCGCTCCAAACCGTTGTTGGTCAAATTGAATGGCATGGTTACCTCCAAGTAAAGCAGACTGGCAACCTCCGATTCTGGCTCGACCGACTTCAAGGCCGACGAAAAGTCACTTGCTGGGATGCCCAATATTTTGAATTCAATCGGTCAAGCCTGACTTCCCCGCCAGTGGACGGCGCGTGGACAAAACGGCCACCCCCAACATAGATTCCAGCGTGGGTAACTACGTCGCTCTGGGCAAAGAGGACCAGGTCACCCGAGCGAATGTTGTCACTCGATACCGGCTGACCCCAATTTTGCAGCCTTGAGACGGTTCGAGGTGGCGCAACCCCTGACCTCATTTGGTAGACATAGCCAATCAGTCCACTGCAGTCAAAACCGGAGTCTGGTGTGTTGCCACCATAACGATACGGCGTACCGACAAGGCCGACGGCATAGATAGTTATGTCATTAGCCTGCCCTTGCGAGATTCGCGATGGCACTTCCAAGGTTTCAATGGAAGCAGGACCACGGTGGACCGCTGGCGCAGTGCTGCATCCTCCGAGAACGAGAACAAGCGTCACTGCAAAAGAAGTGAGGCCGAGGTTGTTGTAAACGTTCATGGCGATATATTGACTGCTGACGCATCCAAAATGAACACAGAGTTGGCCCGGTATTGCCAAGTTCATCAGCACATCGACTTTCTAATTGCGCGCAACTTTCTCCGCTCCAGGAACGACTGCCTGTACCCGCACCAAAATATCGGTACCTTAGTTGCCTTTTGAAGGAACCCTTTTGTACAGCTTATGTCCGTCTCGCGTCCCCGCTGGTATGAGCACACCTTTGTTGATAGCAGCATAGAGCCAAGCACCGGCACGGTTGGTGATGACGTCTCGCGCTGTCTCATCCAAATCAAGCTTCTTCAATGCCTCGTCGACTAATTCACCAAGGCTGAGCTTCTTGCGGGCCAGGCAGCTCAACCAAAGCTCAGTGCCGGTCGATGGAAGCTTTGCGGGCTTTGCCCGTTTTCTGGGTTTGGTTTTGGTAACGCGCTTGGGTTTAATAATTTCGTCAGCGGACACCTGCGCGTGCACAAAAGATACGTCTTCAATATGCTGGGTGCGCGTGGTAGCGGTGTATGGTAAAGCCGTCGTCGCAGCATCTAGGGTAATTAGTGGCCTGAGTCCCTCCAATGCCTGTTCCAGGTTAGCAAGGTGCTGTCGGGTTCGCTCAATCTCTTGGGCAATATGATTTGCTGCTTCAAAAATCGTTTGCATAGGATTAATTCTTTCATCGATTTTCCGTACGACGGACGGAGTTGTAATAGGCTGATGATATTCCCTCCAATGAAGTCGGCGCTGGTCGCCAGCTGAATGTCACGGCATTTGTTGAGAGGCGTTACCCCTGTAACCTCCGTTACCCCAAACTCTCCGCACAAACGAAGCTAATCAGCGCCCCACTTCCCCCATGTCTTCGCGAACCCCCGCCCCTGCAATGCCCTCATCATGCTGTCGCAATCGCTACCTCTCACCGTATCAAATATTTCAGCCCAGACCCGGTACGGGTAAGTGCTGCGAACCCCCACTGCAGGGCAACCCCGTAACGTCCGCCGTGACTGCATCGCGCGCCGATTTGATTGCAATAAGCGCATCGCGCAGGGGGTCTGACTTGGGTTGTTCCGCTGCAGACGCGTAGGTGAGTACTTGAGTAATGGTCTTGACCCTAGATAGAGCAGACTGGACGGCGGTGACCTGTGGCATTGAGTGGGGGTCAGAATGAGGTGCCTAGCACCTGTCATAAACTTCAACCGAAGAATTTTGACGCGAATGAACTACTGCTTTGTGCCCAATGCGGCCGGTCGATTACCTCCGAAGCGGACTTTCAACGTGCGGTCTCAGTTCTGGAAACTGGAGGAACCCCACCGTGTATCCCCATCTCCTTGCCAACTCCTAGGGCGACGCCGATCATGGACTTGTCGTCGCCTTGTTTTGGGTCATGAGCGCAGGCGTTGTGCCGCGATCAGGAGCTTGGAGCTGGCTTTTCTCGGGATGGGTTTGCATTGTGATATTCATTCTGGCCGGTATGCTTAAATTCCTGCATTGAATGTCAATATGCATGACAGCATGCTCTTATCACCGCATTGAATTAGAACTTATCCGTAAATAATGTTTA
>DFWY01000108.1 GCA_002381615.1 Polaromonas sp. UBA4122 | reverse complement strand
TTCCCTTATGGGTCGATGTCGATGCGCAGCCGAACTGAAAGGCTAGCAGAGCGGCCAGAACGATTGAAGCGAAGAGTCTGAACGGATTCATGGAAATGCTCCCGGGAAAAAATGATAAACGTCTTTTTCCTGATCCGTTTATCGATCAGGCAAACCAGAAAGCCAACTGCCATTTGATTAGACTTCGATGTCGCTATTCAAGTATTGACAAAAAACAATCAAGCGGCATGAATCTTTGCATAGCAGAGCTATTACGGCAGCTCCAAAAATGAATCTGAAAAAGGTATATTGGTCCGCGTCAACTATCTTGACCGGTCGACGACAATTATCTTGACCGGTGAAGCGAGGTGGTTTTTTTCAAATTTTCCTATAACGCAGCTGGACGGCGCTGCCCCGGTTTTGCTTTTGTAATTGACGTTGCTCTTGCTCTTGTAGTTGACGTTGCTCTTGCTCTAAGCTGGTGGATTCCTCTGTGGAGCGTAGCGGAACAGATGAATCCACCAGCGGCCCTCGCCAAGCGAGGTCCGTCGTGCGCACGGTTGCGCTTCAATGACCTCTGATTTTTAGGCATTTTTACGCCCCGGTTTGACCTGCTTGCAGGCCGCTTCCCGAGCTTCCCGGCCCCGGTAGCTCTCGACATTGAGCTCAAAAATCGTCGAGTGATGGACCAGGCGGTCGACGGCCGCGAGCGTCATCGCCGGCTCCGCGAATATTTGATCCCACCCGGAAAATGGCTGGTTTGCCGTCAATGCCAGACTCTTCCTCTCGTAGCGCTCGGCGATCAGCTCGAACAGCACTGAGGTCTCCGCCTGGTCCCGCCGAACGTAGCTAAGATCGTCCAAAATTAAAAGATCAAAGCGATCCAATCGGGCGATCTCTTGCGTTAGCCGCATTTCGCGCCGCGCCACTTGCAGGCGCTGCACCAGGTCGCTGGTACGCGTGAAACAGACCCGATATCCGCGGTCAATGAGGCCGTAGCCTATGGCGCACACCAAGTGACTTTTGCCGACGCCGGAAGGCCCGAACAGGAGTAAATTGGCACCTTGCCCAATCCAGCCATCCCCCTCCACCAAGGCAGTGACATGCGCTTTCGATACGCATGGCACTGAGGTGAAATCGAAGTTCGACAGCAACTTGCCCGGCAATAGCCCGGACTCCAGCCGGTGCCGCTCAAGGCGCCGGGTTTCCCGCTCCGCCAGTTCGTGTTCCATCACCGCGGCAAGGAAGCGTTTGGCAGGCCAGCCTTCTTTGTCCGACTGCTCTGCCAGAGCAGCCCACAGCCGCTTGATGGTAGGCAGCCTCAGTTCATTGAGGATCAGCGCCAGGCGCGCTGCTTCGGCGCTCATGCCGCGGCCCGCAGCAGTTGGTCGTAACTGGACAAGGCAGGCAACACGACAGTCACTTGAGGGCACAGCGCTGGCCGCGGCGCCATCTCCTGCTTCAATTGCTCAAGGTCGGGGACCTCACCGGAGACCAGAAGAAGCCCCAGACGCTGAGCGAGTTGGGCCTCGCAGCCGCCATTGCCCGCCAGGTCGAGCAAGCCCACCATGAGCCTGCAGGCGCTCTTCTCGGGCAATGTGTCCTTGAGATGGGCCCACATCAACCGGTATTCGGCACGAGGAAATAAGTCGTCACGCAATGCCGAACGTGCCAGTGCGCCGGGCTTGCGCATGAGCGCAGGCAGCAAGTGGCGATAATCCACGACCCGCGTGCGCTTGCCACCCACGCCAGGCTGTCCACGGCGCAACTGGAGTACGCAAACACTGCCCAGCCAGCATTCCAGCCTGTCGCTGTAGACCCGCACTTTGAGCATGTGGCCCACCAGCCGCGATGGCGCCGTGTACAGCACTTTCTTGACCGTAAACGTGCTGAACTTAGTGACCCGCGCATCGACTTCCTCATAGTCGCTGCTGCGCCGTGCCGGCAATGCCATAAGGACGCCGCGTTCCTCATTGAATTTGCGTGCGACGCGCGCATTGAGGCGGCCAAACACTTCCGCCACGAAGACCCGGTAGGCGTCCAGATCCGCAAAATCGCGGTGCCCGCGCAATAGCAGCGCCTGCTCCATGGTGCGCTTGAGCGATCTTTGCCGCGTCTCTACCGAGCCATTCTCATTGCTCACACCGAGGTTGTTGCGGGTCGGCCGCATGCCGTAGTGTTTGCACAGAGCCTCGTAGCGCCGGGTCAGCAAATCATGCTCTGCCTTGTTGTTGTAGGCCGCCGACAGGCTGTCGGTCCGGTGTTCTTCTGGGACGCCGCCCATCATCCATACGGCGTTCTGCAGCCCAGAGGACAAGGCCATAAAGCTCTCGCCACCTAGGACAAGCTCGACGTAACGCCAGCCTGAATACGCCAGCACAAACTGATAAAGAAGATGCAGCAACACCGCCCCGGATATCGTCACCTTCAGCTCTGCGGCGTGGGTGAAATCGGACAGGCCTTGGCGCCCTGGCGGGTGCTCCTGCGCGAAAAATACTTCGCGCTCTTTGCCGAAGCTCGCATTCCAGGTCCGCACCCTGCGCTGCAACGTCCGCAGCAGCGCGTCATCGTATTTCCCTGGCTGACGCCTTTGAATTTCTTCCAGCACCGTGATCGCTGTCAGCCCTGGCGAGGCCTCCAGCATCGGCACTATCTCGCTTGCCCATAT
>DFWY01000125.1:35627-35837 GCA_002381615.1 Polaromonas sp. UBA4122 | reverse complement strand
CGCAGTGACAAGCGTGGGGGCCATCTTCTACAAGCTCAGTCCCTGTCCGGCTTCCTCGAAGGTGTGGCCGTCGCGTATGTGATAAATGCGCTTGAAGGTCGGGATGATTTTTTCGTCGTGCGTCACCACGATGATGGCAGTTTGGGCTTGCTGGGCCATCTGGTTCAGGATGCGCATGACGGCCAGGGCGCGTTCGCTGTCCAGCGGGGC
>DFWY01000125.1:30410-35432 GCA_002381615.1 Polaromonas sp. UBA4122 | reverse complement strand
CAGACGAGGAGCGGCGGGTGGTTCACGAACGCGCGCGCGATCGAGACACGCTGCTGCTCGCCGCCCGACAGTTGCGAGGGCTCGGCTTTGGCGCGGTGGGCCACGTCCAGCGCGGTCAGCAGTTCCAGCGCCCGGGCGCGGGACTGGGCGTTGGGCACGCCGGCCAGCATGGGCAGCAGGGCCACGTTGTCGGTCACGTCCAGGAACGGAATCAAATACGGCGCCTGGAACACAAAGCCGATTCGGTCGCGTCGCAAGGCGCGCAGATCAGAGGTGGTCCAGCCGTTGTCATAAATCAACTCGTTGCCCAGCGTCATGCGGCCAGCCGTGGGCTCGATGATGGCGCCCAGGCACTTGAGCAGCGTGCTTTTGCCCGAGCCCGAGGGGCCGACCAGACCCACCACCTCGCCGGGGCCGACGGTCATGTTGACGTTTTTGAGCGCCTCCACCGCCGTGTCGCCCTGGCCATAGACCTTGCGCAGGCCTTCGATGAGAATTCCGCCGGGAACTGTGGGTTGGGTCATGTTGTTCGTTCCTGTCACCCGATGGCCTCTGCCGGATCAACCTTGAGCGCTGCGCGGATGGCCAGGGTGCTGGCCAGCGCGCAAATAAGCATCGTCGCCACCAGCCCCGTCACGGCGTCCTGCGTCAGCAGCAGCACAAATTTTGGAAACACCGGTGCCCAAATGGTGGCCGCCACCTTGCCGATGATGAAACCGATCAACCCCAGGCCCAGCGCTTGCTGCAGGATCATGCTGGCAATGGTGACGTTGCGCGTGCCGATGAGCTTGAGCACCGCGATCTCGCGGATTTTTCCCAACGTCATGGTGTAAATGATGAAGGCCACGATGGCCGCGCTGACCACCGCCAGAATCATCAGGAACATGCCGATCTGTCTGGCTGCGGTGGCGATCAGCTTGGCCACCAGAATCTCTTCCATGTCCATACGGGTGAACACCTGCAGGTGCTTCCAGCGGCGGATCGGCTCGGCCACCTGCTCGGGAGTAAAGCCTGGCGCCAGTTGCACCAGCACGGCATTGACGTTGTGGCTGCTGGTTTGCAGGGCCTGCACCGCGTCCAGCAGGCCGGGAACGCCGGGGCGGTTGAAGGCGGGGTTGGCGGCGGTGCGGGTGCGGTCGTTGATGATCGCGTCGTTGTCTTTTAAAAACTGCGCTTCCTGGGCGTCCTTGAGCGGGATGAACACCATCGGGTCGCCGCCCGAGGACACCATGCGCTGCGTCAGCCCCACCACGCTGTAGTCGTGGCGGCGGATGCGGATGCGTTCGCCCAACGCAAAGCCGGTTTTCACGTCGGCCACGGCCTCGTAGTGGCTGCGCGTCAACTGGCGGCCTGCCAGCAGGTAGCCCGGCTCGCCAGGCTGGCCGGGTTCCATCCCGACCACCATGGCCCGGGTGTCGTCGCCGTCATTGCCTTGCACCTGCATCGTGAAGTAGGTCACGTTGGCCGCCTGCGCCACGCCGGGCATGCCGCGCAGGCTGCGCACCACGTCGTCTTTCAGGCTGGACGACTCGGCATACGGCCCCTGGGTGTCTTTTTGCACCACCCACAGGTCAGCGCCGCTGTTNNGTGAGCACGAACTTGCCCCAGCTGTGCAGTATGTCGCGCCCGGCCAGGCTGATCATTGGCCCGCCCCTTGGTTCTCGGCCTTGACCAGCGCGTCCACCACCTTCACCCGGGTACCTGTCGTGAGGGCTTTCTGGCTGTACACCACCACCTCGTCACCGGCTTTTAAACCGCTCAGCACCTGCACCTGACCATCCAGGCTGCGGGCACCCAGCCGCACCGGCGCGAACACCGGTTTGCCACCTTCCATCCGCCACACGCCGGTTTCGCCCTGACGATTCTGAATGCTGGCGTTGGGAACCAGCAGCGAAGCCGGCGTTTCGGGCAATTGCAGCGTGACTTCGGCCAATTCACCGACTGAAGCGCCTATAGCCACACCTGCCGGTGGCTGATTAAAGGCCACCTGCGCGATGCGCTCCTCGGTCACGCTGTCGGCCAGCAGCTCTACCCGCGCCACCTGGCCTGCCAGGGGCAGGTGCGATTGCGAGCGCAGCACGATGCTGGCTTTCAGGCCAGGCGCGAGCCCGGCTGAACGGCCCTGGTCCACCCGCAAGTTCACCCACAGGCTGGCCGGGTCAATCAGCCGCAGCACCGGCTGGCCTGCCACCACGGTGGTGCCGGCTTCGGCGTCGCGGCTGGTGACCACGCCATCGGCCGGAGCTAGCAGGCGCACGTTGTCGCGCTGCTGCTGCAGGCCGGCGCGCTCGGCCTTCTGCCGGGCCACGTCCTGGCCGGTGCCGGTCAGGTTGGCCTGCGCGGCCTGCAGCGCGGCGTCAGCCGAGATTTTTTCCTGGAAGCGGGCCTCGAGTGCGCCGGCGCTGATGAAGTTCTGGTCGGCCAGGTCCTGGTTGCGTTTGGCATTGGTGGCGGCCAGCGCTCGTCGTGCCGTGGCGTCCGTCAGTTGGGCCTGCGCCGCCGCCTGGGTGCTGCCCGCGCGGGCCAGCGAGGCATCCAGGGCGGCTAGGCGCTGGTCCAGGTCCACCGGATCCATTTCGGCCAGCAGTTGCCCGGCCTTCACCGTGTCACCCACATCCACCTTCACGGCCAGCACCCGGCCCGCCGTTGTGGGGCCGACCATCCAGCTATGCCGCGCTTCCACGGTGCCAATGCCAAAAATGGCGGGGCTCAGGCGCCCCTCGCGAACGGTCGTGACCGTCACGCGCGTGGGTGCCAGCGGGCCGGTGCGCAGCGCCACAAAGGCCAGGGCGCCCACCAGCACCAGGACCAGTCCGCCCAGGGCAAGGCGGCGCAAAAGCAGGGGGTTGCGTTTCATGAGGTTTCCTTCAAAGTGGGATCAATGTGCTTGCTTGCCGGTGCGCCGCCACCATGCACTGCCAGCCCGCGCAGGTAAATCGTGAACACGCCGGGAGCCTGTGCCGCCATGGCCTGCACCTGGCCGCTGATCAGTGACTGCATCACCAGACCCTGCACCGAGCCGATGAACAGCACCGCGGCGGCCTGCAGGTCGGTGCCCGGGGCCAGCAGGCGCTGGTCGTGCGCACGCTGCAGTAGGCGCGTGATCAAGGTCCGGTACTGCTGCATCAGGCTGCGCACGCAGGCCTTGAGTACGGTGTCCTGTGCATGCTGCAGCTCCTGAAAAATCACCCGGGGCACGCCAGGATGGGCCACCACAAAATCCACATGCGCCTTGAACACGGCTTGCAGCGCGGCCAGCGGGCTAGGTGCTGCGCTTGCGGCGGCCTGCAGCCGGGTCATCAGGGTGTCGGTACTCCACTCCAGCGCAGCCAGCCAGATGGCTTCCTTGCTGGCAAAGTGCCGGAACACCGCGCCTTGGGTAATGCCCACCGCTTGCGCCAGATCGCCGGTGGTGATGTCGGCCGGGCTGCGCTGGGCAGCCAGTTGCAGGGCCGCTTCCACCAGGCTGACCTGACGGACTTCGGTGGGCTGCTTGGAACGCTTGCCGGATCTTTCCATGATTACACAAGTAATTGATTAATTACTTTGATTCTAAAGCAAGGCTTGGCACCGTGGATGCGCGTTTGGTAGTCCGGGAAGAAAACGCGGATGCAGGTGGCCCGGGCAGCCGTCAGCCCTCGCTGGACCTGCGCTGCTGCTGGCGCATGGACCCGTTCATAACGGTTCAGTGGACGAGGGCTCTGTTTTTCCTACGCTGGCAACCCGCAAAAAAAGAGGGCCGCCCGTCAGGAAACCCTCTCAGGACGCACCACCGCGTCGGGCGTTGGCGGCTTCTTCGTCAGTCTCCAGCGTCTCGCGTGGCCGGTCGCTGTGCGACACCTGGTAGCCGTCGGCGACGTAGCCGGGGCCTTTCATCACCATCACGATCACGCAGCCAATCGCGAGCGTCAGCAGCATAGCCCAGTTAAAAATGATGACAGCCCAACAGAAATAGTCAACCATTTGGAGCCAGCGGGCATCTGCGGCGCTGGCCTGCGGATCGGCCAGCAGATGCACCAGACCCAGGCCGAGCAAAGGCAGCATGGTGCCCAGCAAGGCGATCAGCGGCAGCTTGCGCCACAGCGTCCATTCCAGCCCGCTGGCGGCGCGCTTGCTGTGCGGAAGTTTTTGCAGCCAGTTCATGAGGGCACCTGACGGTCGGCGAGTCGCCGAGTGGAATAGGGAAATACCCATATTGTCTGGAAAACCCTGAACCCATGTTTAATCAGGATCAATCAGCTGCTTGGGGAAGGGAAATAGGTGCCTGCTGGCAGTCAAATTCCCATTAACCGCTCTTGGCTGCACCTGCCAATGAACAGGTGTGGCTTCATCACCCCCGAGGCCAGTCAACCCGATAGCTATACTTTTAATAGCTGCCTGCACCCGTCCCGTATAGGCTAGAGGCCTATTTTATCTAAAAAAAATAGTGAATTCTGCTTCTGACACCGGCTCTGGCGCAGCGGTCTTGCTCCGGCGCTCCTTCGCTCCCTCGACCGTCCGTTACGTCGCTTCAGGTTTTGCAGGCCGCGGAATCTTCTTGAACTTGATCAGGCGGCTGGTCTCGATCTTGTCTTTTTTGACCTGGCGCTCTGCATCCAGCTTCTGCCCCGCAGCCAGCCATTCGGCAAACTCTTCGGGCGTTTCCAGCGTGACGCGGCCGAGCGTGGCGGCACGGAATTCGTAAATCACGATTTCGGCGGCCTTCTGCAAATTGACACGACCCTTGGTCAGCACGGCGCCGCGCTTGCGGCCGATTGCTTCGAGCAGTTGCTCATCGGTGATGCCCGGCGTCACTTCCACCTTGTAGCGCGCCTCCAGCAAACCGGGGTAGTGCTTGATGAGGTAATCAAGCAGTTCCAGCGCGACCTCTTCTTCTTCGAAGGCGTTGCGGCCAATGGCGCCGCTGGCCGCCAGGTTGTAGCCGCTTTTGGCCACGATGATGCGCGGCCACAGCATGCCGGGGGTGTCCCACAAATAAAAGCCGTCGGCCAGCACGATGCGCTGCTCCAGCTTGGTGACGCC
>DFWY01000125.1:0-30384 GCA_002381615.1 Polaromonas sp. UBA4122 | reverse complement strand
TTGGGAATGCCGCAAATCAGCACGCGCATGGGTTTGACCATGCTGCCGCGGCTCGGTGCCAGCGCATGGCAGGCCTCGATGAGCGCTTTGGCGGGCGTGCTCATGCTGGCGTCCAGCCCAATGGCCCGCGTGCCGGGCAGGCTGTTGTAATGGGCCAGCCAGAGGGCGGTGCGGGCCGGGTCGGCCAGGTCCTGCTTGTTGAGCACCTTGAGCGCGGGCTTGGCACCGGTAAGCTCGGCCAGCATGGGGTTGGCACTCGACCCGGGCAGACGCGCGTCGAGCAGCTCAATCACCACATCAATTTCCTTGATGCGCTCCTGAATCGCCTTTTTGGTCAGGTGCATGTGACCCGGGAACCATTGAATAGCCATCTCTGAATGTTCTTTCTTTGCTTTTTTCCGTGCATTGGCGGGCTGTGCGTCCATTCGCTCCGCCAGCACGAATTGTGAACGCTCTTGCAGCATGCGGCCATGGCTTACAGGCAAAGCGCCCCTCCGCCTGCACCGGGCTGACGTTGACTGCGGAAAAATGAGCTTCTGCAATCTGGGTAGAGTGAAGTCAGCGCGCTTGCTCCGCCATTTTTACAACGCAGCCACTGCTGCAGACTCAGGGAATGACTATGAAAATACTGATGGTTCTAACCTCGCACGACGAGTTGGGCAACACCGGCAAAAAAACCGGCTTCTGGCTCGAGGAATTTGCCGCGCCCTACTACGTGTTCAAGGACGCGGGCGTCGATATTACGCTGGCTTCACCGCTGGGCGGGCAACCTCCGCTGGATCCAAAAAGCGACGAGCCGGACTCGCAGACCGAGGCAACGCGCCGCTTCAAGGCCGACATCCCTGCGCAAGACGCACTGGCCCATAGCGTCAAGCTCTCCAGCGTGTCGGCCGAGACTTTTGACGCCGTGTTTTACCCCGGCGGCCATGGCCCGCTGTGGGACCTGGCTGAAGATGCCGACTCGATCAAACTCATTGAGATCCTGTATGCCGCCGACAAGATCGTGGCTGCCGTGTGTCATGCGCCCGGCGTGCTACGCCACACAAAAGCCGCCAACGGCTCGCCACTGGTAAAGGGCAAACAGGTCACCGGCTTTACCAACACCGAAGAAGCCGCCGTGCAGCTCACCGATGTCGTCCCCTTTCTGGTGGAAGACGTGCTGGGCAAAAACGGTGGCATTTACAGCAAGGCCGCCGACTGGCAGCCCCATGTGGTGACCGACGGCAACCTGATCACCGGGCAAAACCCGGCGTCATCAGAACCGGCGGCGCATGAAGTGCTGCGCCAGCTGGAAGAGCGGAAAGCCTGACAGGGGGCTACCGAAGCGCTGCGCTTTTGATAGCTGCTGCAGCCCTTTCCATAGGTGCTTGAGCCTATTTTCAATGTCAATCAGCAGCCAGCCGCAATGAAAAAATAGCACCGAGGGCTCTGCTCATGCAATTTTTGGTCAAGTGATGGGCCTTTTGAGGCACCCAGCCTGCGGAGAACGCCATGCGCGGCCGACCAAGGATAGGGGAAAATCAGGACAAAGCCGCGTCAAAGCCGCTAAGAGCCGCCGGTGTCAACGCCGCATCACACTATCAACAGCAACATCCCATGCCCTTACCTACTCCACCCACCCGCAGGCCCAACAACCCCGCCAGCCGCCAAGCCGACGACAAAGCCAGCAACGAGTTGCTGTTCAAAGGCATTTTGTGCGCCCTCATTGGCGTGGCCGTGCTGGTGTCGCCCTACTTCATCACTTCACCGGGCATGCAGGGCATTGTGGCCAAGGCGTCACTGGTGGGCTGGTTTGCGCTGGTGCTGGGTGGCGCGTTTATCGGGCTGTATGTCTGGCGGCGCATGGCTGCCCCGACAAAACCATAAGCAAACCCGCCACAAAGCCAGCCAGACAGGTCGCCAGCGAGCTGATTTAACTATTACTTTAATAGCTAACTATGCCCGTCCTGCTTGGGCTAGCAGGATTTTTCTTTTAAATTTTTACCCCCAGGCGCTCCGCCGATACATACTGCTGGCGGTAGGCCTCAAAGGTCAGGCTATCCGAGGCTTCGATCTTCTTTTGCTCTTCGATGGATTTCTGGCTCTGCGCGGTCAAGCGCGCGAGCGGCCCGTCGGGCAAGGGCAGGCCCTGCAGTGCTCCTTGAGTCTTGGCAGACTGGGCCCGGGCAAATTCCATGAAGGAGTTGTCAAAGTCCTGTGCCATGGCGGCCAGCACGCGGGCTGACGGCAGGGTGCTGGTGTCCACCAGCGCAGCACCGGCCGCGGCCAACGACTCGCTGTATTGCGTGCCGCCATGCGCGGCGTCCAGCGCGGCGGCGATGGGGGCGCATTGGGCCAGCAGCTCGGTGCCCCACTCGGTCAGTGGCACCTCGCGCCCAGCGCGCTTCAGCAAGAGACCGGGTTGGCGGCCGCGCGCAGCCGCATCGTGCTGGTTGTGCTTGAGTTCGGCAATTTCCTGCGGCGTGTCGTCCGGGCTGTCGCTCAGCAGACAGTGCAGCAAAAACACATCAAGGAAACGCATGGTTTGCGCGTTGATGCCGAGTGGCTCGAAGGGGTCCAGGTCCATCAGGCGCACTTCGACATATTCAACCCCGCGCTCGCGCAGGGCGTGCAGCGGACGCTCGCCAGGGAAGATCACGCGCTTGGGGCGGATGGTGCCGTAGAACTCGTTTTCAATCTGCAGCAGCGTGGTGGCCAGCTGGTTGTAGTCGCCGCCGGGGCTGCGGATGCCAACTTTTTCATAGGGTGGGTAAGGCTGCATCAGCGCGGCCTGCAAGGAAGCGCAGTAGCCTTCGAGGCTGTTGTAGCTGACAGCCAGCGAGGCTTGCGCATCGCTCTGGTAGCCCAGGCGCCCCATGCGCAGCGAGGTGCCATGCGGCATGTACAGCGTGTGCCCGGCCAGCCGCTGCAGCTCGTGCTGGCGGCCGGCCACAAAGGTGGGACAGACGGCGGGCGACGCGCCAAACAGGAACAGCAGCAAAAAAGCGTGGCGGCGGAAATTCCGGGTGAGCGCAAAGTACTGCTCGCTTGTCACGCCGGGCAAAGACCAGTTGTAGTGAATGCCCGAGATGGTTTGCATGCGCCGGCCATAGCGGTGGCTCAAGCCCATGCGGTAAACACTTCTGGCGCGCCCGACGTTGGACAAGCCAAAGCGGGCAATGGGAATGGTCTCGTCGGTCGGCAAACCACAGGGCATGCTGGACACCCAGAGCATTTCGTCGCCGAGGTCTTTCAAGGCGCGGTAGGTGAACTGGTGCAGTTGCGTGAGTTCCTCCAGCGCAGCTTCGCAACTTTTGTGCGCGCTGGTGACCAGCTCCATCTGCGACTCGCTGAAGTCGGTGGTGATGTTCGGGTGCGTAAGCGCCGAGCCGAGGGCTGCCGGGTGTGGTGTCAGCGCCAGGCCGCCACCGGGCTGGGTGCGCAGGCTTTCCTTTTCGATGCCGCGGCGCATGCCCAATAGCTGGGCCGGGGTGAGCGCTTTCAGGCGATCCTGCATGAGCGCGCCCGCAGGCGCCTGCAACTTGGTCATTTCGTCATCCCTCAAATTCTTGAATTGGCGTGGAAGGTATCACAGGCCAGCGCTTCGCGCTGGCGAAACCGGCTTGCCTGCACAGCGTGGTGGAGTCTGCAAGGGCTGCCAGCAAGATGGCGGGATTTGAGCCGTACATGGTATTTTTAGGTGCCTTTCCATTCTTTATAGCTCAGGTGTAGGCGCCAAATCACGTCCGGCCGCCATGTTGCAGAAACTTCTTGACTTGCCTGACCCGCTCAACGACGATAAAAAACTTTCCGCAATACGCCGACCATCTTGCGCGCATCCCCATGGAGCCGCTGGTGCAGGGACTTCTGACCCGAAGCGGCGTTAAAACTTACATAAAAATGAAAAATTTGATACGCAGCTTGTTTGGCGCGTCCTCTCAGGCAACGCCGGTCCGGAGCGCACCCGCCGCGAGCCGCGACAACCCCGCCACCATACAGGAAGGCTCGGAAAATGCCATCCGTCGCCAGCTGGTGCAAGTGCTGCTGCGCGATGTCATACGCAAGCACGGCATACCACCTCACTGGATTGACCTGCAGATGCTGGTGGTGTCCAGCAGCAGTCGCGGGCCCGGCATGTATGTGCGGCTTGTCATGAAGCAATGGGACGATCGCCTGATGAACTACGCCTTCGCTCTGCAGAATACGCTGCTTGCCGACATTGTCCGCGTTGAACCACAAGCCTCCGACTGGCTGCACGGCATTTCGTGGCAGCTGGAAATGGCAGACACTTGCCCCTACCTGACGCTGCCGGACAAGGCTTTCTGGCTCGAGCCGGTGAAACAAGCTATTCCAGTTGCTCCAGTTGCTCCAGTTGCTCCAGTTGCTCAGGCTACCCCGGTTGCTCAGCCTGTCCAGGCCACTGCGGAAAATGATGCACGGCAGGACTTGGAACGCCTGTTTTTCATACGCGACCAGGAGATCAGCAGCGCAGCAGGCAGCCACGCACCGGTCGGCTACGAAAAAACGCAGCCTTCGCCGCTTTAGCGCTGGCCGTCCACCCGCATTGCTCTTGTTTTGCTAGTGACCTGCGACCGTGATGCAAGGGCGGGCGGTCATTTTTTATCCCCATCATTGATTCAACTCAGGCCAGCACGCACTGCAGCCACCGCTGCAGGTCGGCAATCTCCTGCGGGCAAACCGAGTGCTCCATCAGGTACTCGTGCCACTCCACCGGGTAGCCCAGCGCCATGAGCGCATCGCAAGTGGCTGTGGCGCGCGGCAGTGCCACCACACCATCGCGCGTGCCATGGGCCAGAAAGAGGGGCACATCCTGGTTGGCGGCGCTGCGCTCTTCGGCGGTTTTGTCCGCCAGCGGCAGGTAGCCAGACAGGACCGCAATGCCGGCCAGCCGCTCGCTGTGGCGCAGCCCCGTCATGAGCGCCATGGCGCCGCCCTGCGAAAAACCGGCCACCACGATGCGGTGAGCCGGAATGCCGCGCGAGACTTCATGGGCGATCAGCGTTTCAATCGACGCCTGCGAGTGGCGCAGACCGGCCTGGTCTTCGCGCCGAACCAGGTCGGCACCCAAAATGTCGTACCAGGCGGGCATGACGTAGCCGCCATTGATCGTGACCGGAATGCTGGGGGCACTGGGAAACAAAAACCGCACGGGACCCACGCTGGACAAATCCAGCTGTTCGGCAATGGGCACGAAGTCGCGCCCGTCAGCCCCCAGGCCGTGCATGATGAGAATGGTGGCGACGGGGTTTTCGCCCGTTTGGGCTTCGATAACTTCAAGGGACATGCGCTTACCCGGTCATGGTGAGGGTGGTGGGATGAGATGGTGGAGCTGCCGATCAAGCGCCGTAGCAGCTGGATCAGCTGTGGATTTTAAGCGGGCACCTGCGTGTTGATCTCGTCGGGCCGCTTGACAGGCTCTACCGGGTAAGCCAAGTAATGCTGAGCGGCAGCACGGCGGCAAACGCCACCCACAGCAAATACGGAATGTTGGCATAGGCCATCCAGCGCGCCCAGCGCCAGACGGCGTCCAGGGCCCAGACCAGGGTGACCAGCACGAGCAGGATGTCGATGCTCGCCAGCGCGTTGTTGAAAGTTGCTATGCCGAATTTTCACCATAGGCCGCGCACTGCCGTCCGCCCTGCAGGCTGATAGCCAGGCAGGACGCAAGCGCCAAGGCGCGTGCACCGCTTGCTTGCCGCTGGGTGCCGCAACTGGTGGCGGCGAACAAATAGTCAATTTTTTCGTGAAAAATTGCCAAATCCAAAGCCCAGCAAAACACAAAGCCGCTTGACTTGCACTCTGGGCTAGCCGACGATAACTGATACTTTGTAACGCCTGAGGAAGCAACAGGCAAATGGTCAGCCACCTTTAAATCACGTTGACCTACCAGTGGAACGAGGAAAATGCCATGAACATCAGCCAGTTGTTCGGCCTGAAGAGCCGCACGAAACCAGTCCTCGCCGGGCTCCAGCCCCCCGCCGAGGGGCCCGCCACCATTGAGGATGGCTCTGCCAATGCCTTGCGGCGCCAACTGATCCAGGTTCTGGTGCGCGACGTCATGCGTCGACACGGCATTCCACCCAGCTGGCTGGACTGCCAGATGCTGCTGGTCTCCAGTCGCAGTCGCGGAGAAGGCATGTATGTGCGGCTGGTCATGAAGCACTGGGACCTGCGTTTGCTGACCTATGCCGTCGCTTTCCAGAAGTCGCTGATGGTGGAGATCACGCGCTTTGAGCCGCGCGCCTCGGACTGGCTCTACGGCATCTCGTGGCAACTGGAAGTTGGCGACACTTGCCCTTATCCGGAACTTCCCGATCGTTCAGTGTGGGTTGAGCCCCCAAAAAAACCCGGTGCCAACCGCGAACCCAAACAGGATCTGGAGCGCATGTTTGCCATACGCGATAACGACATGCTGGTACGCGGCGCAGAGGCCGCCGCCCAGGCAGCGGGCTCCTATGCAAAAACACAGCCCCAAACGCTGACGAGGCAGTAACGGGCGACCCCGTCCCTTCACGCCCGCTACCGGGTTGGTGCGCGCCCGGGCCCTGCTCAATACGTGCCGATGTAGTCCTTCTTGCCCACTTCGACGCCGCCCTGGCGCAGGATGGAATAGGCCGTGGTGATGTGAAAAAAGAAATGCGGCAGGCCGTAATTGAGCAAATAAGACTGGCCGGTAAACCGTTTTTCTTTGGGTGTGCCAGCCTGCGTCACAATCACGCGCGTGGCGGCTTCGTCAAACTTGGCTACATCCAGCCCTTCAATGAAAGCCAACACGGTGGCGATACGCGCCTGCAGGTCGGCAAAGCTCTGCTCGGTGTCCTCCAGCTTGGGCACCTCCACGCCTGCCAGCCGCGCTGACACGCTTTTGGCGAAGTCGGTAGCCACCTGGACCTGGCGCAGCAGCGGGAACATGTCCGGGAACAGGCGCGCCTGCAGCAGTGCATTGGGATCGATCTTTTTTGCGACGACGTGCGCTTCGGCCTTGGTCAAAACATCTTGAAGTCCGCCCAGCATCTGTTTGAAGACGGGAATCGAGGCCGTGTAGATGGCGTTGGTCATGGGTTCTTTCGGTGGGTAAATGAATAAAAGGGCATCGTAGCGGACGCTTGACGCTTCTGCACCACGCCCGCCAGCCACCCATCAATGAGCGCTGGGTCGTTGATGCTCTTGAGTTGCTGGTAGGCGGTTTCAGCTTCGGGGAAACGGCGGCGCAAAAAGTTGAGCCATTGCTTAAGCCGGCCGGCGCGCGAGCGCGTATCCAGCCGGGTGCACACAAGCTGCCAGAATTCCGCCATGAGGGGCAGCAGCGCGGGCCAGGTAATGACAGCCGGGGCCGGATCGACTGCAGCACTCGTCATGTCTGCCTTGATGGCCAGGGCGAGGCCGGGATCGGTCACGGCGCCGCGGCCCAGCATCAGCATGTCGCAGCCCGAGGCTTCGCGGCAGCGGCGCGCATCATCCACCGTCCATATTTCGCCGTTCGCCACCACCGGAATGCGCAGCACGGCGCGAATGTCTGCAATGCGATCCCAGTAGGCTGGTGGCCGGTACGCCTGCTCTTTGGTACGGGCATGCACCACCAGTTCGTCAGCGCCGCCGCCGGCAATGGCCAGCGCACACTCCACCGCTCGCGAATCATCGCTGTAACCCAGCCGCATCTTGGCGGACACCGGCACATGGGCAGGCACGGCGCGGCGCACCGCAGTGACGATGGCCGCGATGGCGTCAGGTTCATCCAGCAGTGCGGCACCGCCGCCATGACGGTTCACCACCTTGGCTGGGCAGCCGAAGTTCAGGTCAATGCCGGCAGGCCCCAGACCCGCGAGCCGGGCGGCATTCTCGGCGAGGCAGACCGGGTCGGAGCCGAGCAGTTGGGCGCGCACCGGCACGCCAGCCAAGGTGCGGCCGCCTGTGTGCAGCTCTGGCACGATGCGGGTGAACACACGCTCGGGCAGCAACTGGTCGGTGATGCGAATGAACTCGGACACACAACGGTCGATGCCGCCCGCCCGCGTGAGAATGTCGCGCAACACGAAATCGAGCAGCCCCTCCATGGGCGCGAGCAGGATGGTCATGGCCCTTATGGACTAAGCAGCAGCCAGACGCCAGAGTGACGTCACCTCGGCAGCCCGCGCGGCATGCAGCGGGTCCGTGGCGTCTGTGGCCTTGGGGTGCTCAGGCTTGGCATCGATCCGGCCCACGACCTTTAACCCGGCGCCTTCAATCGCCGCCAGCAGTTCAGCGCGTGAGCGCAGCCCCAGGTGTTCGGCAAAATCAGACAGGATGAGCCAGCCCTCGCCGCCAGGTGCAAGGTGCGCCGCCAGACCCTTGAGGAAGCCCAGCAGCATGCGGCTGCCTTCGTCATACACCGCGTGTTCTATGGGCGAGCTGGGCCGTGCCGGCAGCCAGGGTGGGTTGCACACGACGAGCGACGCCCGGCCCGCGGGAAAGAGATGGGCCTGCGCGACCCGGACCTGCCCGGCCACGCCAAGGCGCGCCAGGTTCTCACGGGCGCAGGCCAGCGCACGCGGGTCCTGGTCGGTAGCCACCACCTGCCCGATGCCGCGTCGTGCCAGCACGGCAGCCAGCACACCGGTGCCCGTGCCGATGTCAAACGCCACGAGCGGTGCTGGCCCGGCGGATGGCCAGGGGGCGTTGGCCACCAGGCCCACATACTCACCCCGCACCGGGGAAAACACGCCGTAATGGGGATGAATACGGTTATGGGGCGGCGCACCAAGTGCTGCAATTTCAATGCCTTTTTTGCGCCATTCGTGGGCACTGATCAGGCCCAGCAGTTCGCGCAATGAAGCCACCGACGGGCCCACGGCTTCATCGGCAGCGCCCCATGCTTCGGCACAGGCTTGCCGCGCATCCGGTGCCCGGCGCAGTGGAATGCCGTAATCCGCATCGAAAGGAAGCAGCACCATGCCCAGCACACGCGCCCGCTGCGATTGGGCCTGACGATGCAGGTGAAACGCCTCCGCAGGCGACGCCGCAGCGGCCGACGGCTCAGCGGGCTTTTTTCGCGGTTTTTTAGTGGCTTGGGCCGGTTTGTCGGCTCGCCGCGCCAGCGCCTGCAGCAACTGCCTGGCATTGTGAAAATCACCCCGCCAGAGCAAGGCCGTGCCCTCGCAGGCCAGCCGGTAGGCGGTATCAGCCGTCATGGTGTCGTCAGCCAGCATCACCCGTTTGGGGGATGGTGCGCCACGCTCCGAGCGCCAGAGCGCGGAGCGCGCTTCGCCTGCTTCCGTCCAGTGAATGGCGGGCGGCGCGCTGGCAATAGGTTCCGGACTGGAAACGTGGTGGGAAATGGGCATCGGAGGGCAAACCATGAAGAAAGATCCCATCTGTTTTAACAGATGGGAATGCCGCCCGGGAAAAAGCCCTGGGGAAACCTTGAAACGGCGAGTTCACAGAAGAACTCTCAAGCTCATCAGTACTTTTTTTAGCTTGTAGACGCTGAATCAAATAGGCACAACACCGGGTAGGTCATGGTCTTTTCATGGCTGCCTACGTATTCTGCTGAGTCGATTGACAGGGAGATCACCATGAAGATTGAAAAAATCAGTCCGGATTTCCACGCCAGTTTCGGCAAGGAAGCCGGGTGCGCAAGTACCTGCCATGGCGCGCATCAAGAGACCAGAGTGGAGGATCAGGCGCTCCAGCGTTTTAACAACGCCTACCTGCTGTCTTGGATTCAACCGGTCAATGCAGCAGGAGATGCAACGCATGCTCATGGGTGACAAGGAGGCATATACGCGCATCGTTCCGCTCGTGCAGGACATGACGCTGGCGCATCACGAGTTCCTCAAAACATCGCAACCGCTGTTTCACGACAGGCCATGAACGAACGCCTGCAGCGCAAGCCTTCCTACAGCCGGCACCACCGCTAGCCTACATGCAGCAATGCTTACGCCGGTTAAGGTGAACCCTCATGTCCCGGAGACAACCATGCCAAGATTCAACGTATCCCCTCCCGACGGCGACAGCCGCAAAGCCCTTGAGCAGCGCGCCAGAGAAGCGGCAATGCACGCCATACCTCAGAAAAAAGGCCGCTGGCCATTTCCCGTGGCGGACACGCTCGCTGTAGCCGCTGATCATGAAGCAGACCCGTCTGCGCCTCCCGACCAGCCCGGCCAATGGCGGGGATCATGAAAAAGAATTTGCACCCTCGCAGGCGAGAGCCCGCCGTAAACACCGCGGCAAGGCCAGAAAGCGCCCTGCGCTCTCCGTGTTCCGGGACGCAAGCCTGCCAGCCTGGCCCTCGTTAGGCAAACTGCGTGACCCTTTGCGCAGCAGTGCCCGCAGCGAGCCGGAATGTCCCTATCGCTTTGACCACGTCAACTGGCCGCCGATCATAAAAGTTCAGGGTCTGGCCCCAACCCGCTTGACCAGGGTCACTGCCAGCAAGACCAGCGCCCCCGCCAGCAGGCCCACGCCGGTATTCATGGCCCATGGCGTCAGCGTGGCCAGCAGGCTGCCCGCTCCGCTCAAGGAGCCGGCCTGTTGCGCCAGCGCTTCAATGGCGTGGTTCAGCGGGGTGACGCCATGCGTGAGGATTCCGCCCCCCACCAGAAACATCGCCACCGTACCCGTCACGGAGAGGCCTTTCATCAGCCAGGGAGCCGCACGCAAAATGCCCCGGCCCAGGCTTCGCTGAAAATGACGCACCGCGCTGGCGCCGACGCGCTGGCTGAGGTAGAGGCCGCCGTCATCAATTTTGACGATGCCGGCCACCAGGCCGTATACACCCGCTGTCATGACGACGGCGATACCGCTGAGCACCGCAAGCTGCATCATGAATGGACTGTTCTGCACCGTGCCCAGCGTGATAGCCACAATTTCGGCTGACAGAATGAAGTCAGTGCGCACGGCACCCTTGATCTTGCTTTTTTCCACAGCCAGCAGATCAACCGCCGGGTCGGCCAGCGCGCTCGCCAGTGCTTCATGCTCCGCCGCCCGCTCGGCAGCGCTGTACATGAACTTGTGAGCCAGTTTTTCAAAACCTTCGAAGCAGAGATAGGCACCGCCCACCATCAGAAGCGGCGTGATGGCCCAAGGTGCAAAGGCACTGATGGCCAGGGCGGCAGGCACCAGAATCGATTTGTTGATAAACGACCCTTTCGCCACCGCCCAGACCACGGGTAACTCCCGGTCGACCTTCACACCCGCGACCTGCTGGGCATTGAGCGCCAGATCATCACCCAGCACACCGGCCGTTTTTTTGGCCGCCACCTTGGAAAGCAGCGCCACATCATCCAGCACGGAGGCGATGTCATCAATCAGCGCAAGCAGGCTACTGGCCATAATTATTTGGGATTGCGGCCTAAGCCGGGAATCAGGGAACAGCAGGAAAACGGCGTTGCCACGACGACCTGGCAACTGCTGCATTTTCAGCTGGAGCGCCGACGAGGAACTAACACTGTGCTCAATGCGGGATTCCTCCTCACGCCCTGAAAAAACCGCCCTCAAGTGGTTTTTTTGAATGCCCGCCTTTGCAAACCGAGCGACAGTCTCATCAACGGGCCGTCAGACGCCCCAATATAAAGCCGATAGCCAGGGCAGCTCCCACCGCTTCGAGGGGCCTTTCCTGAACCCAGGATTTCGAATAGCCAAGGGCGCGGGCTGGTGCCTCGGTCACACGGCGGGTCTGATCCGAAAACCGCTCTGCGGCATGGGTCGCGTTGTCGGCGAGTTTGTCGACCGTTTCATGCGCTGCGGTCGACACGCGGTCCACCGTGTTGCGCGCAGGGTCGACCACCTTGTCAATCGTGTTGTGCAGCGCTGCGCCAGCCGAGTCCACGCCGCGCTGAAGGGCGCTGCCGGACGGCGCATTGCCGGTATCCACCGTGAATTTTTCCATGACAATTCCTTCAAAAAAATCATTACATGCCGACGAATGCCCGGAATGACACGCGATGAGCAGACGTTTGGAAGATGACGCGATGACGATCCTGGTCTGGCGTGCCTCTTGTACTTTAAATGGAGGGCCGGTGCAAGCCTGTGCGGCGCCGGAGGGCTTGTATGTAGGACAAGAGAGTATTTTCCTGCACGGTTCCGAAAACTTGTCTGTTAGCCGACCTGCCAGCCTGAATGTCAGCCTGAGCTGACAGCAAAACGCGCAGTTCACCTAGAAGGCCGTGCCATGAACCCCATGATCATGAAGTTCTGAAGGAGATTCACCATGCTCATCATTGCAAGACCCGCCCTGAGAACCAGCGCTGCCGACCACGGCCAGCCACGCAAGGGACCGTCCGAGGAGACGGAGGAAGACGAAGAGGGCCTGGAGTTGCCGGTGAACCCCGACGAGGGGACGCCGCTCATTCCAGACGAAGAGGGCGAAGTGAATGTGCCGTCCTGAGCGCCACTGCGGTCCCGACACAAGGAAAACTCCTTGAACACGCTGACCAAGATGGCGTTGGGGTTGATCGGCCAACTCAAGCCGCGGCCTGCGCAGGGCGATGCTGCGCGCGTGCTGACCCTGCCGCCGCCGCAGACCGAGGGAGGCCTGCCGCTGATGCAGGCCTTGCGCCAGCGGGAGTCGCAACGCGAGTTCGACTCCACGCCACTTCCGCGACAGACCCTGTCGGATCTGCTATGGGCAGCCGCCGGTGTCAACCGGCCCTTGCTGGGCGGTCGCACGGCCCCGAGCGCGATGAATTCACAGGAAATTGATGTTTACGTCGCCCTGCCCGAGGGACTGTACAGCTATGACCCGTCCGCCCATACGCTGCAGCTGGTCAACGCGACCGACGTGCGACGTGTCACCGGCTACCAGGACTTCGTGGACAGCGCACCACTGGAGCTGATTTATGTGACCGACCACGCACGCATGAAACTGGTGCCGGCGGCGCAACGCGAGTCGTATGCCTCGGTGGCTGCGGGGGCGATGGCACAGAACGTGTATCTGTTCTGTGCCTCGGCCGGGTTGGCCACAGTCATTCGCGCCTGGATCGACCGCCATGCGCTGTCGCAGGCCATGGGGCTGGAGGCCGATCATCAGATCCTGCTGGCGCAGACCGTCGGCCGGCTGGCCAGCATGGCGGCCTGAGCATGGCATTCAATCCGCTGGGCCTGCGGGTGTCGACGGCCACGCTGCTGTGCTCCCGGTTGGTCGCACGCAGCGCGTTAAACCGGCCCTCAGTCCACCGCGCGCTTGAGACGTATTTCTTCCAGTTTGGCGCTATCGAAGGCGACCGTCTTGAGCGACGGCATTTCACGCTTGAAGCCTGCGGCGTGTTCGCAAAAACGCAGGGCGCGTTCATTGCGCAGCAGCACCCAAATGGTCACTTGCGTGCAGCCTTCTTCCTTCAGGCCGTCGCGTGCACCGTCCCAGAGGGCCAGGCCCGCACCATTACCCCAATGGGCCGGCGCCACGTACAGGGCCCAGATTTCGCCGATGGTGGATCTGGTGCCCGCATCGCGTGAGCGGTCAAAGCCCACAAAACCGACGATCTGCTCACCCTCGGTAGCCACCAGCAGTTGCGGCTCGCTGAACTCAATGGCTTCGCGCCAGTAGGCCAGGCGCTTTTCCAGCGTCATCTTTTTGAGGTAGTCCTCAGGCATCACGTCCTTGTAGGCGGCTTGCCAGGCGGCCACATGAATTTCAGCAATGGCTTTGGCATCGCGGGCAGTGGCGGGACGAACGGAGTAGCTGGACATGAAAAAATCGCTTGTGAATCAGTGGGGAAATGGTCGGGAGGCCGAATTGTCGCGCAAATCGCGGCGAGGCAAGCCGGGTCTGGCGTAAATTCAGTCTGCTTTCACGCTACGCTGTGCAGAGTTCAATTCAAAGTCAACCAGCAAAATGCCAGCCAGCAGCCCGATACCCCTTGTCCCGAATCGGGACATCCAGGCAGAGTCGCCACGCTTGTTTTTACGGCACGCGTTGAACCGGCCGGCGCCACGTTTGAGGCGCCCGCCTCGCTGCCGCTGCTACAGGCTGCGGAGCCGGCAGGGTTGACGCTAGCGAACTCGTGCCGTAACGGCAGCTGCCGCACCTGTATCTGCCAGCTGACCAGCGGCCTGGTGGTGTACCGCATCGAATGGCCGGGCCTGAGCGCCGAGGACAAGCAGGAGGCTGCATCCTGCCCTGCCTGGCGCATCCGGTGTCTGACGTGGTGATCCGGCTGCCTTTCTGGTCGACTGCGCCCCTTGTGGGCTAAAGCCGAAAAATTTAAGAAAAATAACCATCTAGCCCAATAAAGACGGGAACAATTAGCTATATATTTAATAGCATACAAGGTCATAGACTATTTTCGTTCCAGAGGCAGGCGCGCGCTTGCCCCCGGACAACGACGGGCTTTGGCCGCTGGCGCTTCTGCGCCAGACGGCATCAGGCAAAATCCCAGCGACTCCACACGGCAGTCAAGCCCATGAAGAAGACCTGCCATCCAGCGATTGAGCCGCCTGGGGTACCGAGCTGGACCAAGGCCTGCGCATGAAGGAAGTGCCAACCAGCGGGGATCAATTTGTGGCTTGTGCGCGCTTCAAGCAGGGTCCAAAACGTTAGAACCTGAGCGCTCGCCCGATACACCGTTGTGGCACCCAATTTTGTGAGGCATGATTTCCCCCATGGCAAAGACCCCGCTTGATTCCCTGACGCGCAGGCTTGCAGCGTTTGCCTTGATGGCCTGCAGCATGTCGGGCGTCCTGACTGGCCCAGCCATGGCCGCTGCACCGTTTGAAGACACCATCGCCCAGCGCGCCCTGGCCTGTACCGCTTGCCATGGCCCGCAAGGCCGCGCGGCGCCGGATGGCTATTACCCGCGTCTGGCCGGAAAACCGGCAGGCTACCTCTACAACCAGCTGCTCAATTTTCGCGACGGGCGGCGCCACTATGGCCTCATGACGCAGTTGCTTGAACCACTCAATGGGCCAGCAGGCGACGCCTACCTGCTGGAGATTGCACAGTATTTTTCCCAGCTCGACGTGCCCTACCCTGCGCCCGTTCCCACCCCGGCGTCCGCCAACCTGTTGCGCCTGGGCCAGCGCCTGGTGATGCAGGGCGATGCTGCGCGGCAGGTTCCGGCCTGCGTGCAATGCCACGGCCAGGCGATGACCGGCGTGGCGCCCCACATTCCGGGCCTGCTGGGTCTGCCGCGCGACTACCTCAATGCGCAGCTGGGTGCCTGGAGAGCCGGCCAGCGCCGTGCCCAGGCGCCTGACTGCATGAAGGACGTGGTGGCACGCCTCACCCTGGAAGACATCAATGCGGTGGCCAGCTGGGTGGCCGCACAGCCCTTGCCTGCCAGCACCAAGCCGCAGGTGACCCTGCCCGCGCTTGCGCCGGGCGCTGTCCCGATCGACTGCGGAAGCGCCCCCGCCACAACCCAACTGAAAGCCCAAGTGAAGGTCCGGAATTGAAAAAAGTCGTCAAGCTCGCACTGGCAATGAGCATAGTGGCCACCGGCACGGCAGCGCTGGTCTGGGCCCTGAATATGCGGGACGAAGTGGATGTGAAGGCGCTCATGGCCGCCGCCGCACCCAGCGACAGCCTGATTGCGCGCGGCGCCTACCTGGCGCGTGCCGGCAACTGCATGGCCTGCCACACCGCGCGTGGCGGCGAGCGCTATGCCGGCGGCCGCGCTATCAACACACCTTTTGGCAGCGTGTTCACCTCCAACCTCACGCCCGATGACAAAACCGGCATAGGCACCTGGTCATCCGCCTACTTCTGGCGTGCCCTGCACAACGGGCGTTCAAAAAGCGGCCGCCTGCTCTACCCCGCATTCCCTTACATCAACTACACGCAGCTCACGCGTGAAGATTCGGACGCGCTATTTGCCTACCTGGGCAGCCTGCCCGCCGTGGCGCAGCCCAACCGGCCCCACGCGCTGCGGTTTCCTTATCAGTCGCAGGCGGCGCTGGCGGTATGGCGCGCGCTGTATTTCAGGCCCGGCGTGTACCAGCCAGACACCAGCCGCAGCGCTGAATGGAACCGCGGCGCCTATTTGGCCAAGGGCCTGGGCCACTGCAGCGCCTGCCACACCACGCGCAACGCGCTGGGTGCGAGCAGCCAAGAGATGGATCTGGCCGGTGGCTTGATCCCGATGCAGAACTGGTACGCACCATCACTGATTTCACCGCACGAAGCAGGTGTGGGCGAATGGGACCGGGCGCACATCGTGAGCCTGCTCAAAAACGGCGTCTCGCCGCGCGCTTCGGTCACCGGCCCGATGGCGCAAGTGGTACTGAGCAGCACCCAGTACCTGAGCAACGAAGACCTGGACGCGATGGCGCAGTTTCTGAAGGAGCTTCCGAATGCGCGCCAGGAATCCGACCTACCCGCCACCCCGGCCACCCCTGTCAAAGCCGTGCCATCCAACACCGCAACAAGAGGCGCCAAACTTTACGAACAGCATTGCGAGCAGTGCCATGGCAATGCCGGCCAGGGCGTTGCCAATGCCTACCCGGCGCTCGCGGGCAACCGCGCGGTGACCATGAAGCCGACGGCCAATCTGGTGCAGATGGTGCTCAACGGAGGCTACGCGCCCGCCACGGAAGGCAACCCGCGGCCCTTTGGCATGCCCCCCTTTGTGCTGGTGCTGGGTGACAGTGACGTGGCAGCAGTGCTCACGCATATCCGCACTTCGTGGGGTAACCAGGCCAGCGCAGTCACGCCCCTGGAAGTCAGCCGCATACACGCCAGCCAGGCGCCCTGAGGGCGCTCTGCACCATGACACCGTTCGCCTAATTTTTTCCCTAAGCCGCCGGTACCGGGCCCTGCACAAACAGCACCAACTGACGCTGGGCGGTTTCAAAAAAACCGCGCTGATCAGCCTGTCGAAAATGATTGACCGGACGCACCGGACGCGCATCAAGTTGCACTGATAATGAACATATATAACCCAACTGGAGAACGCTATGGCAAAAGGTCAGCAAGGCAACAAAATGGTCAAGAAACCCAAAAAAGATACGGCGCCAGCCAAGCCGGTGTCGCCTGACGCCGTCCGCCCGACCGTCGTGACGCAGGTACCGCTACGGGGCAAACTGAAAAACAAATAAGTCGGCCATGACAGCGTCCTCTGGCCCACCCGCTGCACCGCCGACTGAACCCGCGGCGGCCTCGCAGCAGCCGGGCAACCCGCTGCACGGCGTCACGCTGGAAGCCATTGTCACCGCGCTGGCGGACCACTATGGCTGGGAAGACCTGGGGCAGCGCATCAACATCCGCTGTTTTACCAGCGAGCCCAGCGTAGCGTCCAGCCTGAAGTTTTTACGCAAGACGCCCTGGGCGCGCGAGAAGGTTGAAAGCCTTTACCTGTTCATGCTGCGCGAGGTCAAGCGTGCCAGTCCACCGGTTCACAACTTTCCGCCGCCGCGGCCTTAAGCCCTCCGGGCAGGTTGGCAAACATCGGCAGCATGGCAACGGTCAGTGAAGACTTTGAGGTGGTATATGCCGACGAGAGCCTGCTGGTGCTGAACAAGCCCGCAGGTTTGCTTTCAGTGCCTGGGCGCGGCGAAGACAAGCAGGACTGCCTGAGTAGCCGGGTGCAACGGCACTACCCCGACGCCTTGATCGTGCACCGGCTGGACATGGCCACCTCGGGCTTGATGCTGATGGCGCGTGGCACAGCCCGGCAGCGTGCGCTGGGAAAATCATTTGAACACCGCGAAGTCCATAAACGCTATGTGGCGGTAGTAGATGGCCGCCTTCTTCCTGCCGAGAGCGCGGACGGCTGGGGTCTGGTTGATCTACCGATTGCCGTGGACTGGCCGCGCCGCCCCCTGCGCATCATTGACGTGGAGCGCGGTAAGCCCAGCCAGACCCGGTGGCAGGTCGCGGCATTTGACGAGGGTATGAACAGCACGCGTGTGGCGCTTGAGCCGATCACCGGCCGCTCCCACCAGTTGCGCGTGCATCTGCAGGCGCTGGGCCATCCGATTCTGGGTGATGCACTGTATGCCCCTGAAGCGGTACAGGCCAAGGCGACTCGCCTGCTGCTCCATGCTTGTGCGCTACAGCTGAGGCATCCCGCCAACGGCACCGTGCTGTCTTTTGAAAGCGCACCCGACTTCTAGTGCTGCAGGTCCGCTCACGGCCGCTCAATAAATCTCGGGCACCACAATGTCTTGCGGAACCGGCTGGCGCACATAGTCTTCATGGCGAACCCGCTCGGGCAGCACAATGTCCGGATGCTCGGTTTCCTGGTAAGGCATTTGCTGCAGCAGATGGTGAATGCAATTGAGCCGGGCTTTTTTCTTGTCAACCGCCTGCACCACCCACCACGGCGCCTCGGGAATGTGGGTGCGCTCCAGCATGATTTCCTTGGCCTTGGTGTACTCCTCCCAGCGGCTCCGGGACTCCAGGTCCATGGGGCTGAGCTTCCATTGCTTGAGCGGATCGTAAATGCGGCCCAGAAAGCGCAGGTGCTGCTCTTCATCGGAAATGGAAAACCAGTATTTGATGAGCTGTATGCCCGAGCTCACCAGCATTTTTTCAAACTCTGGCACGGTGCGGAAAAACTCTTCGTATTGGTCATCGGTGCAAAAGCCCATGACACGCTCCACACCGGCGCGGTTGTACCAGCTGCGGTCGAACAGCATGATCTCACCCGCGGCAGGCAGGTGCGAGACGTAGCGCTGAAAGTACCACTGGGTCCGCTCGCGGTCATTGGGTGCCGCCAGCGCCACCACGCGGCACACCCGTGGATTAAGGCGCTGGGTAATACGCTTGATCACACCGCCCTTGCCGGCAGCGTCGCGCCCTTCAAACAGAATGACCACCTTGTGACCGGTGCTGACCACCCAGTCCTGCAGCTTGACCAGTTCACCCTGCAGGCGGAACAGCTCACGAAAATACTGACGGCGGTGTTCCTTGTCTTGCGCGCTGCAACTGGGGGGCTCTGCGCCGGTGAGCTGTGCCACGGTCCGGTCTTCAAGCTCCATCTCCAACTCCTCATCGTAGCTGTCGATGAGGTCGTCGCGGATACGCCGCATCAATTCTTCGTCGCTTGAAATCAAGGGGCTCTCCCGCCAAAAAACCAAAATTGAGTGAACGACGCCAGCGTACAGGCGCCGTGTTGCAGTTTGATGAAAAAACCTTGAACAACGCGCCAAAAAATAAAATACACCGTTTTGGCAGTGGCCGTCGGCAAGCCCGTTTGCTTCTTTTTTGATAGCAATATACACCCGTATTTATTGGGCTAACCGCTTATTTTTCTTAAGGATTTTGAAATCCGCAACTGCGGACCTGGACCTCGACCTGTTACGTCGCTTTGAGAATCTGGTAAATCTCATCCTTGATTTTCAACCGCTTTTTCTTCAGGGCTTCGAGAGCCTCATCGCTGATCGAACCGACCCCCTGTTCGTACGTCGCAATGGTCTGGTTGTCTGCATCGTATCGGGCAAAGAGGCTTGCAAAGTACCGGTCAGACGCCTTGAGATTGCGCATTTTTTGCAGGTACTCCGGAAATTCATGCGCCAGATCGTGATTCAGTAAATCCATGAAAGCTCCTTGTTGGGGACGGGAGACGCCGCAACTTGCAGCGCCACCGACTACAGCGCCTTGGCACTAGTCACGAACGACCAGCACCGACAAATGGACGTGTGACAACACCTGGGCCGTGACGCTGCCCAGCACCAGTTTTTCCAGTCCGTGGCGGCCGTGCGAGCCCATAACCAGGAGATCCGCGTTCACCGACTCCGCGGTTTCAAGGATGCCACGGTAAATCGCATGACCTTCAACGATGGATGCGGTCACACTGATACCGTGGTCCTGGAAAGCCTGCTTCGCCGCCTGGATCGCTTCATTGGCCTCGGCGGTGGCCGCACTGAGGTATTCAGCCTGGCCATAGGAAAAATCCGTTCCCACCCCGGTAAACGCATAAGGGTCTATGACATAGATCACGGTCACCGCGCTCTTGAACGCCTCGGCAATGGCAATCGCTTTTTCGACGGCCTGGCGCGAGGTGGACGAGCCATCTACCGGAACCAGAAGGTGTTTGAACATAATGAAATCTCCTTGAAAGCCATGGCTAGATTCTCAGGCACTAACCCTTGCCCGGTCAATGCCTGCCACTGGAGACCCCGCAGAGCGGCCCGCCATGCATCATTTATAGATCATTGCGCTGAAAAGCGCCATCAGACAAAGCGCCGAAAGCGGTCGGCATAGCGTAAAAGGGCCAGCACGCCCCTCCCCCTTATTCGGCGTTGCTATTGGCCGATGTGACCCACCGGGCATAGCGCGCACCAGATGGAGAAGTCCGGGGACTCCAGGCTCCATTTTTCGAACGGACTTCGGCCTCAGTCAGGGCTCGATCTTCACGCCTTTCCAGAAAGCGACATGTCCCTTGATGCTCTCGGCCCCGGGTTTGGGGTCGGGGTAATACCAGGCCGCATCAGTGTTCATTTCGCCATTGACCAGCAGTGAGTAGTAGCTGGCCTGCCCTTTCCAGGCACACGTGGTGTGGTGGTTGCTAAAGGTTACGTAATCCCGATTGAGCGAACTCTCGGGAAAATAGTGGTTGCCCTCGAGAACCACGGTGTCATCACTTTGCGCAATCACTGCGCCGTTCCAGATTGCTTTCATGGATTCCTTTCTGAAGTTGGGGTTGATCTTCGCATAATGCCAGTCCCCTCTGCACTCAATGCCGGCCTCAATAAAAAAGGTGCCGATGACTGGCATCGGCACCTTTGAGAGGGCGATACAAACCTGCCCGCTTAGTCGCGCTCGCCCTTGCCATGACCTTTTCCATGACCTTTGCCGTGGCCTTTCTCGTGACCGCTGTCTTGACCTATGAATTGACCTGTGTATTGCCCTCTGTCTTGACCGCGTCGTTTGTCATTTTCCTTGTGCCATTCATAATTGTCGTCACCCCGGACCTGAACGAAGTAAACCGGCCGACTGCAGGCGTTGTACTTGGCGCAATGCTTGGACCATTTTTTTGCCTGGCCGGGCGGCACGTGCAGATACAGCGGTTGCTGCTGCACCATAACCGGCGTGCGGTAAATAATGAGCGGCTGCGCATAGACCAGGGGTGGCGGTGGCGCCGAGCCGATATCAATACGGCCATACACCCCCGGCGCCAAGGCTCCTTCAACCGTGGCATTCACGTAGGGAGCAGCGGCCTGGGCAGCACCACCCCACAGGGCGGTCACGATGGTCAGGGCGGCAAGACTCGCCATCAGCAACGGTTTAACAATTTTTTCCATGGTTTTTTTTAAGTGGTTCATTTCAAAATTCATCAGGCCACTGGGGCGCTGTACGAGAGGTAAGCAGCAGCAGAAGAGCTTGCCGTGGACGCCAGACGGAGGGTGTGGCCCTCGACGATCACCCTGGAGCCCGCCGGCACGGCGCTGGCCTGCTCAATGGTTCGGAACGAGCCGTCGTTCATGCGAACGCGCATCTGGTAGACGGTGACTTTCTTCATATTTTTCTCGATGGTATTGCCGGCAAAGGCGCCGCCAGCCACGCCGAGTACGGTCATGGCCGTCTTGCCACTGCCGCCGCCGACCTGATTACCCAGCAAACCGCCGACGACACCACCAGCCACGGTCCCAATACCCACCGTGGTGCCGCCAACTGCAACGCCGTTGACGTGGCCCTGACGCTGCACAGCGACGACGGATTCAACCGTGCCGCAGGTGGCACAAATCACAGCCTTGTGCGCCCGGGCCACCATGACCGGTGCGTCCTTGACGGTGGTCACCGGCGCCTTGGCAAGCGTTTTGTCTTTTTGCTGTTCTGCCTTGGCCGATGCCTCAGTTCCGCCGGGCTGTGCTTCAGATCGGTTCACCACCAGAGCGGCGGCGAGTGCCATGACGGTCACGCCCATGACCGCCATGGTGGGAATCAGCGCCTTGCTGTGGCGCAGCCGTTCAGTGAAGGCCGGCTGGCTGTTTGAGTTGTTGAGTACTTGATGATCGGTGTCCATGATGGAACTCCTTCTGAGAGTTCCATTTGTAACAGGCGGATCGGATACCTCGCGTAGGACGATGTGACATTCGTAAGTAAAGCTTACCAGACGGGCTGACAGGCTCGCTTCAGCCATCCCACACCCCGGCTTGATTCACCGACAAAAAAGGCTGTTCCAATAGGAGGTTTAACGCAGAGCCCAAAGGGGCTGCTACCCGAGAACAATTCCCCATGGCCATCAAAGCCACCATCCACAAAGCCCAACTGCAAATTGCCGACATGGACCGCGGTGTCTATGCCGATCACAGCGTGATCATTGCGCGCCATCCGTCCGAGACCGACGAACGCATGATGATCCGCCTGCTGGCCTTTGCCCTCAACGTGCCGGCCGACGACAAACGAGGCAAGCTTGAATTTGCCAAAGACTTGTGGGACGTGGATGAGCCCGCCCTGTGGCACAAGGATTACACCGATGCCGTGCTGCACTGGATCGACGTCGGCCAGCCCGACGACAAGCGCCTGATGCGTGCCGCCGGCCGCGCCGAACGGGTCACGGTCATCAGCTTTGCCAGCAGCACGCCGGTGTGGTGGAAAGGCATTGAGAGCAAGCTGACGCGCGCTGCCAATCTGGTGGTGTGGCAGATTGAGGCGGCCCAAAGCCAGGCGCTGGCCAAACTGGCCGAGCGCGGCATGCAACTGCAAGTCACGGTTCAGGACGGCACGGTGTGGATGAGCAGCGCAACCGATTCGGTAGAAATCACGCCGCGCAGGCTGACAGCCGCCGCCTGAGCGCTTGAAAAAGCGAATCCAAAAAAAATGACCCGCCCTAGATTTGCTCTGTTTTTAATAGCTGCATATGCCCGTATTTATTGGGCTTGGCGGCTGTTTTATATAAAACAAGCGACTAGATCGATCAGGTTTTTGCGCTTTCAGCTTCCTGCAGCGCGCGCCACATGACTTTGCCGGCCCCGCTTTTGGGCAGCGCGTCCACAAACTGCACCACCCGCGGGTACTTGTAGGCGGCCATGTGGTCTTTGCACCAGCTGATGATGTCGTCTTCCGTGGTCTGGCCTTTGGCCTCGGCGCGCAGCACCACCACGGCCTTGACGGTTTCCCCGCGGTACGCGTCACTGCTGGAAATGATGCAGGCCTCCTGAATCGCCGGATGCCTGAACATCAAGGCTTCCACTTCCGCCGGCCAGACCTTGAATCCCGAGGCATTGATCATGCGCTTAAGCCGGTCGGTGATGAAGAAATAGCCCTCCCCGTCCACATGCCCCAGGTCGCCGGAACGAAAGAAGCGCTTGCCGTCCAGTTCGATAAAAGCGGCCGCCGTAGCTTCAGGCTGCTTCCAGTAGCCCTGGAAATTCTGCGGCCCGCACATGATGATCTCGCCCTGCTCACCCTACGGCATTTCCTCAAGCGTCAGCGGGTCAATCACGCGCGCATCGGTGCTGATGAAAGGCACACCGAGGCACTGCTGCTTGGTGGCGTCGGGCGGGTTGCTGTGCGAAGGGGCCGCCGTTTCCGTCAGGCCATAGCCTTCGGCAAAGCGCAGGCCGTACTGCTCCCACAAACGCTGCGCCACGGCTTGCGGCATGGCCGCCCCGCCGCCGCCGATATAGACCAGGCTGCTCAAGTCGAAGCTGGCAAAGTTGGGACTGCCCAGCAGGTCAATCACCATGGTCGGGATGTTGGTCCAGTGCGTCACGCGCCAGCGCGAGATCAGCCGTCCGGCCAGCTCGCGGTCCCAGCGCGGCATGATGACCAGCGTGGCACCACCGTAGATGGCGGCATGCATCACCGACACCATGCCGGTGATGTGGAACATTGGCACCACCGACAGCACCACATTCTCGAAAGTGCTGTTGCCCCACAGGCAGCTGCCCACCGCGTTGTGCATGAGGCTGGCATGGGTGTGCATGCAGCCCTTGGGCAAGCCGGTCGTGCCGCTGGTGTAAGGCAGCACCGCCAGATCCTGCGGGGCTGCCGTGTGCGCAGGCAAACCATCGGGGTCAGCTTCATTTTTCATCGCCTCAGCCCAGCGCATCACCGTTCCGCCCTCCAGCACAGGCAGCGCGTGCCGGGTGGCCAGCCAGCTGCGCCAGGCTTCGGGCATGGCGCCGTCGCCCTGGCTTTCTGTGTGACTTTCAGTACTCACGTCAAAGGCATCGCTGTAATGCGTCACGATCAAGTGCGCCAGCCGGTCTTCAGGGGCAAGCTGGGCGTTGGCTTTGACCAGCTCCGGCGCGAGGTCGGCCGCCGTGATGGCGACTTTGGCATCGGGGTCCGTGATGTAGTGCTTGAGCTCTTCGGCCCGGTTCATGGGGTTGACCGGCACCACCACGGCGTCAAGCCGCAATATCGCAAAGTGCGCAATCACCCACTGCGGGCAGTTCTGCATGTTGAGCACCACACGGTCGCCCTTCCTGACACCCAGCCGGACCAGCGTGGCGGCCAGACACTCGGCCTGCTGCAGCATGGCGGCGTAACTGAGCACGCGGTCAAAAAACACCAGTGCGGGTTTGTCGGGGAAGCGCAGCGCGCTGACCGCCAGGTTATGCCACAGCGAGGTAGCGGGCGGCGTGATGCTGTGCGGCAAGCGTTTGGGCCAAAACGGGTAGTGAAGGTCATGGCGGGCGGCCGCATCGGATACGGGGTGGTTGGCAGGGGAAAGTTGGGACAAAGAAAGACTCCAGATAAGACCAGGTTCACCAGAGCCTACCCGGAGTCTGCGCAACCCACATTGGGGAAGCTCCTGATAAAACAGTGTCGCCTGAGCGATCTAAAGTAAGCTGGTCTTGTTTCGATGAACCTGCCGCGGCAGGGTTGCGTGATTTCCCGCATGCTTGCTGCACCCTGGCAGAGAACGCCCAAATCGCTCACTTTTTAATAGCTGACTTCGCCCGTCTTTATTGGGCTAGAGTCAATTTTTACTCATAATACCGGATGTTGGCGGCTGGCACGCCGCTCAGAGCAGCCACCTGAGCAATGCGCCAAGGCGCCGGTGCGTCAATGATCATGGCGGTGGTGGGCATCCGGATAGTGCGCATGGCTGTGAGTCATGGGTTCATGGCTGTGGCGATGAGAATGCTGGCCCTCAAATGCAGGGGCATGCTCGTGCGTGTGGTGCCCATCAAGGGAAGGGTGCGCATGCAGGTGCTCGTGTTCCAGAACTTCATGCTGATGCGCATGGGCGTGGTGTTCGGTCAGATGCAGCCAGATGCCGAGCGCCATCAACAGCGCGGCAGCCAGCAGTGGCCATGTGATGGGCTCTGCGAGAAAGAGCACCGAAAACAGCGCGCCGACAAAAGGCGCAGTCGAAAAATAAGCGCCGGCGCGCGACGCTCCGAGGTGCCGCAAGGCCATGACAAAGAGGGCCAGGCTCACGCCATAAGCGAAAAAGCCCACTCCCATGGCCGCCGAGAGCTTGCCGACGTTCGGCAGCGCAGCGCCTGCCACAAACGCCAGCAACAGATTCGTCGTGCCAGCCGCCAGGCCTTTCACACAGGCAATCCAAGAGGCATCGGTCAGCGCCACCTTGCGCGTGAAGTTGTTGTCCAACGCCCAGAAAAAGCACGCGAGCAGCACGGCCAGCGCAGGCCACAGCGATGTGGCCGCCTGCGCGCCCGATGGCGCATTCTGCGGCCAGCTCAGCAAAAGGGCGCCCGCCACAATAGCGGCCATACCGGTGGCAATGCGCCGGTCAAAGTTCTCCCTGAACACAATCCAGGCCAAAAGTGCCGTCAACACCGCTTCGGCATTGAGCAGCAAGGCCGCATGACTGGCCGGCATCGCCGACAAGCCGAACATCAAAAGCACCGGGGCAATGCCGCCGCCGCACAGCACAGCCGCAAGCAGCCATCGCATTTCGCCCGGGTTGAGACGTGGTCGGGTAGCACCGCGCAGCTGGCGATAAAGCCCCAAGCCGATGCCTGATCCCAGATAAAGCAGGCCTGCGAGCATCCACGGACTCATCTGGCCAAGCAGCCATTTGGCCAATGGCGTCCCCGCCCCAAACAGAAAGGCCGAACCAAAAGCCGCCAGTACACCCGGTTTCCAGCGTGCAGTTTGCAATTTCAATTCACACTCTCCCCTGTTGTTGAAAACCTGTCCCTGAACGACATGGCCTTAGTTTGAACCTGTTTTCGGATACCCGGGCATGTCACCCCGGCCCAGAGCGGCGCGCAAAGGCTGATATTCCGAGCAATTACAGTCGTAAACATGCGCGGGGTCCGGTTCACTGTGCATAGTTTGGATCTGTGCATAGGCAGCGTTTGCGGGTATTGCTCACCGGCTGCTTTCGGGAAGTTCAAATACAAAGTTTGGCTTGCTAGTCAGCTGTTGTTCGTGGCTGCATGCAACGTGCGCCAAAGCTGTCATAGAGCCTCAACTTCTGCCAGTTGCAAACCGGCAATAGATGCATACCTCCCGCACATCTATAAACTCGGGCAGGTGATCGATTGATCAAAGCACCCAACACCACTCATGCCATGCCGCCCAGACAACCTTGAAACACTGCACCTGAGTCTGGAATGCTCACAGGTCGAACTGTTCGAGTGAAAAAGAAACGATGAACAAAATTGAAGCTTTCAACCAGTCGCTGTTCCTGCGGATCAATGCGGGTGTCGACACGCCGTCATGGGCCGTCGATACGGCCATTGTTATCGCCGACGACCTGATCTACCTGATCCCGATGCTGCTATTCGTGCTCTGGCTTTGGGGCGATGACGCGCGCCGCAATCAGGCAATTAAGGCGTGCCTGGTTACCCTGTTGGCGCTTGGTGCAAATCAAGTGATCGGCTTGGTCTGGCTGCATCCACGACCATTCATGATCGGACTCGGCCACGCTTGGGTACCTCACTCGGCCGATTCCTCTTTCCCCAGCGATCACATGACCGTATTTGCCGGCATCGGCCTGACCTTGCTGTTCGGTGGTGCGTTCCGACTGGCCGCTGCGGTCCTAACGGCAGGTTTTTCCGTTGCCTGGGCGCGGGTGTTCCTAGGGGTGCATTTTCCGCTGGACATGGTAGGAGCCGTCGCCGTGACTGGTGTGGCTTATGTCGTTGTCTCGCCACTTTGGCGAATGGCTGGCGACACATTTACCAACCTAACCGAGAAGTTGTACCGCGTGGTCTTTGCGCGCCCAATTGCTTCTGGATGGGTTCGGCGCTAGCCGAGCGAGGTCACGCATTGCTAAAAATGACTGGCATAAAGAAACTGTTTGACGGGAAGAAGGTGCACTTCGCCTTCGAGATAAGCCTTATGTTCAAAGGCGCTTTTGCGCTGGCGGAAATCGCCGCCAGCATTTTTGCGTACTTCGTTACTACGCAATTCCTGCTCGACCTGGCGAAAGTCATTACACGGATGGAATTGACAGAGGACCCTCGCGACTTCGTTGCCAATTATTTGCTTCATGCCGCGCAAGGGCTGTCCGTGAGCAGCCAACACTTCACCGCCTTCTATTTGTTCAGCCACGGCGTAATCAAATTTTGGCTCATCATCGGTCTTTGGCAAAAGAAGCTGGGGTACTATCCGGCCGCCATCGCTGTTTTCGGTTTGTTCATTCTCTATCAAATGTATCGTTACAGCTTTACGCATTCACTGTCGTTGCTGCTCATCACAACCTTGGATGTCGTCGTCATTGGACTGACGTGGTTCGAGTACCAGCATTTGCGGCGCATCTTGCCCGATGGTATGAAATAGCTTGCGGCCAACCATGATGCAAGCCAATGCTTAGCGTACGATTTTTCTGTTTCGTCAGCTGACCCCTAGCTCGGTTCAATTAAATCAATGCTCCCAGCACTCATTTTTTATACGTTTTTGTTCATGGCGCTGGTCGTCTTCCCGGCGGTGCTGATTCTTGTCGTCCTTCTCTTTCTGGAGCACGAGCGTCGATTTTGGAAACGCGTAACACCTGTTATCGAACCCATTAGCGCGATGATGGGACGATGGCCAGTTATTCTTGACCTTCGTAATCGATTCCCGCGCACCGCGAGATTCCTGGGACGCCGCCTTGATCCACATGATCCTTGGGGTCTGCCGGGGACAATCGCCGGCATCGGCATCCTCTTGGGACTATGGTTCTTCCTTGGCGTGCTGCAAGACATCGTGGCAAAAGATCCACTTGTGATACTGAACATCCGGTTACACAACACTGTGCCACTTTTCCGAACCACGGGGATGACGTGGTTCATGCTCACGCTCACACAATTGGGCAGCGCAACGGTTTTATTTCTGCTGTGCTTTGGCATTGCCGTTGTTGCACTGGCGCGCCAACAGCGGCGTCTTGCGGCCACCTTCATGCTTGCGCTGGCGGGTACGGGCCTCGTCTCGGTAATTCTCAAGGCACTCGTTGGCTATGCACGACCGATCGACGCGATCATCAGTGTGCGGGAAGCAAGCTTCCCATCGGGGCATATGCTGTCAGGTACCGTGGTGTATGGATTGCTCGCGGCACTTCTATTGGGCAGCCAGGTGCGTCGCGGCGTGCGCGCTCTTGGCGTAACGCTGCTGCTCCTTCTCATCGTCGGCATCGGCTTGTCACGGCTATATCTCGGTGTGCACTGGCCTTCTGATCTTCTTGGCAGCCTCGCCTTGGCATTCATGGTGCTTGCGTCCCTGCTTTTTTTCCTGCATTACGAGCGTCCTATCGATTGGATCGACACATTCAAGCTACCGTTTGGCACCCGCGCACTCCGCATTGCAGGCAGTGCTATTCTGCTCGTTGCTCTTGGCGCCCCAGCCGTGCTCACAATCCAGACGAAAATGGTCCCGATCGGGCCACCGCCAGCCGCGCACTCGATCAGTATTCAAGCGTTGCGAATATCCCTTCCATCAGACCTTCCCCTCGGATCTGAAGACCTTATCGGCGGTCGGATGGAGCCGATCTCTCTGGTCTTTGTTGGCTTAGAAGAAGACCTCGTGAGGGCTTTTACGCGCGCGGGATGGATGCGTGCCGACCTCCCATCACCGTTACGTGTTGTACAAGAAGGGCTTGCCGCACTACAAAACCAGCCTGACCCGGCAGGTCCAGCAACGCCTGCCTACTTCGCGGACCGGCCACAAAACCTCACTTTCGAGAAGCCAGATACGGGCGCTCCAAGTATTCGGCGACGGCATCACACCCGCCTGTGGAAGACTGCATATTGCGTAGCACCCAACTGCCTTCCCGTGTGGGTCGCGACCGCAAGTTTCGACGTGGGTATCGAACTCTCACAACGCCTCCATCTTCCGACCCACCGCATTGAGCCCGCTATTGATAATGAGCGCGCCCTGATTGTTGCCGATCTCATTGGCGTCGGCGCGACGCAGGAGGGAAGCGTTACGGTATCGCGACCGCTACATGGGACGAATGCTGCAGGCGACCCGTTTGCAACGGACGGCCGTGCGGTTGTACTGACGATGCCCCAGGCTTCTCAAGCAGGCGATTAAGGCTTATCGCGCTTTATTTTTCGTTTTCTGAGACGACACCAACAAAGCCGTGGCCTGCGGTAGTCAGACAAAACAAAGTCAGGAGCAACACCCACTTTGCTTGCCGCTTTCCTGGATTGGCGGGCAAGGGTTCGTTCCGTACGAGCAGTACACGCAACAGTCGCCCGGCAGCGGTTTGAGCACGGCGTGGCATTGCGTGCATTCATAAAACCATTGGCAGGCATCAGTGGGCATCGTTTCGGTCCTGGAAAAACCGCACTCCGGGCACGTTAGCGTGGACTCCAGGGCGATGGCGTTCAATTGGCGACACCCATGACCGTGGATGGATAGCCCGCGTTCTTGGTGGATTCGGTTATTGCGCCCACATTGGTTTTGGCATCATCAAATGTGACGACGGCTTCCCGTTTGCCAAAGTTCCCGCTGGTCTGGCTGACGCCGGATACCTGCGTCAGGGCCTTTTTCACGGTGATTGGGCACACTGGGCAGTCCATGGAGGGGACGGAAAGCGTAACTGTCTTGGGTACGGCGCTGGCCGCCAAGGAAGAACCCGCGAGGGTGATGGCGATGCCGAGGGTGGCAATCAGGTTTTTCATAGTGAAGTCCTTTCAGTAAAACCAGGGAGCAATGAGCGGAAATACAAGCGTCAACAGCACAAGCGTACAGACCCCCAAAAAAAGCAATTTGTACGCGCGCTTGACCCGCGGCAGGGCACACACTTCACCCGGCGCACATTGGGCAGCGGGGCGCCAGATGCGCTTGCCCGCAAAGAACAAGGCTACCAACGCCGCGCCGATAAATATCGGCTGATAGGGCTCCAGAACGGTTAACTTGCTGATCCACGCGCCCGAAAGCCCCAGAGTGATCAAGACCAGCGGCCCAAGGCAGCAGGTGGACGCAAACAGGGCCGCAAGGCCCCCGGCCAGCAGCGTACGAAGGAAGGTTTTATCGCTGGTGTTTTCTGCTTGTAATGCATTCATCGAGTAAGCTTATCTCCGTACTCAAGTACGGAGTCAAGCACCATGAGCACTTCTTTTGAAAACTTGACCATTGGCGCGCTGGCCACTGATACCATTTAGCGTTCAATGAAT